>NZ_CP085211.1:2179347-2490683 GCF_044797955.1 Idiomarina seosinensis | reverse complement strand
ACCCAAGTGCTTTTTACACTGGTCTGTTGAATAGCCTGCCTATGGGTTTTTATTCGGCTTCGCAACTCATTCAGGATGCCAAACGGCACGGGGTACGCTTTCTGCCCGTGGATATCAATGCCAGTGACTGGGACTATCAGTGGTTAGCGGAACAGGGGGACGTTATTCGCATCGGGCTGCGTCAAATCACTGGCCTGGCAAAAGAAAGAGTAAAGGCGGCTTTGCTTTGTCGCGGTAGTGGGTTCCCAGCCATAGAGTCTTTACGACAAGCCCATTTATATGAGTCGGATATTGAAGCCCTGGCTAAAGCTGATGCATTAAAAAGTATTTCCGGCCATCGATATCAGGCGAGTTGGGATGCACTGGTTATTAGTGATCAGCAGTTACCATTGTTCAGCGGCGTACAGGAACAATATGAGCAGACACCTGACCAGCCAAACGAGCAGGAAAATGTCCGCTACGACTATGCCAGTACGGGGTTAACCCTAAGGCGGCACCCTATGGCTTTAGTCCGGGAACATCCGGAGTTATCTCCGTGTATTGTGGCTGACCAACTCAGTTCACGTCGCTCCGGAAGCCTGATTCAGGTAGCTGGGCTGGTCACTTGCCGGCAACGGCCTGGTACTAAAAGTGGTGTAACCTTTATTACTCTGGAAGACGAAACGGGCAATATCAATGTTGTTGTTTGGGCCAATACGGCGCGGCAATTTAAGAAAGCGTTTTTATCCAGCCGCTTATTATGGGTAAAAGGCGTAATCGAAAGCCATCAGGGAGTGACTCATGTGGTTGCCGGCCGACTTGCAGACAAGACGCATTTATTATCCGTTGACCGGCTACATGAGCGACGCTTTCATTAACTAAGGTTAATGTCAGGAAATAGGGTGAACATCCATCAGGTAATCATTTTTTAAATCAACATAATTTTGCGCCGACTGGCTCAGGAAGTCCCGCTCGTTTTGGTTTAACGCGCGTTTCTTTTCTACCGGACTGCCGACATATAGATAGCCTTTTTCCAGCCGCTTACCAGGAGGGACTAAACTACCCGCCCCAATAATCACCTCGTCTTCGACAATGACATCGTCCATTATCACCGCAGACATGCCAACTAAGATGCGATGACCTAACTTGCAGCCATGCAGCATACAATGGTGTCCTACGGTTACATTATCGCCAATAATCAACGGGTGGCCCTCAGGATTTTGAGAAGAGCGCCGCGTCACATGCAGAATGCAGCCGTCCTGAATGTTGCTTCTGCTACCTATAGTAATAGAGTTTACATCGCCCCGCGCTGCAACCATTGGCCAGATACTGCTATCATCGCCAATCCGAACGTCACCGACAATAACTGAACTGTTATCCAGATAAACGCGTTCGCCTATTACCGGGTGTTGCTCATGAAAGCTACGGATGTCCGCCATTATCTGCTCCCCAAAGTTTTTATCGTTAGTTAAAAGTGCTTTTATGCTTAACTTATTTATAACAGACCTGAGGAATAAAGCCTAACGCAAGCGGAATTCGGGTGGAAAAGCAGCGATCTGCTGCATCTTTAATCTAACGGCAATAAAACCACTTAAAATTGCAAAAAAGGTCTTGACGGTGGGACATAAATCTCTAAAATGCGCTCCACGTTCAAGGCAGGCAACGAAGCCGCCGAAAACAGATGTTTTACTGAAAATCTTTTTACAAAAAAGTATTGACGAAAAACATCAGGTGTGTAGAATACGCACCTCTCGCAGCAAGGCTGCTGAGAAACGCTCTTTAACAATATATCAAGCCAAGCAAACTGTGTGGGCACTTGCGAAAGTAAGCAAACGAAAATTGTATTGCAACTTTTGAATGAGTGTTCAGCAAGACTTCGGTAACGAAGTTAAGCAAAAACGCGTAATTTATTGAGTTGATTGAACTACTTTTAATTGAAGAGTTTGATCATGGCTCAGATTGAACGCTGGCGGCAGGCCTAACACATGCAAGTCGAGCGGTAACATTTCCAGCTTGCTGGAAGATGACGAGCGGCGGACGGGTGAGTAATACTTGGGAACTTGCCTCTAGGCGGGGGACAACCACTGGAAACGGTGGCTAATACCGCATAATGTCTACGGACCAAAGTGGGGGATCTTCGGACCTCACACCTAGAGATGGGCCCAAGCGGGATTAGCTAGTTGGTGAGGTAATGGCTCACCAAGGCGACGATCCCTAGCTGTTCTGAGAGGATGATCAGCCACACTGGGACTGAGACACGGCCCAGACTCCTACGGGAGGCAGCAGTGGGGAATATTGGACAATGGGGGCAACCCTGATCCAGCCATGCCGCGTGTGTGAAGAAGGCCTTCGGGTTGTAAAGCACTTTCAGTGGTGAGGAAAGGGTAATCGTTAATAGCGGTTACAGTTGACGTTAGCCACAGAAGAAGCACCGGCTAACTCCGTGCCAGCAGCCGCGGTAATACGGAGGGTGCAAGCGTTAATCGGAATTACTGGGCGTAAAGCGTACGTAGGCGGTGTGTTAAGCAAGATGTGAAAGCCCCGGGCTCAACCTGGGAATGGCATTTTGAACTGGCACGCTAGAGTCCTGAAGAGGGTGGTAGAATTTCCAGTGTAGCGGTGAAATGCGTAGATATTGGAAGGAATACCGGTGGCGAAGGCGGCCACCTGGTCAGAGACTGACGCTGAGGTACGAAAGCGTGGGGAGCAAACAGGATTAGATACCCTGGTAGTCCACGCCGTAAACGATGTCAACTAGTTGTTCGTGTCTTTAAGACGTGAGTAACGCAGCTAACGCACTAAGTTGACCGCCTGGGGAGTACGGCCGCAAGGTTAAAACTCAAATGAATTGACGGGGGCCCGCACAAGCGGTGGAGCATGTGGTTTAATTCGATGCAACGCGAAGAACCTTACCATCCCTTGACATCCAGTGAATTTTCCAGAGATGGATTAGTGCCTTCGGGAACACTGAGACAGGTGCTGCATGGCTGTCGTCAGCTCGTGTTGTGAGATGTTGGGTTAAGTCCCGCAACGAGCGCAACCCTTATCCTTAGTTGCCAGCACGTAATGGTGGGAACTCTGGGGAGACTGCCGGTGATAAACCGGAGGAAGGTGGGGACGACGTCAAGTCATCATGGCCCTTACGGGATGGGCTACACACGTGCTACAATGGCGCATACAAAGGGCAGCAAGCCAGCGATGGTTAGCGAATCTCATAAAGTGCGTCGTAGTCCGGATTGGAGTCTGCAACTCGACTCCATGAAGTCGGAATCGCTAGTAATCGTGGATCAGAATGCCACGGTGAATACGTTCCCGGGCCTTGTACACACCGCCCGTCACACCATGGGAGTGGGCTGCACCAGAAGTGGTTAGTTTAACCTTCGGGAGAACGATCACCACGGTGTGGTTCATGACTGGGGTGAAGTCGTAACAAGGTAGCCGTAGGGGAACCTGCGGCTGGATCACCTCCTTACAAAACAGCTTACGGCAGTAAGTGTCCACACAGTTTGCAGGCTTGATAGCAATAGAGAAGAATTCGGGTAGGTCGCGTCCTGACGCGACGTAATGCCTGAAGGTTACTGGGTCTGTAGCTCAGCTGGTTAGAGCGCACCCCTGATAAGGGTGAGGTCGGTAGTTCAAGTCTACTCAGACCCACCATTTTGACGCTCTGGACTGCGTTGTCGGCTTCGTCGCATACTGGTGTATGCTTCCTTGCCTCCGCCTTGCCAGAACGCCAAAAGCATTTCAAGTAGATGGCCTTGCCCTCGCTTGAAATTCCCTTATTAGGTTAGCCGCGATGTTGAGAAGAGGGTTTCCCCGATGTCAGCACGCGCAGGCTAAAGCGCCGACAGCAAGGCGCACGTTGAGTGAGTGAGGGAGCATACCTCGATGGTATGTGACCGATTGAACGAAACGCGCAACGCAGCTGCCGGTGTTTTAGACAAGCACTAGGGGGCCATAGCTCAGCTGGGAGAGCGCCTGCCTTGCACGCAGGAGGTCAGCGGTTCGATCCCGCTTGGCTCCACCATATTCTTCTCTAACCGTATCCTGCGTCCTGACGCAGGAAACGATGTTAGCGTTAAGTGTTTTATTGAAAACATTTACCGGTAACCTTGTGTTACGCGCTCTTTAACAACATGAAAAGCTGATTGTAAAAAAGTAAGAAATGCCACTCTATTTGAACCTATGTGTAAGGTAGAGGCGTATCGAACTTGTGTACAGCAAAGAACAAACAATCTTAGTTGCATTACAGCACTGAAGTTAAGCGCAAGCAGACACTTTGGGGTTGTATGGTTAAGTGACTAAGCGTACACGGTGGATGCCTAGGCAGTTGGAGGCGATGAAGGACGTACTAACTTGCGATAAGCCATGATAAGACAGTAAGAGTCATTTGAGTCATGGATTTCCGAATGGGGAAACCCACTCTGTTTACAGAGTATCCGGCACTGAATCTATAGGTGCCAGGAAGCGAACCCGGAGAACTGAAACATCTAAGTACCCGGAGGAAAAGAAATCAATTGAGATTTCCTCAGTAGCGGCGAGCGAACGGGAAACAGCCCTTAAGCTTATTAAGTGTTAGCAGAATCCGCTGGGAAGCGGAGCCACAGACGGTGATAGCCCGGTATGTGACGGCACATAGTAAGTGAAATCGAGTAGGTCGGGACACGTGTTATCCTGACTGAACATGGGGGGACCATCCTCCAAGGCTAAATACTCCCAACTGACCGATAGTGAACCAGTACCGTGAGGGAAAGGCGAAAAGAACCCCGGCGAGGGGAGTGAAACAGAACCTGAAACCGTGTACGTACAAGCAGTAGGAGCCTCCATGAGGGGTGACTGCGTACCTTTTGTATAATGGGTCAGCGACTTATATTCTGTAGCAAGGTTAACCGTATAGGGAAGCCGTAGGGAAACCGAGTCTTAACTGGGCGTTGAGTTGCAGGGTATAGACCCGAAACCGGGCGATCTAACCATGAGCAGGTTGAAGATTGAGTAACATCAATTGGAGGACCGAACCCACTAATGTTGAAAAATTAGGGGATGACTTGTGGCTAGGAGTGAAAGGCTAATCAAGCCCGGAGATAGCTGGTTCTCCCCGAAATCTATTTAGGTAGAGCCTCGGACGAATACCTGCGGGGGTAGAGCACTGTTTGGGCTAGGGGGTCATCCCGACTTACCAACCCCATGCAAACTCCGAATACCGCAGAGTACTATCCGGGAGACACACGGCGGGTGCTAACGTCCGTCGTGGAGAGGGAAACAACCCAGACCGCCAGCTAAGGTCCCAAAGTTATGGCTCAGTGGGAAACGATGTGGGAAGGCACAGACAGCTAGGAGGTTGGCTTAGAAGCAGCCATCCTTTAAAGAAAGCGTAATAGCTCACTAGTCGAGTCGGCCTGCGCGGAAGATGTAACGGGGCTAAGCCATACACCGAAGCTGCGGCAGCGCATTTATGTGCTGGGTAGGGGAGCGTTCTGTAAGCGGATGAAGGTGTGTTGAGAAGCATGCTGGACGTATCAGAAGTGCGAATGCTGACATGAGTAACGATAATGGGAGTGAAAAACTCCCACGCCGGAAGACCAAGGTTTCCTATCCCATGCTAATCAGGGTAGGGTAAGTCGGCCCCTAAGGCGAGGCGGAAACGCGTAGTCGATGGAAAACAGGTTAATATTCCTGTACCGATGTTTATTGCGATGGGGGGACGGAGAAGGCTAGGCAGGCCGGGCGTTGGTAGTCCCGGTGAAAGTGCGTAGGCTGAGAGTTTAGGTAAATCCGGACTCTTAAGGCCGAGACACGAGACGAGCACCCAAGGGTGCGAAGCTGTTGATGCCATGCTTCCGGGAAAAGCCTCTAAGCTTCAGATAAACATTGACCGTACCCGAAACCGACACAGGTGGTCAGGTAGAGAATACTAAGGCGCTTGAGAGAACTCGGGTGAAGGAACTAGGCAAAATAGTACCGTAACTTCGGGAGAAGGTACGCCGCTGGTGGTGATTGACTTCGCGTCATGAGCTGCCGGCGGTCGCAGTGACCAGGTGGCTGGGACTGTTTATTAAAAACACAGCACTCTGCTAACTCGAAAGAGGACGTATAGGGTGTGACACCTGCCCGGTGCCGGAAGGTTAATTGATGGGGTTAGCGTAAGCGAAGCTCTTGATCGAAGCCCCGGTAAACGGCGGCCGTAACTATAACGGTCCTAAGGTAGCGAAATTCCTTGTCGGGTAAGTTCCGACCTGCACGAATGGTGTAACCATGGCCACGCTGTCTCCACCCGAGACTCAGTGAAATTGAAATCGCTGTGAAGATGCAGTGTACCCGCGGCTAGACGGAAAGACCCCGTGAACCTTTACTACAGCTTGGCACTGAACATTGAACCTACATGTGTAGGATAGGTGGGAGGCTATGAAACACCGGCGCCAGTTGGTGTGGAGCCACCCTTGAAATACCACCCTTGTATGTTTGATGTTCTAACCTGGCACCCTTATCGGGTGTGGGGACAGTGCCTGGTGGGTAGTTTGACTGGGGCGGTCTCCTCCCAAAGAGTAACGGAGGAGCACGAAGGTTGGCTAAGTACGGTCGGACATCGTACGGTTAGTGCAATGGCAGAAGCCAGCTTAACTGCGAGACAGACACGTCGAGCAGATACGAAAGTAGGTCATAGTGATCCGGTGGTTCTGAATGGAAGGGCCATCGCTCAACGGATAAAAGGTACTCCGGGGATAACAGGCTGATACCGCCCAAGAGTTCATATCGACGGCGGTGTTTGGCACCTCGATGTCGGCTCATCACATCCTGGGGCTGAAGTCGGTCCCAAGGGTATGGCTGTTCGCCATTTAAAGTGGTACGCGAGCTGGGTTTAGAACGTCGTGAGACAGTTCGGTCCCTATCTGCCGTGGGCGTTTGAGAGTTGAGAGGGGCTGCTCCTAGTACGAGAGGACCGGAGTGGACGAACCTCTGGTGTTCCGGTTGTCACGCCAGTGGCACTGCCGGGTAGCTACGTTCGGGATCGATAACCGCTGAAAGCATCTAAGCGGGAAGCGAGCCTCGAGATAAGCTCTCACTAGCACTTTGAGTGCTCTAAAGGGTTGTTGAAGACTACAACGTTGATAGGCGGGGTGTGGAAGCGCAGTAATGCGTTGAGCTAACCCGTACTAATTGCCCGTGAGACTTAACCATACAACACCCAAGGTGTTTGTAATTGTTGAGACAAGTTTGAACGCTCTGCAAAGACATAGGTTGCGTAAGACGCGACAAATTGAGTGGCATGTACAATCAGATTTTTATGTTGTGACAGTTTTTGTCTGGCGGCCATAGCGGTATGGCACCACCTGGCTCCATTCCGAACCCAGTAGTGAAACATACCAGCGCCGATGGTAGTGTGGGGTCTCCCCATGTGAGAGTAGGACACCGCCAGACTTCAAATAAACAACCCCGGCCAGATGGTCGGGGTTTTTTTATGCCCGTCGCTAAACCGACGGTTACCTACGTATTTAATGCCCAGCACCACTCTGCAAGATTCTTTTCGTTTTTTTAGGATTAAATCCGCGATATTTACCAGTTTTTATTTCATAAAATTGGACTAGCATGTGTATTTCAAGAGCAAATAAATAGAGACAATGCTTAAAAATACAGAAACCCGCTACGGCACCATTGCCATCGTTATTCACTGGTTGACTGCCTTAATGGTTATTGGTCTTTTTGCACTAGGCTGGTGGATGCTCACGCTGACGTACTATGATGACTGGTACCGACTTGGCCCCTGGTGGCATAAGTCTTTTGGTATTACCTTACTTGCCATTAGTGTGTTACGCGTGCTGTGGATGCTTGTGAACACCAAGCCGGAGCCGATCGGAAGTCGACTTGAACGCCTGGGCGCAAAAATTAGTCATCTATTACTTTATTTATTGCTATTCACAGTAATGCTCAGTGGCTTTCTGATATCGACTGCCGACGGTAGCTCAATTAGTGTTTTCGGTTTGTTTTCGGTTCCGGCATTAATTACCGACTTACCTGGCCAGGCCGATGTCGCTGGCGAAGTGCATTGGTACGCAGCAGTGGCACTGATGATAGTGGCCGGCGGCCACGCACTGGCAGCACTTAAGCATCACTTCATTAATAAAGACAGTTCATTTGTCCGGATGTTTGGCAAAACTAAGAGGATTTAATTATGAAAAAGACACTAATAGCAGCGGCGCTGGCAAGTAGCGCAATATTCAGCACCACAGGTGCTGCCGAAGAGTACAAAATTGATATAGAGGGTCAGCATGCGTTTATCCAGTTCAAAATTAATCATTTGGGCTATAGCTGGCTGTTAGGCCGTTTTAATGAGTTTGAAGGTAATTTCAACTATGATGAAAATGCTCCCGAAAACGCCTCTATAAATGTCACGATCGACACCGCGAGTGTAGACAGTAATCACGCTGAGCGTGATAAGCACTTGCGCGGCGAGGACTTCCTGAACGTAAAAGAATATCCCACTGCGCGCTTTGAAAGCACCCGTTATGTCCCGGACGAAGATAGTAGTGGTGAGGGAACCATGTACGGTAACTTTACCCTCAACGGCGTGACCCGTGAGATTGCAATTGATGTCGAGCATGTTGGGGCGGGCGAAGATCCCTGGGGTGGTTTCCGTCGTGGCTTTGAGGGTGAAGTCGACTTAACCCTGGCCGATTACGACATTAACTACAACCTGGGACCGGCAGCTGAAGAAGTCTATTTGTACTTTTCCATCGAAGGGGTTCGCCAGTAGAACGCGAGCTATGCCAACGCTTTTTGATAAGCGTTGGCAGCCAGCTGGCTGTCTCCCAGGGCATTGTAAATATCGCCCATCAATACCCAATCTTCGGTGCTATCTGAGTTATCGATTAATTTACTCATAGCGCGTTGAGCTAAAGAATAATCTTTATTGTCAAATGCCAGTAACGCAAGAGCCCTAAGGTACCCTTTATGGTCAGGATTGCGCTTTAATGTGTCCTGCACGTGCTCGACTAATTTCGCATAATTGGCGAATAACAAGCCTCGGCTGTTGGCCTGCTCGATGCTCAAATCACCACGCTTTAAACCTTTATAGATAATTTTAGCGCAGGCCTCTTTTTTACCAAAATGTCTAAGCGCATCGGCATAACTTAAGCGGATCCAGTCAGTATTGCGTTCGGACTTGCTTAAAGAGCGCCACTGCTGGAAAAGCGCATCGTCGCTTTTTCGTCCTTCTTCGAGAAAACGCTGATACATAACCTGATGTTTTAGCTCCGCTAGTCGCTTGTCATCAAAGCCTGCATAACGCTCGATGGATGGCATAATATCGGTGAGCTGCTGCCAGCGCTCTGACTTAATATAAACCTCGGTTGCCAGCTGCCAAATATAGGGATCCTTAGGGTCGCGCTGCAGCAGTTCCTGCATTTCCCGGGCAGCCTCACTGGTATCAGAGCTCTTAAGGCTTTCGATACGCTTGGCCTTTAAAATCCAGTTGGTTTTTAAGTAGTCGGCTCCGGCTTTATCGCGCCAGAACTCCGCCTTACCATACTCATTGCATTGCTGTGCTGAGTAACTTGCCTGAGCAGCAATACCAGCGCTGGAATGCTTCTTATAAGCTTTTTCAAAACATTGCAGTGCGTCCATATAGTTGTGCTGCAATAGCTCTAGTTGTGCTGTCTTAACTAATTGTTTGGCCCTTTGCTCGCGTCTTTGTGCGAGCCACTTGCCACTTTTACGCGTCCGTCGTAACAGCGCATTTATTGTCGCGACAATAAGACTAACGGCGACCACCGCAATAACGGTTATGATGGCAAGAGCAATTACCGATGTTTCAAATGACCAGCCGGCAAATTGAATTAATACGTAACCGGCGTTACCGGAGGAGATCGGCCCGAGGATCGCTCCGGCCACCATCAATGCGAGAACAACGATCAACCACTTCATTGCAGACCTCCCGTGACAACAGCTTTCGATAATGCTTCAAGGGCATCAAGTTGTTCCACTTTTTGTTGCTCAATGGCAGCAGAGCGCAGGGATTTCAGTCGGCTGATGACATCATTTACAGCTTCGGTACGGCCTTTCAATTCGCTAATCAGAGGTAGCAACTGGTCAATACTCTGGCGCCACAACTGGCCGTTATCAGTAACTGCTGCATGTTGTGCCAAGGTTAGCAGCAGATTCATACGCAAACTCATCGCCTTGCGCTCAGTCGCTGTAAGTAGAGGTTCCGCCTGGCCTGTGACCGGCTGAATCCGGATAAAAGTATCTAAAAAGTCATCCCAATTAGCGGCCAGGTTGGTTCGCCAGTCATTTGCGGCATCAGAAACTGAAACCGAACCGTTCTGCGGGTCAGTAAAACGCTTTTCCTCTACCCGATTTGGTAAGTCGTTTAAGCGTTGCTGTAACCCTGCGATAGCCAATACCCGCTGGTCGGATTGGCTATCGACTGACGCCTCAACCCGGGCAATGTCAGAGGCCAGTACACGCCTGATTTGTATGGCTTCGGCCGATTCTATGCCGGCGAGTTGCCGATCGGCAATATTCAGTAACTTCAGCGCAGCTTTATTGTTTTGCGCCCCCCATAACAGCCTGCCTGCCGCGCTAACGGTTTGTTTGACTTCAAACAGGCGCCATTCGACGGCTTGCTCAAATTGTTGCTCAGGCAGCTGCCGACCAAGTTCAGAGAGCTGTTCTCGCTGCTCTCGCAAACGCTGACTTAACTCAGAGACCTTGTCATTAAGCTGCGCCAGTTGCTGTCGGCTATCACTGCTTTGCGTTGCACCCTTATCAGATTCTTCTGCAGCAGCCTGGCGCAAACCATTGAGTTGCTCGGTGAGGTCGTCTAGTTGTCGCGACAAGTCAGCGATATCACCGCGTGGGTCATAAACGGACTCCGGTTCATCGGCTTGCTCAGTTAAGGAGGAAAAGTCCAGGTCAAGTTTTTGGTAAGGTTTTTCAATCACCAGCCAGGCAATAGTGGCAATAATGATAACCAGAACTAGATACCAGAAAGTTCTTTTTAAACGGCCGCCTTTCGGCTGTTGCTCTGTCTCTGTCCCGGAATCGGCCTGCTCGGTTTCGACCGATTCGGTGTCAACAGCTGATTCGTTATCGGTAGCCGGCTTATTGTCATCAGTCATAATGAAGTTCCCTTATTAAGCAATGCCTTTATCATAGCGTTTTCCGAAGCACTTTGTGTAATTGTAATCTGATCAGCGGCCGCGGCCGGAATTAACTGGCTTAATCGTTCACTGGGAGTGACCCAGTGGCAACTTTGAATCCAGCTTCTTGCCTGTAGTGGCAGTTCCGCTAAAAAGTACGAGAGCTGCTCGGCGCTGGTGACGACAATGGTATCGACGTCAGCAACCCACTCGTTAAGCCGATGAGGAGATGAGAGCGGTTTTTTTTCTCGCTTGTAGACTGTTACAAGGCTTAGTAATGCGCCGCGAGCCCGCAGGGTGTCGGCTAAAAGCTCGCGCCCGCCAACGCCTTTAACAATCGCCCATCGTTGTCCCTGCAGCGACTGTAAATCAGGAAGTGATAGTAGTTTTTCTGAGTCATGTTGTTGCACTGGACACTGACACGGCTGACCAAACATCTTTGCGGCATGGGCCGCGGTAGCTGGCCCAACCGCATACATAGCCGTTGGTCTGGTTAGCTTAAGGCCATGTTGATAAGCGTAATCGACCGCATTTTTACTGATCCAGATTACCGCATCATAGCCATCCAGCGAGTCAGGCGTTGCTGTTATGGGTATAATCTGAATAAAGCTGTGTTGAAAAACGTTAATGCCGGCGTTCTTAAGAGCAGCGACTAACCGCTGCCTGCTATTATCCGGCTGAAGGAGCAGCACGCTAGTCATGGGTATCCTGGTATACGGCCGCCAGAATTTCGCCGGCGCCCTGAGCAAGTAATCTTTCGGCCAGGTTAATACCCAGCTGTTCAGCCTGATCGACACTGCCCTCAACCTGGTCACGAAGCACCTGTGTGCCGTCAGGGTCACCGACTAATCCGCGCAAGAACAGTTGCTGGCCTTTGACTTCTGCGTAAGCGCCGATCGGAACCTGGCAACCACCCTGTAAACGACGGTTCATAGCGCGTTCAGCCAGCACACGGTAGCGCGTGTGTTGGCACTGCAAAGGCTCGAGTAAATTTTTAATCTCATCATCGTCACTGCGAACTTCAATCCCCAGCACTCCCTGACCGTTGGCAGGTAGTGACTGTTCCACCGAAATGCATGATGTAATGCGCTCTCCTAACTCCAGTCGTAACAGGCCGGACGCAGCCAGAATGATTGCATCGAATTCGCCGTCATCGAGCTTCCGTAAGCGAGTCTGAACGTTACCGCGCAAATCCTTTATCTGCAGCTGAGGAAACTTTTCTTTTATCTGGCAGCGACGGCGCAGGCTGCAAGTGCCGACCACTGCCCCGTCAGGTAGCTCAGTTAAATTTTGATAGTGATTTGATACAAAAGCATCGCGCGGGTCTTCGCTTTCACAAATCGTATGCAGCTCTAATCCGGTCGGAAATTCAACCGGCACATCTTTCATCGAATGCACCGCTAAGTCTGCTCGCCCATCCAGCATGGCTGCTTCTAATTCCTTAACAAACAGACCCTTACCGCCAATTTTGGCCAGTGGTGTGTCAAGAATCACGTCACCTTTTGTCGACATTGGCACAAGTTCGACGTTTAGCGTTGGATACAGCTCGCACAATCGTGCCTGAATGTGCTCTGCCTGCCACATCGCAAGTTTACTTTTGCGTGTTGCAATTCTGACGGTTCTGGTCATGTTCTACCCTTACTGCTTAATGACATTTGTGGCTGGTGGTGCGATGATACGCACTACTTTTTTAAAAATAGATGAGCTTATAGTTTAGCGATGTTTACGCAAATTGTAATCAAGCCAGTGAAACTCGTTTTTTTGGTGTCGGTTTTTACGCTCGGTTTAGTCGGGTGCGGGCAAAAAGGGCCCTTGCAGCCTCAACCAATGCCAGAGCAAAACAGCCCCGCTCAGCCCTCCGCTGAGGCAACGGAAGTAGCAACTTATGAAGTCGATTAGTTATTCTCAGCAGCAACTCATGATAGAGCAGCGGGACGTTGCCGGACTGGCTGCTGAATACGGTACACCGCTGTACCTTTATTCGAAACAGCAACTGCTTACTAACTGGCAAAAATTTCGTCAGTTCTGGCCTGCGCCTCATCGACTCTGTTATGCAGTAAAAGCCAACAGCAACTTAGCTATTTTGCAGCTGTTAGCGGCTCATGGAGCCGACTTTGATATTGTCTCGGCGGGCGAACTGAAGCGAGTCTTGCGCGCTGGCGGCAGCGCTAAATCGGCGGTTTTTTCCGGTGTGGCGAAATCGGCAGAAGAACTGACCTTTGCGTTACAGCAGGGGATTGGCTGCATCAATGTAGAGTCAGCGGCGGAATTAGAGCGGGTTGAACAGGTCGCACAGTCGCTCGGCGTTAGCGCACCCGTATCGTTGCGGGTAAATCCCGACGTGGATGCCCAGACGCACCCTTACATTGCGACCGGTATGAAAGCCAATAAGTTCGGTATAGCAATGGCTGACGCCCTGCCTGTGTTTGAGCGGGCGGCTAGCCTGCCGCACATTGAGCTATTAGGAGCCGATTGTCATATCGGCTCGCAAATAATGAGCGCAGCTCCGTTTTTGGATGCAGCGGAGCGCATGTTTGATTTGGTAGAGCGGCTGGCTACTAAGGGTATTTTGCTTACTCATCTCGATTTAGGCGGTGGCTTTGGGGTGAGCTATGAGGACGCCGGTCAGCTGAATGTCGAACATTATCTGTCGCAGGTGTTGCACATGGCCAGCGCTTACCCGCAGCTTACTTTACTACTCGAGCCTGGCCGGGCGATCGTCGCCGATGCCGGCTTAATGATCACCAAAGTCGAATACATAAAGACCTCAGAAGATAAACACTTTGCTTTAGTTGATGCGGGAATGAACGATTTATTACGGCCGTCGCTCTATCAGGCATGGCACGACATTATCGCGGTAGACGAAAACAAGAACTGTCAGGACCGTTTGCTGGATGTTGTCGGTCCCGTTTGTGAAACCGGGTGTTTTTTAGGGCATGCCCGACACCTGAGCGTCGAGCAGGGCGACTTACTGGCGGTTAAACACGCCGGGGCGTACGGCTTTACCATGAGCTCGAACTATAATACCCGGGCGCGGCCGGCCGAAGTGTTGGTTGATGGCGAAAAAAGCTTTGTTATCCGTGAACGAGAGCACTTTGACGACCTCATTCGTGGTGAACACTTACTTTAAAGGGATAAGCGCGGCATGTTACTGCAATTTTCAAAAATGCATGGCTTAGGCAATGATTTCGTTGTTATCGATAACGTGACGCAGAATCTGTACGTTAACCCGGAACAAATAAAACAGTGGGCTGATCGCCACCGGGGGATTGGTTTTGACCAGCTTCTGTTAGTCGAGCCTCCCTACGATCCGGATCTGGACTTTCATTACCGCATCTTTAATGCTGATGGCAGTGAAGTGGCCCAGTGTGGTAACGGGGCGCGGTGTTTTGCCCGATTCGTACGGACTAAGGGGCTAACTAATAAAAACCACCTTAAAGTAAGCACCAAAGCGGGCAAGATGCTGATGCACCTGGAAAAAGATGGTCAGGTGACTGTCGAAATGGGTGAGCCTCAGTTTGAGCCTGCCAGTGTGCCTTTTAAAGCCCAGAAAGCTGAGCATACTTATATTTTAAGGGTAAAAGATAAAACAATTTTTTGTGGTGTAATGGGCCTGGGTAACCCGCACTGCGTAATCCAGGTAGATGATGTGGATGACGCTCCTGTTAGCAGCCTTGGCTCTGAAATAGCGCAACACGAGCGCTTTCCGGAAAGTGTTAACGTGGGTTTTATGCAAATACTTAATCGCGATAAAATTCGTGTTCGCGTTTTTGAACGAGGCGTTGGTGAAACCTTGGCTTGTGGCAGTGGAGCCTGTGCCGCCGCTGTTATTGCGATGCAGCAGGAAAAATTAAATGGGCAGGTTACCGTGCAGTTGCCGGGTGGCGAGTTGCTGATCCGCTGGCAGCCAGGCCAGGTAGTGAAAATGACCGGGCCGGCCGAACTTATTTTTGATGGACAAATGTTGTTATGACCGTTGATGCAGAAAAAAATCTTAAACCGTTTCTTGATGATTCGCTCATCCGGGAATATTTAGCAGAAAACCCTGACTTCTTTATTCGCAATGACGATCTGTTGGCAAATTTACAGTTTCAGCATAACGAACGGGGTGCAATATCGCTGGTTGAACGGCAACAACAAAAGCTCCGGTTAAAAGTGAAACAGCTGGAAGAAGAAATTACCGAGTTGATGGTTAATGCACGTCGAAACGAGTCTATTTTTAAAGCTTACAGTCAGCTTTATGTTCGCTTGTTACGCTGCACGACCTTAACTCAGGTACTCGACCAGCTGCAGCTTACGTTTGAGCAAGAGCTGGAAATGCCGGCTATTTCACTGAAGTTTTTTAATAGCCCGATTGCATTGGAGGAACAGTACACCTTTGCCTCGGATACGCACAAGCAACTGTTGAGCAAACGTTTTTCTGACGACCAAATCTACCTCGGGCGACTGACTGAACAAGAACAGAAGCTCTTGTTTCGTGAAGAAAGCGTGTCATCCGTAGCGCTTATGTTACTGGGTGAAGATGGAGAAGTCGGTATGCTGGCGGTCGGTAGCGCCAGTGCAGGGCACTTTGAGCCTGCCATGGATAAGTTACTGATAACACAGCTGCAGGCTCTGTTAAGTGCTCTGTTACCCAGACTTCTGGCAAGCAATGACACTGTTTGAATGGCAGTCCAAATGGTTAGACTACTTGTGCGGCGAGTGCGGACTGGCCGAGCTTAGCTTAAAAAATTATCAGCGCTTAACAAAAAAAGACTTAGAGCAACTTAGCCTGCAACAAGTTGAAGACCCGCAACAGCTTTCTACCGAAGTTATCGAGCGCCTGATGGTGGGTTGGCGAAGGCATGGGCTGGGGGAAAGAACTATCGCTCTTAAGTTATCAGCCTGGCGGACATTTTGTGACTTTTTATTGCACCGGGACTGTCTGAGGGATAACCCGGCCTTAGCCGTAAAAGCTCCGAAAATACCGAAAAGATTACCGAAAAACCTGGATGTAGACAGTATTAGTCATTTACTGGACTTGCCGGCCGATGACCCCCTCGCGGTTCGGGACGCTGCGATACTGGAATTGTTTTACTCCAGTGGTATCCGCCTGGCGGAACTGGTCAGCCTGGATATGGACTCAGTCGATATGCGCATGGCGCAGCTTCGGGTAACGGGAAAAGGCAGCAAAACCCGCCTGGTACCGGTAGGCCGACAGGCCTTGTTGGCATTAAAACGCTGGTTCACGGTGCGTTCTCAGTGGTTGGGAGTGCGGCCTGAACCGGCTTTATTTATCAGTAAACGAAAATCTCGTATTAGCCCCAGAGCGGTTCAGCAACGTGTCAATTACTGGGGCCAGCAACAGGGTATTATTGGCGACCTGCATCCGCACAAACTGCGCCACTCATTTGCATCGCACTTGCTCGAATCCAGCGGCGACTTACGCGCGGTACAGGAGCTCTTAGGCCATGCCAATTTATCTACTACGCAAATCTATACTCACCTTGATTTTAAACATCTGGCCGATGTTTACGATTCTGCTCATCCGCGCGCTCACAGGGTAACCAAAGAATGACCGTACAGTTTTACCGTAAATTGCAGCCTGTTTCAGTGATCAGCTTCGATCTGGACGATACCTTGTACGACAACGTCCCAATCATGCAAACAGCGGAACAGCAGGTGCAGCAATTTATCGCCCGTCAGTACCCCCGCGCCCGCCATTGGGATATTGAACACTGGCAGCGCCGCCGTTTTCTGGTTATGCAGCGCAATCCTGAGTTGAGCAGTGATATGACTCAGTTGCGACTGACCACGCTCAGAGAAGGCTTTTCAGAGGCCGGTATCGCTGACCCGGGGCAGGCGGCTGAAGAGGTGCTGGAGTTTTTCCGTTTTCACCGCAGCAACTTTATTGTTGAAGAACCCAGCTTACGATTACTGCAACAATTAAAGTCTCATTACCGTTTAGCCGCTATCAGTAACGGTAACGTCGAGTGCGATAAGATTGGTCTGGGCGATTATTTTGACGTGATAGTACAGCCCGGTGCCGGACTGCGCGGCAAACCCTTTGGCGATATGTTCGAGCGAGTGAAAGATCACTTTCAGATACCCGGCCAGCACATTCTTCACGTCGGCGATCATCCCTACTCCGATATTCTTGGCGCGCATCGGGCTGGCTGTCAAAGTGCCTGGTTCAGAGGCGGTCTGGGCCACACTGGACAGTTACGGGTATTACCTACGTTTTGTTTTAGTCAGTTGCAGCAGCTCGTAGCTGTTCTCGGCAAAGCCGAACCATCAAGCTAATACTGGTTGCACGTACAGTACTGGACGATTAAACTGACACTCTGGCGAAGGTAAAGGGGACGACATGCACAGTACACATCCACTGGTTTCAGGGTTAAACGAAAAGCAAAGTCAGGCGGTGGCTGCAGAAGACGGCCATATGCTGGTTTTGGCAGGAGCCGGTAGTGGCAAAACCCGAGTGTTAGTGCACCGCATTGCCTGGCTGATCCAGCAACAGCATTATTCTCCCTACAGTATCCTTGCGGTGACCTTTACCAATAAAGCGGCGGCCGAAATGCGTGGCCGGGTTGAGCAGCTATTGGGCAGCTCAGTCAGGCATATGTGGATTGGCACCTTTCACGGCCTTGCTCACCGCTTGTTACGCGCACATTATATGGACGTTGGATTGCCACAGAATTTTCAGATACTGGATAGCGATGATCAGCAGCGCTTAATAAAGCGGCTGATTAAGTCGATGAATCTGGACGAAAAGCGTTGGCCGGCAAAGCAGGCTCAGTGGTATATCAACGGCAAAAAAGACGAGGGACTACGCGCCCAACACATCGAAACCTATGATCCTAACGAGCAGACACTGAAATCGATTTATGAGGCTTACCAGGAAAGCTGTGATCGTGCCGGTCTGGTTGATTTTGCTGAGCTGTTGTTACGGGCTCATGAACTGCTGCGTAACAACAAATCAGTGCGTGAACATTATCAGCGCCGCTTTCGGCATATTTTGGTGGATGAATTTCAGGATACTAACTCGATTCAGTACGCCTGGGTTCGGCTGCTCTCCGGTGTTGATAACTTTGTTACTATCGTTGGTGATGATGACCAGTCAATTTATGGCTGGCGCGGTGCTCGGGTAGAAAATATTCAACAGTTTATGGACGACTACCCTGGGGTTGAGACCATCCGTCTTGAGCAAAATTATCGCTCCTCCGGAACTATTCTGCGCGCTGCTAATGCGGTTATTGCCAATAACTCAGAGCGCCTGGGTAAAGATCTCTGGACTGCGGGAAATGAAGGCGAGCCTGTCAGCTTGTATGCGGCATTCAATGAGATGGACGAAGCGCGCTATATTGTCAGCCGGATAGAAGAGTGGCGAGATCAAGGTAATGCCCTGCAGGATGCTGCTATTTTATACCGCAGTAATGCGCAGTCACGAGTGCTGGAAGAAGCACTACTACATGCACGCATGCCGTATAGAATTTATGGTGGATTGCGCTTTTTCGAGCGTCAGGAAATTAAAGATGCGCTAGGTTACTTGCGTATTCTCGGTAACCGCGATGATGATGCCGCTATCGAGCGAATTATTAACACACCGGCTCGCGGTATCGGCAACCGCACTTTGGATACGGTTCGACAAACAGCGCGAGAGAACAAACAGTCATTGTGGCAAGCAGCCCAGACCATGGTGACGCAAAAGCTATTGGCCGGCCGGGCGCGTAATGCCGTAGCGGCTTTCATCGAGTTTGTTGAAACACTGGATGATGAAACCGAAGACTTTACGCTGGGGCGTCTAAGTGATGAAGTGATCCGGCGTTCAGGCTTGCTGGCCATGTACGAAGCTGAAAAAGGTGAAAAAGCTGAAACGCGGGTGGAGAACCTCAAAGAGCTGGTCAACGCCTGCCAAAACTTTAATCAGGACGACTCTGAACAGGAGATGACTCCTCTTAATGCGTTTTTGGCTCATGCTGCCCTTGAAGCCGGTGAGGAACAAGCCGATGAGTACCAGGATGCGGTTCAGTTAATGACCCTGCACAGTGCCAAAGGCCTGGAGTTTCCTCTGGTATTTATGACTGGCGTTGAAGAAGGTGTTTTTCCGTCCCAGCAGTCAATGGATGAGCCGGGTCGCTTAGAAGAAGAGCGCCGCCTTTGCTACGTGGGAATGACGCGGGCAATGCAGAAACTGGTGCTGACATATGCTGAGCAACGCAGAATTTATGGGCAGGAGTTTTTCCACAAAGTCAGTCGGTTTGTTTCTGAAATACCTGCCGATACCTTACATGAAGTGCGTTTGCAGACTCAGGTGCAAAAGCCGACCAGTTACGGCCGTTTTAACAATGCAGCCAGCCATGAAACCTTCGAACAAACGGGTTACTCGCTGGGGCAAAGGGTGCGCCACTCTAAATTTGGTGACGGCACCGTACTGAACTATGAGGGTACGGGTCCCCAGAGCCGGATCCAAATCAACTTTGATCAAGTCGGCAGTAAATGGCTGGTTGTTTCCTACGCTCGCTTAGAAGCGATAGGCTAAAAGCAATAAAACTGAGCGAACGGCAAAAAAGCAACTACACTGATAGGACGACCATTAATTAGGAGGTACCTATGGAACGTAGTGCAAATGCAGTATGGAAAGGCAGTATTAAAGAAGGCTCTGGCGTGGTTTCGACAGCCAGCGGCACACTACAGGACACCAAGTACTCATTTAAGAGTCGCTTTGAAGACGGACAGGGTACCAACCCTGAAGAGTTAATTGGGGCTGCACATGCCGGTTGTTACGCAATGGCTTTTTCATTAATGCTGGGTGAAGCGGGTTTTCAGCCTAACTCCATTGACGCCAAAGCCGACGTATCGCTGGTAGAGGCCGACGATGGCTTTAAAATTGATGCCGTTAAATTAACGGTCAAAGCCGATATCGATGATATTAGCGAAGAAAAGTTTCAGGAGCTGGCTAATCAGGCAAAAAATGACTGTCCGGTCAGCAAGTTGTTAACAGCCGAGATCAGCCTGCAGGCTACCCTTAACTAACTGGCTCCTGCACCGCGGCACGTTTGACCCGCTTGTTCCTCTGGCGCTGTAATACAGAATCCAAAGTGTACAGTGCCAGAGCACTCCAGATAATAATAAATGTCAGTAACTTGCTTGCTGCCAAAGGCTCACCATAAGCCAATACAGCCAGCAGGAACATCAGGCTGGGTGCAATATACTGAAAGAATCCCAGTGTCGCGTAGCGCAGACGCTGTGCTGCCGCTGTAAAACACAGAAGAGGGACTGTGGTTACCAGGCCTGCGGCAATTAGCAACAAATTCAGCGAGGCAGTGTTTGTGCTTAAATCTGAAGCCGCTGAATCAGCAAACAACACTAAATAAGCCAACATAATCGGCGTTAGTAACGCGGTTTCCAGCCAAAGTCCGCTGATTGAGTCGACCGGCAGGCGCTTGCGGATGGCCCCATAAGTGGCAAAACTACCTGCCAGAGCCAGTGCAACCCAGGGTATCGAACCAAAAGTAATCACCTGAATGGCCACACCAACCACTGCCAGCGCGATGGCAACGAGTTGCAGGCGGCGCATTTTTTCGCCAAAAAAAGCCATCCCAATAGCAACATTAAGCAACGGATTAATGTAATAACCCAGGCTCGCATCCAGCAGATGGTCTGTATTAATTGCCCAGATAAACAGGAACCAGTTGCCACCCAGTAAGACAGTTGCTAAAGCCAGCCGCAGCATCAGTTTGGTGCTGCGCACGATGGGCATAATTCTGTCTATGCGCCGCATCGCAATAATTAAAATAAGAACCAGCGCGAATGCCCAGACAATCCGATGGGCCAGTATTTCAAAAGGAGGTATCTGTTTTACCAGCTTAAAATAGATGGGTGCTAGGCCCCAGAAGGTGTAAGCGGCCAGTGCAAAGAATACGCCCTGGCGAGCCCGAACTGCTTCATCGGTCATTAATTTACCCTACTAGATAGGTGCCGGTTCCGAAAGCAATATGCATGCCTTCCTGATTATGCAGCTCCATTCGTGCAACAGCCACTTTGTTACCGGAGCGGATGATGGTGGCACTGGCGATAAACTCAGAGCCTCTGCCCGGGCGCAAATAATCAACCCGTAAGTCGATCGTACCACAACGGCTAAGCCGTTCCATCAGGTAACTTTCGGAAGGATTCTCCAGCCGGGATACCATCCCGGCAATAGCCACCAGGCCTCCGGCAGTATCCAGCGCCGTCGAGGTGACTCCGCCATGCAGCATGCGTTGCGGTACATTGCCCATCAATTCATCCTGCCAGCGAAACTTTAATTCGCTTTTATCGGCATTAAACTTTGTAATTTCAAAACCCACCTGGCGCTGAAACGGAACCAGGTCGTTCATGTAATCGCAAACTTTTGTCAGTATTTGTTGAGTGTCCATTTTTACCATGGTGATTAAAGGCCAGGAGGCTTACAATAGAGCGATGAAGTTAAACAAGTCAATAGGCGCGGTGCAAGTCTCGTATGCTAGCGATAAAAGACGAAAATAATGAACAATCGACGCCAGATCAGCAGCTAATCGATCATCTTAGCGAAAAGTTACAGGAAGTCTTCGGTTATTCTGAGTTTCGCCAGGGCCAGCAGGGCGTCATGCTGAAAGCGCTGCACGGTCGGGATACGCTGGTATTGATGCCAACGGGCGGGGGTAAGTCTCTTTGTTACCAGCTACCGGCACTGTGTAACCCCGGGTTAACCGTAGTGATTTCACCTTTATTGTCCTTAATGCAGGACCAGGTGGAAGCGTTACAGGCCATGGGTGTGGCTGCGGCGACACTGCACTCGGGGCTGTCGCCTGAGCAGTCGATGACGGTGCTACAGCAGTTACAGCAACAGCAAATCAAAGTGCTTTATGTTAGCCCTGAAAGAGCACTTCAGTCTGGCTTTGTTGAGCGCCTGCAGGCGCTCAAGCTGGCCTTTATTGCCATCGACGAGGCTCATTGTATCAGTCAGTGGGGACACGATTTTCGACCAAATTATGGGCAGCTGGGGCAGCTGCGTCAGTATTTGCCTGGTGTTCCTTTTATGGCGCTGACTGCTACTGCCGATGCCGCTACGCAACACGATATTATCGAACGCCTGCAACTACAGGATCCCTATTGTCACCGCAGCTCTTTTGACCGCCCGAATATCCGTTATGTGGTGCAGGAAAAGTACAAGCCGCTAAAGCAAATAAAAGACTACATCAAAAAACAAAAAGGCTCAGCCGGTATTGTGTACTGTGGTTCGCGCAAAAAGACCGAAGAGATTTCTGAAAGCCTGCAACAGGCTGGCATTAAGGCTGTGCCTTATCATGCGGGTCTGGACCATGAGCTGAAGGAAACCACATTGCGGCAGTTTTTACGCGATGATGTGGACGTTGTGGTGGCGACTATCGCTTTTGGTATGGGAATTAACAAGCCTAATATCCGTTTCGTGGTGCATTTTGATATCCCCCGGAGTATCGAGTCTTATTATCAGGAAACCGGTCGTGCCGGCCGTGATGGTCTGCCTGCCGAAGCCTTAATGTTATTTGATCCGCGCGATGCCCAGTGGATACAGCGAATGATAGATGAGCAGGATAACGAACACCGTCGCCTGGTCGAGAAGCAAAAATTTGCCGCAATGCAGGCAATGGCGGAAGCGCAGACCTGTCGGCGGTTGGTGTTATTAAATTATTTTAACGAGTTTAGTGATAAAGAATGTGGCAACTGCGACCTGTGTCTGGATCCGCCACAACGCTTCGATGCTCTGCAGGATGCACAAAAGGCATTAAGCTGTGTCTACCGGGTTGGCCAGCAATTTGGTATTGCTCATGTGGTTGAGGTACTGCGAGGCTCAAAAAGTCAGCGTATCCTGGATTTGCAACACGACCAGTTAAGTACTTATGGGCTGGGCCAAAATGAGTCGCAGGAGTACTGGTTTTCAGTTTTGCGTCAGCTAATCCACCGGGGCTTTATCGTGCAGGACATTCGGCGCTTTGCCGCATTACAATTAACAGAAGAAGCCCGGGCTGTATTACGTGGCGAGGTTACTCTTGAGCTGGCGAAGCCGCGTATTAACTTAACGGCAACCCGGAATAGCATCACCGATCGTGGTGATTATAATAAAATCCTGTTCCGGCGTTTGCGCAAGTTACGCAAAGATATCGCGGACCGGGACGGGGTGCCGCCCTTTGTTGTTTTCAGTGATGCCAGTCTGGTTGAAATGTGTATTGAGTATCCGACTACTGCGGACGATATGCTCAGCATTTCAGGTGTTGGCCGGGTTAAGCTGGAACGTTACGGCGGCGAGTTTATTCAGGCGATAGAGCAGTTTTTAAATGGCGCAAGTGAACGGCAGTTATTTAATGGCTGATAATGAATCTATTGTTTTAGCGGTCCTGCCGGCTACCGAAGCAGAATACGATGACTGGGCTGATCGCCTCGCTACCTGCGTGGATGCCAGCATCCGCGGCTGTGAGGTCGCTGCCGATCAGTATTGCTGGCAGCTATCCATTAATCACCGTCACTGGTTACTGCATTATTCTGATATTTGCGACGCAGCCTGGTTAGAGCCCCTGGAAGGGGCTGATGTCGGTGTTTTGCAAGCGCTTAATGCAGCCGGCTACGTCAAGTAGATAGCCGGCCTTGCCTACTGACCTAAATAGCTTTCTTTCAACTGTCGCCATTCGGCAGACTGGACAACCCTTAACAGCTCCTGATTTAGTGGCTCGCGCAGCTTACTGCCCTGCGGCAGAACAAAGCCGTAATCCTGGGGCAGCACCCGCTCAGGTAACAAGCGGATATCGTTCAGAGCCTGGCTACGCACCGAATAGCGCAAGATAGACTCATCATAAATAACAGCATCCAGCCGTCCCGACTCGAGACGGTTAAGTGCTGTTTCCAGATCGGTGAAGCTTTCAAAGCCAATATTCTGCTGGTGCAGCCATTTAGCCGTTGCGGAGTTGGCTAACGTGGCAACCCGGGCATGGGGCAGGTCAGAGCTGGCTGACACCTTGGACTGAAACTGAGAAACAGTCAGTGAGGAGGCAATCGATGCAGTGAAGCTGGAAATAATAATCACGCAGGTAAACATCCAGACCAGGCTGACAATACGGCCACCCAAGCTGCGCGGTGATTTATCACCATAACCTACGGTTGTCATCGTAACCGCTGCCCACCAAAAGCCCGATCCCAGACCCTGAACCGGTTTAGAAGGAAACTCCTCGGTATTAAGGCGTCGCTCAAAAAGCCACACTAAAGCTCCCGCAATTAAAAGCACAACGGCTAAAATTAGAAGAATGGTTAAAAATTCAACCGAAGCAAAGCGCTTGGCAACCGCCCACCACGTAGAGGTATTCTGGCTGGGTACGGCAATGGCTAACCCGCCATTATGAAATGGCTGACTGAAGTCGAGCCGCTGCTCACGGTCGGCGGTAACGGTTAATGCACCAATACCAACATCGTAATGCCCTTGTTCGACTCCGTCGATAACCGCATTTAACCCCATGGGTTCAAACTGATAGGGCTGATCCAGCTGCTCGGCAATTTCTTTCCACAACTGGATAGCCAGCCCTTCATAGCCGTTTTCTGTTTCCATAACAAAAGGCGCGTTAACCCTGACAGCCACTGTCAGCGGTTCTTCTTTATCAATAGTCTGTGCCATAGCGGAAAAGCTCGCCAGCGTGTGAATAATGACAACGAGCGTTTGTAAAAAACCTTTTATACCCATTAAGTTACTCCTGGATAAAAACTTTTAATTTGGCGAGTAATTCGTTAGTTTTGTTGAATATCGCTTGATTCGCAAGTTAATCAGCTTCAAAATGAGAATGGTTATCATTAACGAGGGAGTTACTATGAAGAACCTAACCTTAATCGCTTTAACCTTATGCTTTGGTTTGTCGGCTGCCGCGCTTGCAGATGATGACGACGAGATGTATCAGCATTACAAACCCGAAAAGTCTGAAAACCTTCAGCAAGCGATAAAGAATTTAAATAAATACAATGCGACGCTCAGTGAATTAATTTCAGGTGACCTCGATGCGCAGGATCAGGCAAAAATTCATGAGCTGACTTACACTCTGGAAGTCGCCTTAGAGCGTCTTGACGATGAGCTGGACAAAGCCGCTGAGCAGCTTGAAGAGGTTCACCTGGGCTCGGAAAGTATGGACAAAGAGCGGATTACTGAAAACGGTAAAAAGTACCTTAAGACGCTGCAAAAAATCCTTGGCCGCACATCGGCAGATTAAAGCGTCGCGATAAACTGCTTCATATGCCGTAGCCAAAAGCTTTGCGGCTGAGTCATTGCATTGCGCCCTATGGTAACTTCACAAACGGCACGATGACTATCACCACTGCGTGGCAGGGGCAGGATAACAACGCCCTGCTCCTGAACATATAAGCTGATTTTGTCAGCTAAACGCTGGCGAGAGATGGCAAAGGTCAAATGAAACATTGCTGCCTGAGGCGGGTCAGGAGTAACCTCAACCCCCTTTAGCTCGGCCAGAGCAGAGCCCAGAGCGTGCGCATATCGCACTGCATCCGGCATCATCGGAAGGTTTTCACGCAGGCCGCGACGCGCTGCAAGTATCTCTGGGTAAAGGCTAATTAAGTTGCCCCCGGCACGGCGGGCCCAAATTTTTGCCTGCTGAATAAACTTTGTATCGGCGGCCAGGACAGCTCCGCTAATGCCCCCCAGGTCCTTATAAAAGCTGACATAGACTGAGTCGAATAAGGCACTTATTTCGTCCAGACCGCGCTGATAAAAGTCCGGCGTCTGCCATAACCTGGCACCGTCCAGGTGCCGCCGAATACCGTTTTCTCTAGCCCACTGAGACTGTTCCTTCAGGCTGTCCCAGGCCGGCAGCTGGCCACCAATTTCACGCATAGGTAGCTCAATTAATAACGCCCCCAGCGGCTCAGCGTTTAAGGCTTTTAAGTCTGCGGGTTTAATCGGTTGTTGTGGATCACCAATCGCTTGGGGGTTCAGGCCCCAGAGGTGCTCAATACCCATTTGTTCGTGCAATAGCAAATGCGAGCTGGGGTGCAGGGCAACGTCAGTTTTGCCGGTCTGCAGGCTATGGACTTTAAGCGCGAGGGGCTGGGCTAGTGTGCCTGTCGGTAAAAATAATGCAGCCTCCTTACCCAGTAGTTCGGCAATCTGGTATTCGAAATCTTCAATCAGTTGGCCGCTGCCATAGACGTCCCGCTGTTCGTCCTCTGCGACCTCTTTGGCCAGCTGGTTCAGCTGTTCGGCCATGGTCGCCTGAGGGTGTCGCAATAAATTGTAAGAGGCTTGTTGGCAGGCCGACTGATATCGTTGTTGAATACTGGGGTCAATCATAACGCTTACCTTATTGTTGGACGGCCTATTTCATGTGTACCTTGCCACCGATCATTTTGTAGGCCGGTGTACCCCGAATCATGGTTTCGCGGGCAAACTCCTGACCACACCCGGGACAATGGCAGGCGGTGTCGGTGTGATCCTCTACGATTCGCTCCAAAAAGCACTTAACCAGGGCGCCCTTGCCCCCTTTTCGATACTTAAATAACGGTGCTTTGCAGTGCAGGCACGAAATCTGTACGGTACGCTTCGGGCCTTTTTTATTTGGCTTTGACATAAAGTACTCCAAATAGTGTAACAAGCAGGCTATAGTTTTTCTTCTTGTTATTTTTTGCTCACTAACAATAATAAAAAAGGTCCTGTCATGAAATATTCAATTATTGCCTTAGCCATCGGCGGTTTACTGACCGGTTGTAGTCAGCCCTCTGAGCCCCAAAATCAACAGTCTCAGGCCCAGCAGTCTGAGTCAACAGCCCAGTCTCAATTGTCTGAAAGCGAGCGCCTTAACGCCTGGTTTGATGAAAAATATCAGCAGCAGCTGCAACTCAGCCCCATGCAAATGACTTTTCTGGGTATTAAGCAGCGCTATGATGAAATAGATGATATGAGCATTGAGGCTGAACAGCAGCGATTGCAGTGGATGGCAGACAGTGTTACCGAACTGGAAAACAGCTTCGATTACGAGCAGTTATCTGACGAGGCTAAAACCTCCTATGATGTCTGGGTTTATCAGTACGAACAGCAAAAACGAGAGGCTGAATACCGGCAATACGATTATGTGTTCGATCAGATGCGCGGCGCACATACTTTTATGCCGCAGTTTTTGTTGAATTTTCATCGCGTTGATAATCCACAGGATATGGAGGCCTACATTGCACGGCTCAGTGCTTCTGCAGGCGCGCTGGAGCAGCTTTTGCAAAGAGCAGAGCAACAGGTTGAGCAAGGTATCCGAGCGCCAAAATTTGCCTATCGGCTTATCATTGACGAGTCAAAAAAAGTGATCACCGGGGCGCCATTTACTGAAGGTGAAGACTCGGCGTTTATGGCCGATGCCAATAAAAAAATTACCACCTTGTTGGAGCAACAAAAAATTGATCAGGCAACCGCCGAATCCATGCGCAGCCGGGCCGCGGATGTGCTGTATAAGCAAGTGCTTCCGGTTTATGAAGAAATTATCGCATTTTTTGAAGCTGACATAGAGAACACTCCTGACGTTGCCACCGGCATGCATCGGTTTGACGGCGGTACCGAGTTTTATAATGCCATGCTGAAAAATTATACGACAACGGAAATGACCGCAGACGAGATTCATCAGCTGGGTCTGCAAGAAGTCGAGCGACTGAACAACGAGATGCTGGAAATTAAGGATAAAGTTGGCTTTGAAGGTGATTTGCAGGAGTTCTTTGCTTTTATCCGTACCGATGAACAGTTTTTTTATCCCAACAACGATCAGGGCGCTGAGATGTACATTGCGGACTCTCAAAAGCACCTGGACTTTATTGACGAACGGCTTCCGGAGTACTTTGGTATCCTGCCAAAGGCGGATCTGGTGGTAAAACGGGTGGAGCCTTTTCGTGAGCAGGATGGTGCGGCACAGCATTACTTCCCCGGTACGCCGGATGGCTCACGTCCGGGTGTCTACTATGCACACCTTTCCGATATGAGTGCTATGCCTAAAAACGAATTAGAGGCCATTGCCTACCACGAAGGCAGCCCGGGACATCATATGCAACTATCCATTGCCCAGGAGCTGGAGTCGGTGCCCGAATTCCGGACACAGGCTGGTTTTACTGTTTATAGTGAGGGCTGGGGCCTTTATTCGGAGTTGCTGGCCAAGGAGATGGGCGCTTACCAAAACCCCTATTCAGACTTTGGCCGGCTGATTACTGAAACCTGGCGTGCTGTCCGCTTAGTCGTTGACACCGGTATGCACGCAAAAGGCTGGACTGAAGAAGACGCAGTTAATTATTTCGAACAGTATACGCCGATAGCAGAAGGGGCAGTTCGCTCGGAAGTTCGTCGCTATTTGGTGATGCCGGGTCAGGCGACTGCTTATAAAATCGGAATGATAAAAATTCTTGAGCTACGTGAGCAGGCTGAAGAAGCCTTAGGCGATAAATTTGATATTCGTGGTTTTCACGATACGGTATTAGGTGGCGGCGCAGTGCCGTTGCAGATACTGGAGCGCCGGGTACAGCAGTGGGTGGCTGAACAGCAGGCCTAGCCGAAGCGAATACAATTGCGGCCATCGGACTTTGCTTTGTAAAGTCCTTTGTCCGCATTGCCTAATAGCCGCTTAACCGTACTGTCAACCTCGGCATCAGCAGGCGGCAACTCAAAATAGCCGCCAATACTGATGGTCACATAAGGGCTACTAAAGGACTTCTGGTGGTCGATTTTCAGAGCTTGTATCGCTGCCAACAGCTCGTTCGCCTCTCGCAGGGCGTGGCCGGCTGAATTGGTCGACATAATGATGGCAAACTCTTCGCCGCCGTAGCGGGCAACAAAGTCTGTGTTACGTTGCATAAGCCGGGCCAGGCATTCAGCAACCGATTTAAGAACTGCATCCCCTTTTAGATGACCGTAAAAGTCATTGTAGGCTTTAAAATTATCAATATCGATGAGCAGAACCGCGATACCGGTACGCTGGCGCTTAGCTCGTTTTACCTCAGCCTGCAGTTTCTCATCCAGCGCCCGGCGATTGGCAATTCCGGTCAGGCCGTCCTGATTAACTTGCGCCTGAAGTTTTAAGTTAGCCTCTTCCAGCTGGCGCTGAGTTTGAATAAGTTTTTTTAAGGTATTTTGCTGCTCAAGGGTATTTGCCAACATATCAGCAACCAGGCTAAGCCGCTGGATATCGGATTTACTCCACCGATGTTGCCGGCGGACCATATCGCAGCCAACGAAGCCCAGTAATTTCTGATTTGCTACCAGGCCAATGCAAATGACAGATTGAATACCTTCTCGCTTAAACTCAGCATATTCTTTCGCGGCCTCGGCGGGAAGTGTATTAACGTCGTCAACGATAAAGCGGTAATTAGAGCGCATTGTTGCAAAAAAGAACGGCAGGTCCTTGTGGCTAACCTGCTGCAGCTCATCGATGTGCGCAGATAGATTATCAGCCACCCATTCGTGCGTATTGCTCATTAGCTGAACATCAGAGCTGAACTGAAAAATATAACAGCGATCGGCGCCAACGCAGTTGCCGAACGCGGCAATCACCTCAGCCATACAGTCTTGAGTTTCGACAGGCTCACTATTGATCAGCCGGGTTGATAGCTGAGACAACAATTGGTCGAACGAGTCGCCAGAGTGATGATAACGAGCGTCCATAAATTCCTTATTGTTAGTTGGTTATTATTTAACCAGGTATAAGGATTAACCTAAATATAGACCATATCTCTACAAATTAATGCGGAAATGTGTAATTAAAGCCGCCAGCTGCGAATCATTGCCATGTTCTGCCTGCTTATTAAACTGCCACAGCGACCCGGCTTTGCTATCCGGCCAGTTGATTAACGCCGGATTATTGCCGACCCGCGTTATCCTGCTTTGATTCAGCCGCGCCATGGTGTACCACCAGAGATCGTCGGCGTACGGGGCTAAACGCAGTGCCAGGGACAGGTCCGTTGCAGTTGATGGCAAACTACCGGGGGGAAACAGCACACCTGCACCACTGGTAAAAAATAATCGCGGATCAGGGCCTCTCACTTCAGTTTTTGGGTACCATTTTCGGTACGGCTTAGGTTGTCCGTCCGGCCGTGTCGCTAGGTAATGTGCCCGCCAGCATAAGATCTCGCGGTAGTCACCGGAAAACCCTGCAACCATTGTCGATAACCAGTCCGGGCGATAATAAATGTCATCGTCAGCTGTAACATGAAAGGCATCGGGGAAAGCAGTCAGTGCTGGAATAAGCTTCTTATAGGAACGGCTGTCTTTGGCTACCGGAACGATTGTCAGGCCCTCACCCTCCAATTGCCTGACATTTTCCGGTAAGTCTTTTATGTCTTCCTGGTAAAGCCAAAGATTGACCCGGTCGGGGCGTACATCCTGCAGCAACAAGGACTTAATGGTCAGGTGCAGACTACTGAAGCGTTTTGGAAACGAGGTTAAATTCACCATTAACGGCGCTGGCAACGAGTGAACGGGAGGTTGCAGGGGCTTATTCTGCCACGATGCCTGAACTATGCTCACGGCATTTTTTCGCAAACCTCGTCCCTGCAACGACTTATATTTCCGCAGCCAGCGATAGTGCAAATAACTTAAAATATTCAATGGTGCCTCATAAAGCCCGGTTGCCGTGTAAAATAAAGAATATCGTGGTTAATATATTGGCGATATTACTGTAGCCTGACAAATTAACACAAATCAGCGCGCGGCCCATCAATAGGTTAATAAATGGCGTTAAAAGAAAGCTTTTATACATTACAGGAGTTTATGCTTCGTTTTGCCGCTTCCGGTCTTGTTCCGGCGCGGTGGGTATTTAATGTGCCCAAAACAAGTCAACTAACAAAGCCCGCTGCAGCACCCGAAACAATTGAAATTGTCAGCCACTGCTGGAATTACTCACACCTGCTCAGTTATCAACTAATGTCTCTAGTTGATAATCTCCCGCAGCAGTTCAGTATAAGATTTACGGTCTTTTACAGCAAAGAAGACAAGGCAACAGTTAAGCTACTAAATCAGTATAGTGCTGTGCGGCGGGACGGCATCCAGTGGAACTTTATTGAGCTGGACAAGAATGCTTTGTTACGCCGGGCTATCGGCCGAAACCAGGCAGCAAAAAACACAAGCGCTGACTGGATTTGGTTTACTGACTGCGATCTGGTTTTCGGTAAGGATACCTTTAACAGCCTGGCGCATGAGCTAACGGGGCAACGAAGCTTATTGGTTTTCCCCGAAAGGGTAAAAAGAACGTCACTGTTAGAAAAAAATAATAAGCTGTTAACCTGCGACGAATTTAACGTTGATGATTGCTTAAAGGGCGGTAGTGTTAAATTCCATACGTTTGAAAAAGCCACCGGCCCGGTGCAGATAGTTCATGGCCCGAGCGCTCGCAAGTATGGCTACTGCGACCAGTTGGCCTGCTATCAGCAACCACAGGAACGCTGGGTAAAAACGTATGAGGACAGAGCTTTTCGGTGGCTACTCGGTACTCATGGAGAACCCATTAACGTAGCCGATGTGAGTATAATACGTCATGTTGAAAAGGGCCGTTACGGATCGGATTCTGCCCTGTCAAAACTTCGCGAGATGAATCGTAAGATAAAAGATAAATTACTCGCGCGTTAATTTTAAAATGGGTGTAAAAGGAGTTTGCCAGTGAGTGACTTAGTTCCTGGATTCATTGTTGCGCATGGACACCGGCTGGAAGATCTGACTGATGTGGCGGTCGGCTTTACGCAAAATTACCCACTGGCGCCGCTGGAGCAGGAAACAGTGCTGGTACAAAGTAACGGTATTGCCCAGTGGTTAAAAATTAATTTGGCGCAGGCTAACGGAATTGCAGCGCTGGTTGATGTCACCCTGCCAGCCCGTTTTCAGTGGCAGGCGTATCGTGCCGTATTGGGTAATGAAATCCCGAAAACCTCGCCTTTTGATAAAGACCGTTTAACCTGGCGCTTAGTGCGTCTGTTACCTCAGCTTATTGCTGATAACCCCCATTTTGCCCCGCTAAAAAACTATACCACTGCTGATCAGGATGGCCGCAAGCTGTATCAATTAAGCGGACGCCTGGCAGACCTGTTTGATCAATATGCCGTGTATCGCGCCGACTGGCTGGATAACTGGGTACGTGGCCATGACGAACTGGAGAACGGACAGTCCGTTAACTCTGAGCAACTTTGGCAACCGGAGCTCTGGCGGGCAATTAGCAACGATATTGGTATTGATGACTACTGGAATAACCGTGCTGAACTGCATCAGCGTTTTATTGATACAGCACGGGCACTGAGCGAACGACCGGCAGGACTGCCGCCGCGGGTAGTGGTCTTTGGTATCTCTTCGTTGCCGCAGCAAATATTGCAGGTTCTGGATGCAATAAAGGGTTATACCCAGATCCTGTTATGTGTGCACAACCCCTCCCAGTACCACTGGGCCGATATTGTTGATGGCAAAGAGGCGCTGCGGCAGACGGTAAAAGCATCATCGCGGCTGCGGCACAAGCCTGAATTGCCCGATGACCCAGACGATGACGAGCTACATCAGCTGGCTCATCCGTTATTGGCCTCCTGGGGAAAACAGGGTCGTGACTATATTCGGTTACTTGACCTCTATGACGAAACCCTGGCCAAACAGGAAGCTTTTAATACCATCAAGCTGGAATTATTTGAAACGCACCCGACAGATCATTTATTAGCTCAGCTGCAGGATGATATTTTAAACCTGAGGCCTTTACCGGAAACCCGGCAACAATGGCCAACACCAAAGGCAACGGACAAATCGCTGCAGTTTCACGTTTGCCACAGCCCGCAACGAGAACTGGAAGTACTGCATGACCAGTTGCTGGACGCCTTTGCTAACGACCCGCAATTAAAGCCGCGCGATATTATGGTCATGCTGCCTGATGTGAACACTTACGCCCCCTACATCGATGCAGTATTTGGCCGCTATCATAGCCGGATGGGTGTCTGTGACCGCCGCGCCATTCCCTATACGATTGCCGATCAGGGCGAGCGTCACCAGCGCCCGCTAATGATCGCTCTGGAACTGCTTTTGCAAGTTGACCAGCTGCGCTTTACCCAGACCGACTTGTTTAGCCTGCTGTCAGTACCGGCAGTACAGCAACGTTTTAATATCACTGACGATGATCTGCCGCAATTAAAGCGCTGGGTAAAAGAGGCAGGCGCGCGCTGGGGTCTTAATGGCGAGCAGCGGCAACAGTTTTATATGCCGGCCGGTGAAGACACCAATAGCTGGTGGTTTGGCTTAAAACGGATGATTGCCGGATATGCCATGGGTGACCTGACCACTAACGAGCAGGGCAATCAAACACCCTGGGCAGATGTTGAGCCTTATGCCGAAGTGGCCGGATTAAGTGCTGCAGTGGTGGGCTACCTGGCTGACGTTGTACGCACTTTAGAGCGTTGGTGGCAGCGAACACAGGGTGAACAGACACTGACAGAATGGGTGGTTGAGGGCGAGTGGTTGCTGGCGGAATTTTTCCAGGCCGAAGATGATAGTGACCGCTTACTGTTAGCAAAGCTCAGCGACGAAGTGTACAAGTTGCGGGATATTTGTGTGGAAGCAGATAATCACTCGTTACTGACTCTGCCAATATTTAAAGATGCCTGGTTAGAACGAGTCGACCAGCAGAATCTTAACCAACGATTTTTAGCCGGCGCCGTTAACTTTGCTACCTTAATGCCAATGCGCGCTATTCCGTTTAAATATGTGTGTGTACTGGGGATGAATGAGAGCGACTATCCGCGCTCAGTACCCCGTGTCGACTTTGATTTAATGACGGATCGCTACCGCCCGGGTGACCGGTCACGCCGTGATGATGATCGCTATTTATTTCTCGAAGCCATGTTATCCGCCCGCGACTGCTTTTACCTAAGCTGGATTGGTTACAGTGTCAAAGATAACAGCGAGCGGACGCCCTCGGTTCTGGTTGCCCAACTGCGCGACCATATAGCGCAAGGCTGGGATATTGATGTGAACACACTGACGGCAGAGCATAAATTGCAGCCGTTTAACCCGTTGTATTTTAACCAGCAAGCGACAGACTACTTTACTTATGCAAGTGAGTGGAAGCAGGCATATCAACGGCCAGCTGAGCAGGCTGCCCCGCCAGCAAACGTCGTGGTTGAGTCCCGGCTGGAAAGAACCGTCAGCATTAACGATCTGAAACGTTTTATTGAGGAACCTGCGCGACTGTATTTTAACTGGAAGCTGGATACCTACTTTAGTCGCCACAGCGATGATCTGGACGATAGCGAAGCTTTTACCCTGGATAGTCTGCAGGGTTGGTCATTAACCAGCCGTTTAATAGAGGTCGGCAAACAAGCATTAGCCCGTTCCGCGGGGGTCGAAGCCCGGTTATTGCAAGAGTTACAGCGTATCAGGCGCGAGGGAGCCATAGGCATTGGCGCCATAGCAGAGCAAAGCGCTGCACGGCTGATTGAGCAGGCCCAGGAAATACTGACCACCTATCAACAACATGTTGCCGACTACCCCAGGGTGAATGAGCTGCCGCTGGAGGTTGGTTTTGAGTATAAAGGACTGACGCTGGAGGATACGGTCACCGGAGTACACTCCAATGACCAGGGCGATCGGCTATGGGTTGTTACATCCGCCAGCAATGTTGCCGCCAAAAACGGCAAAGGGATTGAGGAAAGTAGCTGGAAGCATGCCAGCAGATATTATATTGGTTTACTGCTACTTAATTTGCAGCGCCCGACCCGGCTTTTAATTATCTCAAAAGGTGGTTGCCGGCTGCAGGTCGCTCCGGTGCCGGCAGACATTGCGGTACAGAGGTTAGAGCAACTTCTCGAGCTGGTCGCCCTTTCTGTCCAACAACCACGAGCAATGCACCTTGAGGTTGCCATGAGCTGGCTAAAAGCGATGGAGAAAAAAGAAAAAGACCAGCAGTTAGCTCATGATTCGGCACGGAAAGCGTACGAGCAGGCGGGCTTCAATACTGCCGCTTTGATGACTGACAGTGACTACTGTTCGCGCATAGCGGAAAGCTACGACGCTATGGCGGCTTCGCCGCTTTTTCACCGTTTTATTGACGAACTTTACGAGCCCATGCGCTTGACCCTGGTGCCGGAGAAGAAATCATGAGCCACTTATTGTCGAACCCTCTTGATTTTCCCCTTAACAGCAGCCGCTTAATTGAAGCCAGTGCCGGCACAGGGAAAACCTATACCATTGCGGCGTTATACGTGCGTCTGGTCATTGGTCATGGCGATGAGGTTACTGGTTTTGAGCACGAGCTGGTGCCAAAAAATATTTTGGTGATGACATTTACCAAAGCCGCTACTGAGGAATTAAGCGACCGGATTCGCTCACGGCTGGCTGAAGCCGCCGCTTATTTTCGTGACCCTGAGGCATTGGACGCAGATCCGTTTTTAATGGCACTGCGTGAGGACTGCGCTGCTAAAGGACAAGACTTAATACATCTGGCGCGGCTACTTGATTTAGCGTCACAATCAATGGATGAAGCTGCGGTAAAAACCATTCATGGCTGGTGCCAGTCAATGCTGACAGAGCACGCCTTTGCCAGTGGCAGCTTGTTTAGCCAGGACGTTAAAACCGACAACGAAGCACTTGTTATTCAGGCTGCTGAAGATTACTTCCGCTGCTTTATCTACCCGGCCAATGAACAACTCAGCGCCCGGTTACTGGATGATCTCAAGTCACCTGAAAATTTAGCGGCCCTTAGCGCTAGTTTGAACAAAGCCGGGCAAACAGCCGTGACCGGCGATTTACAGACATTGTTAAAACAGGCTGAAACCGCTCATCAGCAACGAATAGCGGTAATAAAGCAAGAGTTAGAACCGATTATCAAGGATCTGATCGATAAAACAGCGCAAGCGAAAAGCACCAAAACTAAGCTGGATCAGTTTCAGAAGTTTGCCGATTGGTGTGCCGATCCCGACTTAATTGAACCCAAAGTGTCAGCAACCAACTGGAAAAACATCGGTACTGATGAACTACAAAAATTTGCAGACAGTAAGCTCGGTGGTATGCCCGCTGAGTGGGGTATGTTAGGTAAACTGCAGGAGCGAATAAAACACAGCAGGGCATTGCACCAGGAAGAGCTGGCGAAAGTCAGGCAGCATGCTGCGTACTGGGTCAGTTGCCGGTTTTCAGAACTGCAACATCAGCGCGCAGAAATGGGTCATGATGACATGTTGACGCGCTTACGGGACGCTTTAAAAGGGCCGGGCGGCGAGGCCCTGGCCGCAGCTATCCGCAAGCAGTACCCCGTTGCAATGGTAGATGAGTTTCAGGACACAGATCCGGTTCAGTATGAGATTTTCAATCGAATTTATAATTTAGCCAAGCCTCATAGCGGCACCGGTATATTTCTTATTGGCGACCCGAAACAGGCGATTTACAGTTTTCGAAACGCCGATATTTACACCTACCTGAAAGCTCGTCGCGATACTGAGGGCCGCCATTATAATCTGGCCCGGAATTTTCGCTCCTCGCAGGCCATGGTGGACAGTGTAAATACGTTATTTAAACGGGCTGAAATATTGTCGCGCGGCGCTTTTTTGTTTAAAAGTGAAAGCGACAACCAGTTACCCTTTAATCCTGTGGATGCCCACGGGCTTAAGCAGACCTTCAGGCACTGCCTGTTATCCAGCAGTCCAAAAATAGCTCCGGCCCTTTTGTGGTCCGTATCCAATGGCAAAAAGCGTACAAAAGAAACGTTCTTTCGGGCCGCAGCCAACCACCATGCGAATCTGATGGTGTCATTGCTGAACGACCCTGAAGCAGGCTATTACAACCCCGCGGGCAAACTTGAACAACGGGTTAAGCCCGGTGATATCGCGGTGCTGGTAAACAACTTCAGTGAGGCTAATGCAATTAAAAAGGCATTGAGCGACCGTGGTTTAAAAAGTGTTTATCTGTCTGATCGTGAGTCGGTTTTCGCCCAGCGGGTAGCCAAAGATTTACTGATACTGGTCAGTGCCTGTGCTGAACCACGTGATCCTTCTTCGATAAGAAGTGCCTTAGCCACCCGGCTGCTTGCTTTACCGCTATCGGAACTGGAGCATATCCACAGTGATGAACAGGCATGGGAAGACCGTGTTGAGCAGTTTTTAACCTACCATGACCAATGGCTTCGGCAAGGCCTGTTAGCCATGCTGCACCGGCTGCTGCATGATTATCAAGTGCCGGCAAAATTGTTGCAGGATCCCCTTCATGGCGAACGTCAGTTATCCGATGTATTGCACATTGCCGAGCTTTTGCAGCAGCAAAGCATGGTACTGGACGGTATTCCGGCGCTGGTAAATCACTTTGCTGAACAGGTAAATGAACGACATGGCTTTAGCCGGAACAGTCGCTCTCAGACCGATGAACAACAGCTGCGCCTGGAAAGTGATGATGAACTGATAAAAATTATCACTATTCACAAATCAAAGGGACTGCAGTATCCGCTGGTATTTATGCCCTTTGTGGCTTATACCCAGGCGGAAAAATCCCGGTTAAAGGTTCCGGCTGGCTACCATGATGAGCAGGGCAAGCTGCAGATGCTGTGGTCACCCGATGATCCTAATAAGCAGCGGCTAAGTGATGAAATACTGGCCGAAGATTTACGCAAAATGTACGTCGCGGTAACGCGCGCGCAACACGCAACCTTTATTGCACTGGAAAAGGTCAGTGATCATAGCAACAACCCGCTATTTTATTTGCTCAATGGCGGGGCCGAGCCAACGGGTGAACTCTATAACCTTGTTAGCGAGCACTGGCAAAAATCACCCCATACAGGATTAACGCGACTGGAGGATGACGAGCCTTTAGTTCGGGTCTTAGAACAAGAGCAAAAAATACCAGAGCTGCAGCCGCGCACGATGCCGGCCGACCGAAAGCTCGAGCGATGGTGGGTTGCCAGCTACAGTGCGCTGCGATATCAGGGCTCAGCATCGCCAAGCGTTCCTGCACCGCAGTCGCCTGATGAAATGAACCTGTTAGATGAGCGCGACGACGAGCAAGCGGTCGTGGCCAGTGTTGCTGAGCCAGCCCTGGACAGTATCCACCATTTGCCGAAAGGCGCGGGTCCCGGTACCTTTTTGCATAATCTGCTGGAGGAAAGCGCTAACATCGGGTTTGCCCGTATCGCCAGCGAGGCAGTCGCACGCACAGAGTTAGTGCAGCGCTTTTGTGTCAGCCCCTACTGGCAAATGCATGAAAATAGCCTGAACCATTGGCTGAGTTCATATTTAAACAACGAATTTGTGCTGAATAGCCTTGGCGAAACGGCCAGTTTAAGTGCGCTTCAAACCTATAAAGCCGAGCCGGAGTTCTGGTTTGCGGCCAGCGAAGTAAGTGCCCAGAGTCTAGACACTCTGGTTCTGAAGCATATCTTACCAGGTCATGAACGCCCGGCACTGGAGCCTAATTTGCTTAACGGCATGCTGAAAGGCTTTATTGATTTGGTTTTCGAGCATAATGGCCGCTACTATGTTGCCGATTACAAGTCCAACTGGCTGGGTGAAGACGACCGCTCTTATACCGAACAGGCAATGCGGGAAAAGATTCTGCACAGCCGTTATGATCTGCAGTATGTGATTTACACACTGGCCCTGCACCGCCTATTAAAAGCGCGCCTGGGAAGTGAATACGATTACGACACCCATGTCGGTGGCGCGGTTTATTTATTTTTACGCGGCCACCGGGCCGAAACCGGCGGGGCATTTTGCGACCGGCCGCCGTGGTCATTAATTGAACAGCTGGACGCGCTGTTTGAGGGTAAGGAGCTGGTATGACAAAGGTAGCTGCAAAGACCCTGTTTGACGTTTTATTTGACTGGCGCGATGCCGGCTGGATACGGTCAATCGATCTGGCTTTTGCTGAATTCCTGCAGCATGCCGGCGAAGTAAGCGATGGCGTATTGCTGGCCGCTGTCTGTGCTTCACATCAGGCAGGAAGAGGTCATACCCACATTGACATCGCTGCGTTGCAGGCAAGCCCTGAAACAGCGCTGAACTTGCCACCCGAAAACCGCGATGCGCCCCAATGTCTTACGCCTAGTCAGCTTTTTAAGCAGTTTGGCGAAGATCTTGAAGCGGCTTTAGCACAAAGCCATTGTGTTGATACCTTATGCAATGGCAACCAACCCCTGGTATTGAGTGACGGTAAGCTGTATTTGCGTCGTTACTGGCAATATGAAACCTTTATTGAGCAGGATTTGCTGGCGCGTATGAACGACCAGCCAGTGACTAACGATGAATTATTGAAAACCACCCTGGCGAAGTTATTCACTGAAACCGCGGATATTAACTGGCAACGGGTGGCCTGTGCTAATACCGTGCGCAACCGCTTTAGTGTGGTAACCGGCGGCCCCGGGACAGGAAAAACCTACACGGTAGTGCGGCTGTTGACCGCCCTTCAGCACCAGACGCTAACGCTCGGGCTGCCGCCGTTGCGGGTATCGCTGGCAGCCCCGACCGGCAAGGCTGCCGCGCGGCTCACAGAATCAATAGAGAGCGAGCTCAATACGCTGCGCGGCGACGCAAAACTTGCCCCCCTGAAAGACGCGTTAGATTCCATAAAGCCCGAAGGCAAAACCTTGCACCGACTGCTGGGTGTAAAACCGAATTCGCGAGCGTTTAAACATAATACGGATAATCCACTGCGCACGGACGTCGTGATTGTCGACGAAGCTTCAATGATAGACATTGAAATGATGACGGCGCTGCTAAAAGCGACTCCTCAACTCGCGCGGCTGGTACTTATCGGTGATAAAGATCAGTTGGCTTCTGTAGAAGCCGGTGCGGTACTCGGTAACTTGTGTAGCGGAGCTGACCAGGGACATTACCATACCGAAACCGCCCGATGGTTACAGCAGGTAGCAGATACACCCGAGTTTCCGCAAGAATTAATCAACGATCAGGGACCTAAACGCCTGCAACATGTTGTTAAATTCCGTAAAAGTTACCGATTTTTTGGGCCTATTGCCGATCTTGCTAACGCCATTAACCGCCAGGATGACGCGGCTGTGCAACAGCATTTAGAACAAGCCCGCACCGCTGATAATGAACACTCAGTACAGCTTTATGAAGTCAGCAGCCTCGATGCCCCGGAATTTAAACAATTGGTGCGAGCCAGTAGCTCGCGGCCACGACGCGAGTCTTTCGAGCATTTTGACGAATACGCCAAGGCAGTGCTGGACGCCAATACTGACTTCCAAATCCTGACCGCCCTGCGCGAAGGCCCCTGGGGTGTAAAAGCGGTTAACCAAAAAGTTGGCGATATACTCAGCGTAAACGCCAACAGCTGGTACGAAGGCCGACCGGTAATGGTCACCAAAAATGATTACGGACTGAAGCTAAACAACGGCGATATCGGTATCGCCCTGAAAGACCCCGAACAGGGCCATTTAAGAGTTGCTTTCCCTGATCAAGAGCAGGGTGTGCGGTGGGTACTGCCAAGCCGCCTAACTCACATAGAAACCGTGTACGCCATGACCGTGCATAAATCTCAAGGCTCCGAATTCAAACACACCGTGATGGTGCTGCCCGATCACGACAGCCCCGTATTAACCAAAGAACTGCTGTATACCGGTATTACCCGGGCTAAAGAGCGGTTGAGTTTGGTGGGGAATGATTTAACTAACCTTTAACACTTATAGTAGCTCTGAAAAAGACATAAACTTTAAGTCATGGTGCTCTTGATCAAAGGCAGCCATCGGACGAGCCAAAGGCCATGGCTGACTGACTTTGAATAGCAAATATTTTTCATCACGTTTTTTATTCGCAGTGCGAGTGATTTCCTCGGTTAACGCTTGCACTGGGACTTCTTTAATAGAGTCGACGCGCCAAACATAGTTCGCTATTAATTTGGTTGCGGGCTTATTATAGGGAGCCGCAGTGACGATAAACTTCGCTTCTCTTATCTTGTGGTCAGTAATGTATTTTCGGGTAAAACCTTTTTCTTCATGGGAAAAACCGAGGCCGAGCCATTTGAAAAGGCACCATAATATCCGGGTTATCGCAGCGGATCGTCTGCAGTCGCAACTTCAGCCCAGGGTTCAGGCGTATAATAGTAGAAAAGTCTTTTTCAAAGAGTTAATGTGATAACACTAACGAGCTTTTGAACAAATCCCTCATAAAATCAGATGTATTGATGGTAATGGAGCGGCAAATTTATGGAGTAGATATGCCAACTATTAATAAACTTGTAGAGAGATTAAATCGATACCTTCCTTTCGACCCCGGTCATGATCAGATATATGAAGAGCATGCCTCTTCATCAGACTCATTCAACATAGAAACGAAAGCTTTCAGCTACTTGGTAAAAGCTTGCTCTGAAGGTGCAAACGCTATTGTGCTGACTGGTGATGCAGGACATGGTAAGACGCACTTGTGCCGCAGGTTGATCGAGCATTTTTGTTTAAGAACTGATATTCCGAAACAAGAAAGAGAGGATGAATCAAGGCGAATTATTAACGAGAAGTGTGATGGCCAACAGTCGATTTCTACATATTTAACGGGCCAGAGAAATAAATTCCGCATATTTAAAGACTTTTCAGAGCTAACAGTGGAGGTCGCCGCGGCAAGACTTGAAGAATCGCTGTCGGATTCCTCTGCAGTGACTGTTCTTTGTGCCAACGAAGGTAGGTTGAGGGCAGCTTTATCAACATCTGAGGCGGGTCCGCTAGGGAAGTCTATTCGTCACCGGTTCGAAAAGTCATTTGAGGATGGACTGTGTTCAACTGATGACTCCATTCATGTAGTAAACCTCAATTATCAATCTATAGCTGGCGAATCCGTTGATGACTCGTTGTTTAAAAAGGCGTTCAAATTTTGGTTGGACATGCGGCGCTGGAAAAACTGTGAGAGCTGTGAAAGTAAGGAGAGATGTCCAATTTTTCACAACCGAGCGTTAATTGATGAACGCGGCAAAAACACAAATGTTCCACGCTTAGAACAAGTTAATCTTTTATTTAAGACATTAGAGCGAGCAGACACCGTAATTACGATCAGAGAAATGTTGATGTTGGTGGCTTATATGTTAACGGGAGGCTTGGATTGTCAGACAGTGCATACCAAATCGGCAAGGTTTGGGTGGGCAAGACAGTACTCTTTCTATAACCTGCTATTCGAACGTCCCAGCACTCTAACTAAAGAGCAGGTCAGCTCCATAAAAACACTATCAAAGCTAAGTCGAATAGATCCCGGTGTATGTGCTACACGCTCTACAGACGACCGCCTTATTAATGAAGCAGATCTATTCCCTGCCCACCAAATAGACCTCGAGTTCAATATTTCACTTGATAAAGGGACAAGGGCATCAATAGACGCTTCGCAAGGTATTGACCAAGTTCTGATGAAAGCGTCTTCCAAAAAAGAGCGTGCAAAAGAGGCCACCATCGCCCGTGAAATTGTGAAAACCTTAAGGAGGCGGGCTTTTTTTGATGGCATCGGGTTCCAAGACAATCCATTGGAAAAGTTAGGATTCCGTTTTGGCGATCTATTTAATCGAATAATAAGTGAAAATGTCGATAAAAACGAGTTGGGTAAGCTCAAGCCAAGAGTGGTCGCAGGGTTACGGCATATTCAGGGTATTAGAGTTGGAGAGCCGAAAAACACCTTGGAGTTATTGGATCCGGCGTTTGGCCGAATGGGGGCTAACGGAGGCATATTAGCAGGAACAATACACCCTCAAAATATCAACCTTTATCCACTCGAAAAGCAGTGGGACCTTAAAGATAGTGACGATGCACTTTTCACTTCCGTTGACTGGCTTTCTAGAGCTATTGTTCTCGAGATTGCGCCCAGACGTCATGAAAAGCCAAGAAATCTTATTATGGATCTCTCCATGTTTGACTGTTTAATGAGAGCGTCTGACGGTCATGTGCCCACTGTCTTTTATCAAAACGATATAAGAAGATTTTTAGACTTTCTTGGGGAGCTGGCTGAGAGCTTAAATAACGATGAAGAAAATATTCGGGTTGTCAGCGAACTGGGGACCTTTGAGATTCTTTTGGATGAAGAGAAGAACATAGTTTACGTGGATGGGCAGTGAAAAATATGTCAAAAGGAACTGAACTAAGTAAAGGCCTGTATGGTGGAATTCTGGATATTGACAATGCAGGCTTCTCTGCAGGCGTCGAACTGCTGAACTTTATTTACGGGGTGCCTGAAGATAAAATGCTTTCACCTTCTACAGCACCCGCCCCCATAAAGCATGGCCATCACCAAGCACGGCAGCTTGCGTATGGTCTTGATGGAATAAAAGATAGAACTGGTCAGATACAAAATCTTCGGAATATGCTTCAGGGTGAGTCAGCCGAAGTTGTTTTAGGTAAACTTTTCGCAAGCCTTCAAATTCAGCCTCCGAATGTAAAACGAACAACAGATTCTGGATGGACGAGAAAGCCGTTCTTCCCTTTCACTAGTAGCCTTATTCATTGGGATATTAAAAAATCCAATGAAAATGTTGAAAGAGTATGGATGCGCGGTGGTGGAGCGCTCTTGCATAAAATTTTAAGAGACGACCCAAACAGTTCTCGCTTGGAAAATATCCGCACTGGTTTTAAAAACCTATACACGGTAGCTGGTGGATCTGCACTAGATAGACTATCGAAATTCTTTAGGAGTGAAAGTCCAAGGGTCGAGGCTGATAAACCGGATGAAATAGAAAGTAGTAGTAGAGCAAATATAGATAACTTTGAAGATGTTTATCGTGACGGCCTACTAAATATTCTCGAGCACAAGAAACTAACTACGGTCGGAAAAGTTGAAGCATTAGTAAATTGGTCGGCCATCTGGTTATCAATCATGCAATACCGAAGAAGTTGCAGTGAAGTGGAGAATAAACTTTTAAGTCCGATAGTTTGCGACTGTGCAACTTCAGCCACCTCGATTAGGCGGCTGGCTCGTAGGCAATTCCAAAATGCTTTTAGCATTATTCAAAAAGCAATCGACACCCACAATAAAGATAAGTTTTCAGAAATTAAAGCCGGACAAAAAAATAGAATCAGAGGTTTTTTCCCAAGCACGGCGTCTGCCGTTGGATTACTTAACGCATATACCGGAAACAGATACTTCACACTTAAAGTCAATGCCTTGGAAACGATCGTAGCAGCCTTGGTCCCAGCAACTGAGGAGATGCCGTTTGCCGAGTTCGTAGATCAAATTCTTTATTTAAATCTCGGCATTGTGGTGTCGCGAGGAGCTGCAAAATCCGCCGGTCTACTCGACGATTATGATGGAACGATTTTCGAGGAAAATGAAAAAGGCCTAGCAACCCAGATGAAAGCCGCGGGTCTATTGACCACCTACTCCGACGCAACACAAATGATCAGTTTCAGGAGATAAGAATGAAAATTGCTCATAACATTGTCGCCAGGGTGTTAGCGAAAACATGTTTAAAGGTAGTTAAGTTAAGACTGGACGACGCAGGTGAGTCTCGACAGACTCTAAGACTGAAAAACTTCAGTAGAGAAGTGTACCAAGAGTTCATACATGCATACGAGAAAGAATTAGTTAGAGGTGAGCTTACAGGTATCGACTTGCGCGTTCCTTATGATGCGGATGTTGTTTGTGATGATAAACTTCGGATACCAGAAAATAGCACCATTACATTGGCAAGAAATGACCAGAGCCTCAGGAAGTTAGTTTATCTTGAAACCAAGGAGGGTAGTGACTCACAAAGTACAAAAGACTTCTATACCATAAGGGATTCTGATGTCCTATTAAGTGTTGGTGAAAAAGAGCGTAACCATACAGCAGTAAAGTTTCTGGTAGACATCTCCGCGGACGAGTGCAGGTCAATATCACCCGCTAGCAGCTTGCTAATAGATTGTCTCGATGAAATAGCTACAATCCTCAGAAGCGAAAAAATAGAAATCTCAACCCCCAAGTTTGTTGCGTTTGTCTACGCATGTACTTCTGAACTTGGCAAGTCGGGCTCGCCTACCGATTTAAATAGTATAAGAAAGCTTATTGGCGGGCAATTTGCGCAAATGGATATGTTCAATGATTTGTTGTGGCATGAAAAAGAGGGGGCATTTGCGTCGAGATTAAAAGCGAACTCTTTACATGCAGATCTTGCTAAATCAGACACTCAGGAACTGGACGTTGAGAAAGAGAAAGGTAATGCGTTAAGCACAATATTCTTAGATGAACACGGTTATGAATATTCTCAAAATGAGCAAGAATATTGGCGGCAAAGATGTAGTCAGTACCTTTCCGAGCCAAGTTATGAATTAAGATCAGAAATTCCATATTTCATATTCAGCCAAGTTTTTGCAGCCAAAACAAAGGGCGTTTCTCTAGGTGATTTGGTATATAAAGAAATATTAGAAAGTGATAGAAGTCGCGAAAATGAGTTTCTTAATTTAGAGGTGAAAGAAGGTTTAAGTGCGGGCTTTACTGATGCCGCAACTGCATTTTTAGAGGCGGAGCCAGATCTTGAAGGCATACTTCCATTAAAAGACTTGTTAACAAATAAGGTCAGAAAACGCGTAGAGAGGCTTACTTCTCCAAAGTCACATGGCTTTTTTAATCCGTTAATTCAAATAGCTAGGGTCTTAACGCTCTTTGAAAATGGGGGGAGAGATAAAAGCTCTTCCTTTCAGTTAAGAGTTGTTCCTCACGAAAGGTTATCAGACAACTGTCCGACTATTGGACTTTTCAGTTTTCTATATGGCCGATTGCTTAAAGAGCTTTCTTCCTATTCAGTAGAAACAAATACAGCGGTAGAGGTTATAGTTGACGACTCTTTGACCACATTGAGAGAGATTCCTGAATTGGACGAGGACGCGGGCGAGCCGGGAGAAATACTGAAATGGGAGCGTTTAATTATCCGTTTCGAAATTTTGGAGAGACTTGATAGAGAAGAGTATGAAGTCTCAAGGTCAGAATTTTTCTCTTGGCTTCCTGAAGATGGAGATGCTGAATACTTTTTCTTATGGTGGGGGCTGGTTAAAGAAACTGGTTTTAGGGAAAGTTTAAACAATCTAGTTTTTCCTGAAGACCTGAGTATTACCCAATTTTGCGAAAGTGTGGCTTCTGGCCTTCGATATCCGGCAGATGTTATTTCCTCTGAATTATCTAAAGGAATTAGCTGCCCAAGTTTAATTGAGGACTATAAAGATATTCGAAAGGATTATCTAACCGATATTGCTCATGAAGGTTTACATTTTGATACGATTAACAATTACGTAGACTATGTAAAAAATATCTCCAGTCAAGTAAAAGCAGGCTGCGTCCCCCAAGACTCTTGGATTGAAGAGCCGTATCAGCTAATAGCTTCAGATGTCGTCATTTCAAAAAATAAAGGTGCATTTGTACTCCCATCCAACGTCGTTAAGGCTCAGTGGATTGCAGAGTACCTTAGAGCGACCTACGATCTGGCTCGCAAATCCATTGACCTAGAGATCCCTCTGAACGAAGAGAACGGAGATTTTTATTTTTCTTGGGTGGAAAACCTTAGTGGGTCTTTGCAACCAGCTACAGTAGTAGATTTCAAAGGGAACCTATATGAATCACATTCTGAAAAAGGCTGGGGCGAATATATGGTTCCAATTGAGTCTTCTTCCAATGATTTTTTCACAATATCGCCTGAATCAATATTAAACGAAGTTTGTGGCAAAGTGAGACAGTACCTTCACCATCATCCGCACAAAGTTGATGGATTATCGCTGACAGTTGTCTCTAAGCGAGATGCATCATTTTGCTCAAAACTAATAAGTTCCCTGAGAAAGGGCGAATTCGCATCAATAAAAGTAACAGTGAACCTAGTCACGTTAAAGAGTAATTTTGCAAGCGCGATGGAGCATTTTGACCAAACGGACGTCGAGAGCAGGTTCGCTCATGATGGCGCTCTGTTCCCAAGCTTAGAGTTGAGGCTTTTCGAATTTAGGACAGATTTTTCAGAATTAAAAAAACGGCTAAAAGACTTAGAAACCGATATCGCAGTCATTCCTCAGCTGCTCGAAGGAGGCGACGAGTTTCATAGGGCAGTAGCGAAAGAGGAAGCGTTGTCCTCCGAAATGAAGTTTAAGCCGCTTTATGATGCACCTGTAACAGTAAGAGATAGTGGGCGATCCAAAATTTCTGTTTTGCTGAAACCGGAAAAAAGAGATGACTTGTTAGACACTTGGTCAACTCTGGTTACTAGGCAGAAGGACTTGGCTCCAGTATCTTCTGATGGTGACGGATGTGATTATTATGAAAAGAAAATCAATTTTGAAGAACATGCTTCGCTATTCGAAGTGCTTCATGAATCATCACATTGGGTGATTACTGCTGAAAGATACTTAAAGAGAGAGCAGCTCGAGTTTTTGCGAAACAAGCCCGAAATTATATCTTTTAAGGATGGTATTGGGCTGGGCGGGAATTATTCTATAATTGTATCGTCAAGTTCAGGTAAGAATTTTATCCTGAGCCGGCTGGAGAAAAAGTTATCAGCTATTTTCAGCGATGCTGGTATAAAGTGCCCTCAATCTCTGGAATGTATTTCTCGTGGAGTTTATGAAAGTGCTCGTGAGATCACACCAGAGTTAGCGCTAGATGCATTGGGGGTTGCTCGGGTTTCCGAAGAAATACTTGGATTGTCTGTAGCTAGAAAAGCTGTTGATCAGCTGCAATCCTCAGTACCTGAGAATGGATATACAGCATGGCTGTCACTAGATTCCTATAAGGATTGGTTTAGTGGCGGAGATTCATCAACTCGAGCCGATATGCTAAAAGTTGTTTTTGATACATCTGGTACAAGGCTAAAAGTAAGCGTGATTGTGCTCGAGAGTAAGCTTCGCAAAGATCCAAATTTTGTTGAGCACGCTGTTGTTCAGGTGAAGTCTACACTGAACTTATTGGAAAACTTTTTAAGTAGTGAACAAGTCGAGCATAAACACGATTCTGAGCTATGGAGAAATCAACTTCTTAAGGCGATAAGAAACTCAGGTGATAGGGCTGTTTCGAGTTATGGGGAAGAGTCTGAAAAGTTAAAGAAATTCGATATTGTAGTAGGAGAAGCCTTTCGAAATGGCGATTATGATCTGACATTTTTGTCAGGACTTACGGTCCAGACCGTGACTTCCGGAAATTTTGACAATTCAGTCGAGCAGGACACGGACGATCCACGAATCTGGCGAATAAAAATCGGGATGAAGGGAATTGTCGATTCATTTAATAAAAATGCACCACTAGCTGAGGAGGAGCTGAGTAATATATGTTCATCCCTGATTGAAAGTTATCTTCCTAACTTTCAAGGGAGTGACCTAGTGTCTCCTGCTCCCAACTATACGCAAACCAACCCGGGTATTGATAATGAAGAGGAAGAGCTACCACATAATGAAAAAACATACCCAGTTGAGCCAGAAGTGCCATCGAGGCAACCTGAACAAAGCTATGTCGACAGCGAGACTGATCTTAAGAAGAGATATCAGCAAATACTCGACATTTTATCCAGGAGGTTAAGCCTGCCTATCGAAGCTGTTAAATGGGAAGAGCAAGCTGTTATTGAAGGCCCATCATCATTTCTCTACAGGATTAGATATGCCGGAACTAATCCAAAGGAAATTGAAGCCAAGCACGACGCGCTTAAGCTGTATCTGAAGCTTGAAGAAGACCAATCAATTCACTTTTCGATCGGGGGAGGCATGATAAATATTGATGTACCTAAGAGTGAAGATGAAAGGTATTTTGTAACTTCAGAAGATCTTTGGATAAATTTCCAGCCTGAGGCTGCTAAATTAACTGTACCAATTGGTATTGATAGATTTGGATCCAGGGTAGATATTCATTTTTCGGATAGTGATTCGCCACATTTGCTGATTGGCGGAACTACAGGAAGTGGTAAGTCTGAAGCTCTACATACTATTTTATGTGGAATGAATAAATTCTACAAACAAGCTGAAATTGAACTTCTGCTCATAGATCCTAAAGGCACCGAAATGGAGATGTATCAGGATTCAGCGTTCGTTAAAGAAGATATTGCCATGTTTGAAGATGAGGCAATGCATTTACTTCAAAAAGCAGTTAAAGAAATGCAGTCGAGATTTGTTGCATTTAAAGCACTTACACGAGAAAAGCGACAACGAATTCCTGACTTAGCTACATTTAATCAGTTCTCAGAAACAAAGCTACCTTGGATGGTTGTAGTGGTAGACGAGTATGCGGATATAACAGCTGAGAAGTCTTTTAAGAAAGAGTTCGAGGATGTGGTAAAACGTATAGCCCAGAAAGGACGCTCAGCAGGTATACATTTAATAGTCGCAACGCAAAAGCCTTCAGCAGAAGTTATTAGCACTTCTTTGAGATCAAATTTACCAGCTCAAATTGCCCTCAGAGTTAAGGGGTACAACGAAAGTAAGGTAATTATCGAACAATCTGGCGCAGAAGCGTTGATAGGTAAAGGAGATTCGATTTTCAAATCTCAAAGTGCTACACGCCGAGTACAGTGTGGCAGAGTAGCAGATATTAGTAAGGCACTGAAAAATTCGTCAGGCGTTTAAAAGATTAGTTTGAGGGTAACTAGCTAGACTGTCACCGGCAATGTAAAACTGACCCACTAACGGCAATTTAAAATTGACCCACCTGAGGCACAATTGTAATCCCCCCATTTTCAGCAGCAGTTATTCGTAGAATTAGTGAACCGCTTGCGTTAAATATTTGGGCGGGATGCCGCCAATGGCCGTATTCGGCCTTTCGTTGTTATAAATCCAAAGCCACTCAGTAGCAAGTTTTTGTGCCTGCTCAACGCTCTCGAACATGTGTAAATCCAGCCATTCATGACGAACTGTTCGGTTAAAACGTTCGATGTAAGCATTCTGAGTGGGCTTGCCGGGCTGGATATAAAGCAGCGTTATTTTTTGCTTCTCTGCCCAACTTGTTAACTCGGCCGAGATATACTCTGGCCCATGGTACCTATTGAGTATCGCTCTTTAACAAATAAAGCTGTAAAGAATGTCAGCCATTTTCTATTACTTGTAATGACCAATCAACAAGTGGAGAAACAACAATGGCTGACATCTCACACAATAGTACAAATGACACATTGATTGCACTGGATATTGCTAAAAAGCACCACGATGCGCTCATTCAATTACCGTCGGGTAAAACCATTTCAGTGCGTATTACCAATACGTTAGAGGGCTATCAGCGGCTACTTTCGCTTGCAAAGGTTGAACCCTCCAGGATTATTGTTGGGTTTGAGCCAACGTCTGATTATCATCGCAATATCGCGTACTGGCTAAGTTGTTACCGGCAGTGTAAAAATGACCCCCTAACGGCAACTGAAAATTGACCCCCTGAAGTAAACTAGCGGTTTTGCTCAAGAGGCCGCTTTCGATGTTAACTCAGGAGATGGTTGTGACCATTAAAGTACTCAAACACCAAGGTAAGTCGATTAAAGGGATAGCGCGCGAAACCGGCCTGGCCCGCAACACCGTTAAAAAATATCTGCAGCAAACTGAGAGTGCGCCGGTGTACCAACGCAGTGTTGTGCGGCCGAGCAAGCTTGACCCCTTCAAAGACTATATTCAGTCGCGAATCAAAGCCGCTCATCCAGATTGGATACCAGCAGCCGTGCTCTACGAAGAGATACTGGCTCGTGGATACCAAGGAAAAATCAGGATACTCAGTGAGTATGTCGCCACGTTTAAACCAAAGCAGGCTGCCGATCCACTAGTACGTTTTGAAACCGAGCCAGGTAAGCAGCTACAGGTAGATTTCACCATTATTCGCCGTGGAACCCACGCACTAAAAGCCTTCGTGGCGACGCTGGGTTATTCACGTGCAAGTTATGTCAGGTTTTATGATAACGAGCGCACAGAAGCCTGGATCGACGGCCTTGAGCATAGCTTCGACTTCTTCGGTGGTGTGCCACACGAAGTGCTTTTCGATAACGCTAAGACCATCATGATTGAGCGAGACGCTTATTCAGACGGAGAGCATCGCTGGAACCCGAAGCTTCTATCAACTGCTCAGGACTTCGGTTTTAATCCGCGCGTTTGTCGTCCCTATCGGGCGAAAACTAAAGGCAAAGTTGAGCGCTTTAACCGTTACCTTAAATCAAGCTTCGTTGTGCCGCTGCAGGCTACTTTAAGAACCTCAGGCTTACGCCTAGATGTGCAGACCGCGAATGGCTATGTCGGTCGCTGGCTGACGCAGGTGGCAAATGCACGAGTACATGGTACGACCGGAGACGTCCCAAACCAGCGCTTAATAATGGAGCAAGAGGCGTTATTGCCGTTGCCGGTGAAGATCGGCAGCGTGTACCAGCCTCAAGCATCGCGTTGCGTGCCAACCCCTTACGAGAGCCTGCAGCATCCGCTCAGTGTCTATGACCAGATGTTGCGAGGTGGCCATGAACTTACAGTCTGAGCGCATTGCCGATGCTTGCCGGCAACTTGGTTTATACGCCTTGCCCGAAGCTTGGCCATCGATAGCTGAGCATCACATCGCCCAAGAGGGCTCGTATGCGGACTTCATCGAGAAGCTCTTAGCTGAAGAGCTTAAAGCCAAAACACAACGCACCAAGGCGACTCTGCTCAAGTTCGCTGGCTTACCAAACATAAAAACGCTTGAGGAGTATGATTTTAACTTCGCCAGCGGCGTACCCAAAGCACAGCTGACAGAGCTGTCTGGCCTGAGCTTTATCGAACGGCATGAGAACGTAGTAATGCTCGGGCCAAGTGGCGTGGGTAAAACGCACCTGGCCATTGCGCTTGGGTACAAGGCCATCATGGCCAGCACGAAAGTGCGCTTTATAACCGCGGCAGATCTGATGCTGCAACTGGCGACAGCGCATAATCAAGGCAAGCTAAAAACGTACCTACAGCGCGTTGTAATGAGTCCAAAGTTGCTCATCATCGATGAAATCGGCTACCTACCGTTCGGCCGCGAGGAAGCAAATCTGTTCTTTAACGTGGTAGCAAAACGCTATGAACGCGGCAGCACATTACTGACCAGCAACTTACCGTTTAGCCAGTGGGCAGGTGCATTCGCGAACGACACAACATTAACAGCCGCGATGCTAGACCGCCTGTTGCACCATTGCCATGTGATTCAAATTAGTGGTGAGAGCTATCGGTTGAAGGACAAAAAGAAGATAGGTATTGCACCGATACTCGGTGAAATTTAACCCCAAGGGGGGTCAAAATTAGATTGCCGAATTAACCCCAAAGGGGGTCAAATTTAAACTGCCGTTGACAAGTCAGCAAGGAGTCAACTGTCATTTAGTATCGTCGTTATCATGTGCCCGAGCAAGAGAAATGCTTTATAACACCTGGGACAAGAATGACCGCAAAGATAGCAAAGTTATCCTTTACCTACTCGCATCCGGGTTGTCTAAACCGTTTTACGATCCTCTGATAGCAAGCACTATGGATATTCAGGAGATATCTAATACCTATCATCAGATAACAATTGCCAGGACGCGTTGCTTGAATAGTTTAGTAAATCATTACTTAACTCTTTATTTTCCTGAGGCCGAGCAATTTCTACATGCCTCGAGGGCTGAGTGGTTTTGTCAATTTTTACTAAAATTTCCAACACCACTAGCGATAACTCGTTATAAGCAACAAACATTCGTTAAACGTGCCTGGGATATCATTGGCCGCAAGCAGTACAAGCAGCAGTTTCTTGAACACTTATATGACATAGCTCGGGAGTTGTTAATGGCCAACTAAACTGACCCACTTTCGGCCATTAATTTTGATCCACTTTTCGTGGCTTCGGCCATATTTTTCTGTACCGTTCTCAGCTCAACTAGCAAAGCGGGGACGGCACGTTGAAGGAGTGGACAGTGATACACAAAATAAAAGCGATGCACGACAAAGGCCGGGGGCTATCAATTCGTGCAATTAGCCGTGAGTTGGGTATTTCGCGCAACACCGTGAAAAAATATTTAACGATGGACGTTCAAGGCATCAGCGTCATGATGGAAGATACCTCGCGTGAAAAGTGGCTTGATGCCTATCGTGATTACCTGATTAACCAGCTTAAAGATTACCCCAAGTTGTCCGCAGTAAAGCTTATGCGCCGCTTAACCAGAAAGGTTGGTAAATTACCGATCTCTGAGCGCAGCATGCGCCGTTACGTACAAAATCTAAAAGCAGAGGTTGCTGTCGGTCAGTATCGTTATTATGAACCGATCATCGAAACTGTTCCCGGTGTGCAGTGCCAGGTCGATCCCGGCGAGCTTCGTGGCGTACTCATAAATGGTAAGCCACACACGGTTTACTTTGTTGCATTTGTGCTCTCATACAGCCGCCTTATGTATGTAGGCCTTTCCTTGCAGCCCCTGAATACGCAGCGCTTTATTGAGATGCATGACGAAGCGTTTCGCTACTTCGGCGGTGTCACCGAAGAGTGCGTTTACGACCAAACTAAGTTGGTGGTACTGAGCGAAGAATATCGCGAGCTCAAACTCAATCAACGCTTCGCGCATTATGCCACGGCGGCATCATTCCATATTCATGCTTGTGAGGGCTTTGATCCGGAGAGCAAAGGTAAGGTTGAAGCAGCAGTTAAATACGTCAAACAAGACTGCCTGTATGGTGAGTCGTTCCGCAGTGAAGCAGAGCTTCGGGCTTATACCCTTGATTGGCTGAATGAAGTAGCCAACATCCGAGTGCATGGCACCACCAAAGAGCGGCCGCAGAGCTATTATGACCGCTCGGAGCGGTCATTCATGAACCACTATAACGCAGCGATGGGCAGTTTAGACAACACGCCCATGCAAACACGAAAAGTCGACAAAACGGGGTTGATATCCTGGGTCTCGAACAAGTACTCGGTGCCTATGGAATGGCAACAAAGCCGGGTTGGTGTCAGTGAGGCCAATGGCCAACTGCTCTTGCTCGATCCTGCCACCAGTGAGCTTATTGGCCAGCATACTGTCAGCCTTGATAAAGGTCTTATTATCAAAAACCGTGACCATTACCGCGATAAAACTCAGGCGGCAGAAGCGCTTGAAGCATGTCTCAATGAACGTCTCGGTATCGATGTTGGCTGTGCAATTGCGGCACAGTTCAAAGTAACCATGCCTCGGTTTTATAAAGACCAATTACGCGGTGCTCTGGATGTATTAAAGCACTACGGAGAATTGCCCGAGGCACTTACAGCTCACTTGCTCGAGCGTGAAGACTTAACCGCCAGCAAGATGCGTGACCATATCGATGCATGGCTCAGCGCCGAGCAGCGCGGGCGTATGGCTGATGATGAGGCGGATAGTCCGGTGAGCATCGACTTAAGTATGTACCGAGGCATCAGTCATGTTAACGCGCAGCGGAGCCTATCGTGAACCAGTTAGACAATATCGCTAAGCAGCTTCGTAGCCTACGGCTGGGTGCAGCAGCAGGCCAGTTGGCCACTCTGGTGGCCACGGCTGAAGCCAATGAAGAGTCCTATTTAAGCTTCGCCGAGTCGTTAGTATCGCATGAAATCACTCAGCGCAACGTAAACCGAATAAAACGCCATTACAAACAAGCGCAGTTCCCAAAAGAAAAGCGTCTCGACTTATTTGATTATCGGCACCAGACCACAGTAACCAAGCGTCAAATCAATGGGTTACTTGACTTTAGCTTTATCGATGAACGCAACAACGTCATTTTTATTGGCCCTCCGGGTGTGGGAAAGACCCACCTGGCCATTGGGATCGGTCATGAGGCAATCCAGGCCGGATACAAAGTTCTGTTCAGAAACGCATTAACGCTGGTAGAAGAGCTTGAACTTGCCGAAATGAAAGGCGAACTGAAAAAGCGGCTCACACAGCTAAGCAAATATGACCTCATTATCATTGATGAGCTGGGTTACTTACCTATGTCGAGGCAGTCGCGTTACAACTTGTTCCAGCTAATCAATAGCTTGTACGAGTATCGGTCTATCATCTTGACGACGAACAAAGATTTTACCAGTTGGGGTGAGTTCTTCCATGATGACAATGTTGCAGTACCGATCATCGACCGGATCATCCATCACTCACACATATTTATGCTTGGAGGAGAAAGCTATCGACTGAAGGAAAAAGTCAGCAAAACCTGATCGCAGGTGGGTCAATTTTATTGGCCAAAAGTGGATCAAAATTAATGGCCATTGACAGCTTTTTTATACTTAACCAAAAATCATGAAACATTTACCGTCCCGTTTATTAGCGCTTAAATCTCTTCATTCATCACCGCAACAACATCAATTTCAAATTTATCCTTGATTTCTTCAATTAGGCGGGTCGCCAGTTTCTGCAATTCTTTGAGAATCTGATCATCTAGTAGAGCTTCTAATTGCTTACGTTTGCGCTTCGAAATTTCACCACCGTTTTGAATAATAATCGACAAAACCATATCAATTTTATTATTCGGCAAATCCGCATTTTCGTTGATAGATTTTTTCAAACAGTCGAAAACGGTAAGTAAGCATACTTCTTTTAGTAGATCATCGGAGATGGCTGTATCCATCATCTCGTATACAAACTTTACATGTTCGGTGTAGTCCGGAAAGCGATACATGTAATCAATATCATTATTGATTATGATTCTATTGGAATTATCGAATTCATAATCCAACATCGCCATTATTGGTACTGAAATGGTTTCAAGAACCTGGTCGTATTTTTGTTGGTTCTTTAAGATCGCAGCAGATATCGGAATAATAAACTTATGCTCTGGTTCTCGATGCTTCATGACGTCATGAATCAGATAGCGATGAATGCGACCATTTCCATCGTCAAATGGGTGAATATAAACTTCACCGAATGAGATCAAAGTTGCGTGGAATAATGGGGGAACTGAGCCATCGATCATCAAGTTTTCGTGTAGCTTGAATAGTCCATTCATCATACTTGCTACGTGTTCTTGTTTCGCACCAACGTAATGAACATCTTCATCTCGATTCCCAAACCGTTGAATCGTTGTACCAACATAAATTTCCGATTCACGGTAATCTATCGCTTTAAACTTCTCATCCACAATTTGATTCTGAACGTTGATGAGCGAATGCTTGTTCAACTCATATAAGCCAACATTTTTTATCGCATTCAGGAATCTTTGCATTCGCTGTCGATTTGGCTTTTCTCTTTCTATCTCCGTCGATGACTTTGTTTCTTTTGTATAAAGGTAATTAACTGATCGCCCAATCACATCAACTGATAGCTGCTCTCCGATGCGCTGCATTTTCGCAAATGCAGTTTTATAAACGTCAGCCTCATCAAGCTGACTTATCTCAGTTGTTTTTCGGATCGTCGGACAAAAATCAGGTGTACCTAGCGCGTTGTTAATAACCCGTGTTCTTTTATCTTTCTGCCCATTTCCCAGGGTGTAGTAGAACTCGTCCTCAAATAACTTTATATAATTCGACGACTTTAAGTCCGGGATGTCAAGTTTCTGTCCAGTTAGCCATTCGTACAGAAACCAGAGCACTCGATTATATTGACTTGTCGGTTTATCTAAAATAAACGCCGTAAATTCAGTCACATTAATTTTTTTATAAATTGCCGCAAAGAAATGTAATCTAATGCCTTGGTTTTTTATTGCCGCATGCATCTGCGAATAGGGGTTATCATCGTATTTTAGATGGCCAGGAATCACCTTTCGCTTGCTCCCACCATACTGGATCAACTGTTCTTTTTCGGCATTTGGGTCCTGATAAACCTCCACCCCGAGCTTTGGTAGACGTAGATCGTAATGCAGATTAAGGTAAGCATATCCAACTGGTTTCATAGCAGTCCTTTACTTCTCGCCAAAAAGGTCTTATCTTTAGTCAACGTTTATGTATACGATATGATAACTGATTTAACGGAAAAATCATTACATTTTAGATTTTTCCGTTACAAAAAAAGAATTAGACTTGAAAACAAGGTATTGTAATTACAAAATTGGTTTTACACATACAAATCAATCTTTCTTGTTGAATTTTGGAATTTTAGTTACTTTAAGTCGCGCCAAACCAGTGGCTCAATCACATCCGCAACCTTCTGGTGCGCCTGCCGCCGCTCCTCGTAGTAATCATACCGGTCGTAAATACCTTCTACGCCCTTTAGGCTGTGGTTTATCGCACGTTCGCCAACTGCGCCACTGAAACCTAAAGCAGATACCTGGCTTCGGAACGTTCGCCGCAGATCGTGCACATTAAAGAACCAGGAATAAGCAAACAGAAAGGTAATTATCCATACCGAAGCGGTCCATATGCTTTCGGAAAATTGCAGTCGCACTTTTAACTTCATCAAGCGATAGTCCCCGGTCCCGTGATTTCTCCACACCACCGACATCATTCGCGAGCATCGGCCAATCCCATAAATGGGTACTTACCCAAGGTCATTTCACGACGCTTGCCATGGACAGTGTAACGATACGACCAGCAAGAATGACCGCTTTTAGGCACTACAAAAAAGCCCTTTATTTAAAAGGGCTTTGGAAGCATCAGGAAAATAAAAAACAATCAGCGGAAAATTACTCGATATTCTGGATCTGCTCACGCATTTGCTCAATTAAAACCTTGAGATCTACCGCGGCGGCAGTGATTTCTGAACTGATCGATTTTGATGACAGGGTATTGGCCTCGCGGTTGAACTCTTGCATCATAAAGTCGAGTCGGCGACCGCAGGGGCCGCCTTTTTTGAGAATTTTGCGGCCTTCTTCAACGTGGGCATCCAAGCGGTCAAGTTCTTCAGCAACGTCGACTTTTTGCGCCAGCATGATCATCTCTTGCTCAACACGTTGTGAGTCCAGTTCGATTTTTACTTCGTCAAAACGGGCCAGTAAGCGCTCACGTTGCCAGGCCATGACGTCGGGCATACGCTTGCGGACAAATGCCACCTGCTCAGCGACACCATCCAGACGCTCTTGCAGCATGCGCTCTATAGCGGCGCCTTCGCTCTTGCGGTTATCAATGAAATCGGCTGTCGCTTTATCTAACGCTGCCAGAACTTCTTTTTGCAGGCTGTCCATATCCTGCTCCCGGGCTGCGACCACACCTGGCCACTTAAGCACATCAATCGGGTTTATCTGACCGGCTGCAGCGTGCTGACTCACCCACTTAGCGCTGGCAATAACGCTTTTGGCAAGCTCTTCATTAATTGATAACTCTGACTGCTCGCCATCCTCTATCTGTAAGTGCAATTTGCACTCAACTTTGCCGCGCTGTAGTTTTTTCCGGAACTGTTCACGCAACGAGTTTTCTAACGATCGGAAGCTCTCCGGTAACCGAAAATAAGTTTCTAAAAAGCGTTGGTTTACCGAACGGATTTCCCATACGGCAGTACCCCAGTCGGCTTTATGTTCGAAGCGGGCGTAGCCCGTCATGCTTTGGATCATTTCACTTTCCTTATCAATCGGCTTAGCGCTTTGCGTGTTGCTCACGGTTCTTTTGTTTCTGCTCTGCGTTTTTCTTTAGCATTAAATAAACGGCACCACGCCCGCCGTGAGGTCGTTGTGCGCTATGAAAGGCTAAAACTGGCGGCATCTCCCGCAACCACTTATTTACATAGCTTTTAATAAGCGCGGGGTGTGGCTTTGAATGTTTACCCTGACCATGAATCACTAAGGCTGTCCGGATACCTGCTTTATAGCAGTCCTGAACAAAGTTAAACACGGCTGTCCGCGCTTCACGCAAGGTATGGTGGTGCAAGTTTAAGCTGGCTTCCATGGTATAGCGGCCTTGTTTCAGGCGCTTAAACACACCGGTCTGAACGCCGTCCCGATGAAATTCAATCACTTCATCGGGTTCAACCAAATCAACATATTCGGTTGAGAGGAAGTTCACATTTTCCTGCTCTTCGGCCTCAGCAGCGCGACGCCGCTCTTTTTGTGCCAAAGTGGGCTCAAAAGCGGTGCGAATGTCAGCGACTTCTTCACCCACCAAGGGTGTGACGTCGTTCATTTCCTGACGAAATAATTCAAATTCCTGGTCGTCTGAACGCGACATACTGCCTCCCGTTCACAATGGATCGTATACAGTGTAATACGATAACCTCGCTTAAGCGATCCATAAGCAGATCGAATTTGTTACAATAGCCCGCTAACACCCTTTACCCTATGCCAAAACAGGAGATGCTATGCGTCCAAGTGGCCGTACTGCGCAACAAATTCGTCCGATAACCATTACCCGCAATTTTACCCGCCACGCCGAGGGTTCAATTCTGATCGAATTTGGCGACACCAAGGTGCTCTGCAATGCCAGTGTCGAAACGGGGGTTCCGCGTTTCTTAAAGGGTAAAGGCCAGGGCTGGGTGACTGCTGAATACAGTATGTTGCCACGCTCTACCCATACCCGTTCTCAACGTGAAGCGGCTCGCGGCAAACAAGGCGGACGCACCATGGAGATCCAGCGACTGATTGCCCGCTCTCTGCGCGCTTGTATCGACCTTAAGGCTCTGGGTGAAAATACAATTACACTTGACTGCGATGTGTTGCAAGCCGATGGCGGCACGCGCACGGCTTCCATTACAGGAGCTTGTGTCGCTTTAGTTGATGCGTTGAATTATATGCGCAGCAAAGGCCTGGTAAAAGTTAATCCGCTGAAAGAAATGGTTGCTGCTATCTCAGTCGGCATTGTTGATGGTCAGGCTGTCAGTGATTTAGATTATCTGGAGGATTCGGGCGCCGAAACTGATATGAACGTGGTTATGACCGAGGCCGGTAAGTTTATCGAAATTCAGGGTACTGCCGAGGGTGAAGCCTTTAGTTACGAAGAAATGCAAAGCCTGGTCGACATTGCCCGTCACAGTATCAAAGAGTTGATTGACATCCAGAAGTCCGCTTTGGCTTAAGGGTTAATAGTAATGAAAGATTATCAAAAACAGTTTATCCAGTTTGCGATCGCCCGGGGTGTGCTGAAATTTGGTGAGTTCACATTAAAATCAGGTCGCATCAGTCCGTATTTTTTTAATGCCGGTTTATTTAACCAAGGCTCCGACCTGGCAAAGTTAGGTCGTTTTTATGCCTCTGCATTAGTGGATTCCGGTGCTCATTTCGATGTTCTGTTTGGTCCGGCGTACAAGGGCATTCCAATCGCTGCCGCAACAGCAATCGCTCTTTATGATAACCACCAAAAAGATACGCCTTATTGTTTTAACCGCAAGGAACAAAAGCAACATGGCGAAGGCGGCAATCTGGTAGGGGCTGAACTAACCGGCCAGGTTATGTTAGTCGACGATGTCATTACAGCCGGCACTGCTATTCGTGAGTCAATGGAAATTGTAAACGCCAGTGGCGCCAGCCTGGCGGGTGTTCTGATTGCTCTCGACCGGCAGGAGAAAGGGCAGGGTGAACTATCGGCTATTCAGGAAGTTGAACGGGACTTTGATGCCAGCGTAATTGCCATTGTCAGTCTGAGTGACATTATAGAGTTCTTAAAAGACGACCCGAACTTTAAGCAACATCTACCTAAAGTTCAGGCCTATCAGCAAGCTTACGGCGTCGCCTAGCTTGTTACTGCTGGCTTGATACTGTAAGGGGCGCCAGCGGCGCGCCTTACAGCTCTTCTTCAGGTTGGTAAGCCATACCAATTTTGCCGTTAACGATTTGACACTCGCCGCCGGCAGAAGCCGTTCGGCTGCTGTCATCAATTTGCGCAATTAAGCGGTATTGCTTATTCAGCAAGGTCATTTGCTCACGCTCACCACAGAGCACCCGCATTGAGTCGATTAAGCCACGGTCACTTAAAAAGTTAGTGGTTGGCTCCGACTGCACGATGTTGCTGCCCTCGGCAAATTCTGCGGTCTGCAGACCAAAGGGCTTAATCATGCCGGAAGCACCGGCAACCAGGTAATGAAAAGTTGCAGCAACGGCACTCTCTGCCCCCTGGGCGTTTTCAACAAAAAAGGCGCCACGTTCACCCAGCAAATCAAAGTCGCCTTTTTCAAGGTTGATCGTCATTGCCGTCATTTCATCAATTCCAATCGACAGGGGTGTCGATGTATCCGCCGCGAGACGGATTAAGCGGCCATGGCGGCCACGCTCAGAAAAGTGTGCATCCAGGCTGGCAAAGTGAAACAACGAAATACCGCCGAAAGGATGATAAGTCAAAGTATCCGGGTCGGTATTCACCGGGCAGGTATTATCCAGATCGCAACCATATGCCGGCGGGTTAGCGGCTACGCTGCCCTCTTTAATTGCCGCGGCGCTGGTGCCGTTAGAAATCATTGGCCGGGCGGTAAGTGCTGCCGTTGCAGCGCCAGTAGCACCAACAACTAATTTCTTTTGCTGTACCTGAGCAATCGTCATTCGTAACAATTCTGACGGGCTATTATCGTCTGCGATTAACGTATCGCGAATTTGATCGGCATGAGGACCGCTAAAAAATATCGCATCGGCTTCAGCCAACTGGTCAAAGTCCTGTTCACCTGCCTGACAAAAAGCGACCTGATTTTGATAATAAGCACGATAAACGCGATCGCGTTGATATACGCCAAGAACATCCTGCTGCACGTCACTTAGCTCCTCACAGCGGCCTTCATTGCGGGCTGTTACTACTGCTTTATCCAGCGGCAACCATTTGGCTTCGGCACCCAGTTGAGAGAATAAGCTTCGGTAAAAGTCTATCGGCTCATAGGGGTCACGGTGCCCGGCTGTCGAAAAGTAGATGACCGGCTTCTCACCGTCATCCAGGTTCTGCTGAGCCGATTCAAACCAGGCGCGATAGATATCAGTCGATGACTTGCTGAGCGATTCATCAAGGTTAACAACCTCAGGAAATTCGCTCGACATGGGCACTTCCAGTAAGTCGATGATTTTCGCATATTCAGCGTCGGACAAAGCGTTGTAGGTCTGTACGGTGGCACGGCGGGTAAACTCTCGCTCAAAAACCCTTTCTGACACAATGTCTTCATTTACCCGCTCGTGGATTAGCTCCAGCACTTCTGCTACTTTTTTGCGGGTTTCTTCACGAAAGGCAGACCAAAAGCGATCCGCTGTTGCCTCTATACGAAACTTCTCGGATAAATTTATGTAGCGATCGGTCCGCATTGTATCGCTATTAATCCAGTCGGTGTCATCGCACTGATCGGATTTGAAGCTGGAGCAAACTTGCAGCCCGCCACCAATCATAAATAAATGCCGATAGCTGTCGTCTTGTTGTTGTGCCGACGCACTCGAGACGCCTGACAGACCTGCGGCGAACATCGACACAGCTATCGATTTAGCAATCTTGTTGATCATGTGCGTAACCTCTACTTCTTTTGCAAAACGTTTAACTGATGATTATAGTCGGTCAGCGACGCTACTGATAGAATTTTAGCCAGTCAGCCTGATATACTACAAACCACTTTCACTAATTTCAGCTAAACCGCTTATGCGACTTCGAATGATATGCTCGGGCATTATGTTGCTCTGTAGCTTAACAGCTAGTGCCCTTGCTCAGCAAAAGTTAACCTTTCGCGAGCCTATGGCCGGTCCTACTGCTGAATTTGTGACCGAGGTGTTGCGCGAAGCCTACGCCGACTTAGGCATTGAGTTGGAGTTTCAGGAGTTACCCCGCTTACGTGCCGAGCGACTTGCCAGCGAGGGCGAGATTGCCGGTGAAATGGGACGCCTGGAAGGACTCGACCAGCATATCCCCAACTTAAACCGTGTGCCCTTTAAGCTGTATGAGTTTTCGATCGTTTTAATTGCTGATCAGCGCAAGTGCGGGGTATGCACACTTGATAAGGTCAACAACCTGGCTTATGTCAGTGGAATGCGGGCGGCCGAAAAAGTAATTAGCGCCAACAATTTTGAGAAAACGCTATTTCAGCAAACAGAAGTTCAGCAGATCGCAAAACTGCTCGCCTCCGGTCGCATTGACGCCGCCTTACTGGGGGATTTTCAACTCAGAGGCTTAAACCTTAAAGCCGCTGATGAGTTCGTGGTTTACCGAATGCGCAATGAATCTGGCTACCATTTTTTACATGATGATTATAAGCATTTAGTTGAGCCGCTTTACAATAAATTGCAGGCAATGGAAAACTCTGGCCGGATTGCCGAGTTGCGTCGCCGGCATAATTTGACCCTGCCCGATAAATTGCAGCCAGTGGAACTACCCGAAACCTTAATGGCTGCCAGTGCCATCCAGCCCGGACTGACCAATACCGATGGCAGCGGCCGATTATGGCAGGTTGTGCGCAGCGTCTTTCAGGGCGTCAGTAACAACCTGAATTTATCCGCCAGTAACTGGCCGCGGGCACATAATTTAATGGACGAAAAACGCGCGCATATGTTGGTTGGTGTGCGGAAAGAACAGTTTAACCAGGACATGATTTACTCAGAAACACCTGTGGGAACAGACGACCCGTTATACCTTTTTGCCACTGATGCCCGCCTCCGCGATCAGTTGCTGTCAGGCTCTGACGACTTCACCGTGTGTCTTTCCGGCGATGACTATCAGAAAAAGCTGCTGCCCGGGCGCAGAACTTACTATCGGGCGAACACCCCACTAGACTGCTTTGCGATGCTGGATCTGGGTCGCGTTCATGGTGTCATTGATTATCAGCATAACTTACCTGACTGGATTGAAAGCCCTTATGCACAGGCCCGGCTGACCGACCCGGCGCCTTTGTTTATCGGTTTTCCTGACTCGCAGCTGGGGCGGCTGTTAAAGCGCCACTTTGATTTAGCTGCTAAGCCTTTACGAGACATTAAACCGCTCCGCTAAAATCCAGCTGGCGCCAGGCTTCATAAGCAAATATGGCAACGCAGTTAGATAAATTAAGGCTACGGTTATTACTTGCCATTGGCAGTCGCAGCCAGTTTTGCTCAGCAAAGGTGTTTAATACTTCGAGTGGCAACCCCCGGGTTTCAGGGCCAAACAGCAGTACGTCCCCGGCCTGGTAGTCGACATCGGTATAACGCGTTTTGCCGCGAGTTGTACAGGCAAAAATGCGATTATAATCAACCGTTTCTAAAAAAGCAGACCAACTTTCGTGAAGGCTCACCGCAGCCAGGTCATGGTAATCCAGTCCGGCCCGGCGTACCTTTTTTTCGTCTAAATCAAAGCCAAGCGGCTGAATAAGGTGCAGCTTCATATGGGTATTAGCCGCCAGCCGGATTGCATTACCCGTATTTGGCGGTATTTCAGGCTCGAACAAAACTAAGTGCAGCATGATGATTTTATCAATAGTGAAAAAAACGGTAGAATAGCAGAATTATTTGTTGTCATGTGCAGAAGCCGTCATTACCGTGAAATCAGAAGCTAACTTCCGCACCAACTACTCGTTTTGGGTTAAGTTGGCCAGCACCGCGTCAGTGATTGTTGCTTTTAGCTTAATCGCTATGAAGCTGGTTGCCTGGCTACATACCGAGTCAGCCAGTATGCTCGCCTCAATGACCGATTCAATCCTCGATAGCGGCGCTTCAGTATTCAGCTTTTTTGCCATTCGTTATGCGTTGCAACCAGCCGACGAAGAGCACCGTTTTGGTCATGGCAAAGCCGAGTCGCTGGCGGCTTTAGCGCAAAGTGCCTTTATTGCCGGTTCCAGTATGCTGCTGATCTTCCACAGTATTGAGCAGCTGATTGAGGGTCCTACCCTGCCCAATGTGGGTATGGGCATCTGGGTTTCTGTTATTGCCATTGCGCTTACCCTGGTATTAATCACAATTCAGCGAATCGCGATTAAACAAACCGACTCGCAGGCAATTCGCGCTGATCACTTGCATTATCAATCTGATATTTTACTCAACCTGGCGGTTATTATTGCGCTATTTCTTAGTGCCTATGGCTTTTTGTGGGCTGATAGCGTGTTTGCCATTGGCATTGCCTTTTACCTGATTATGGGTGCTATTAAGATTGGTCTGGCAGCTTTTAACTCACTCATGGACCGTGAGCTACCAGAAATTTTGCAAAACGAAATCGTCACTATTGCCCAGCAAATTGAGGGCGTTAACGGCTTACATGGACTACGCACACGCGAGGCCGGACCAACCCGCTTTATTCAGCTGCACATCGAGCTGGACGATAGTTTGTCGTTGTTAAAAGCCCATGCGATTTCCGATGATGTGGAGGCTGCGCTGATGGAGCGTTTCCCTAATGCGGATATCATCGTCCATATGGATCCTGAAATTGTTGCTAAGGTTGAGGGCTCGCTGTCGACTCGTTAATCCGCAGTAACTTATTGACGACTGGCTGCCGATAACGGTCAGATTCCATTAATAGCTCATGCCGCGCCCCGGCAATCACCTGCTTGTTGACGTTTTTATTAGCCTCACAAACCACATCCTGACCGTCGGCACTGACCACCGCGTCTGCTCCTGCCTGAAATAAGGTTACCGGCAGCTTAAAATCTGGCGGCTGCCGGGTAAGCTGACGTCCAATGGCTAAGGCTTCAGCCAGCCACTGAAATGTCGGTCCGCCCAACTGTACTTGCGGTAAGCTTTGATACTGCTGCCGAAATTTTTGATAACGATTCGCACTATGGGTTAAATCGTTTTTTTCAAAAGCGACCGGGTCATAGTCGCCCATACCAATAAAGTACCAGGGCCGGTCAGGCATCAGCCGGCGATTTAACTTTGCTCCGCCTTCGGCTATCAACGAAGCAATGGTTAACGGAATACCCGCAGTTTTAATTGAGAACATCGGTGAGCTTAATATTAACTGCTCAACGGACTGTTGCTGCCGACAGCAAAACAAACTGGCAATGGTGCCGCCCATCGAGTGGCCCAGTAGCCATCGCTTAGCTGCATCGGGAAACACTTTACGGGTCTGTTGTTCAAATAAAACAAAGTCGTCGACGTAGTCCTGAAATCTCACTACATGGCCTTTATGTGGATTCTCCGTCAGCCGCTGTGACTGACCTTGCCCCCTGTGATCCAGTACGGCACAGGAAATACCCGACTGGGCCAGGTCCCATACCAGTTCCTGATATTTTATCGTCGCTTCGATGCGACCCGGGCTAACAATCACTAAGGGCGCCTCTTCCGATACCTTGTAGTAGCTCCAGTGCAGGCTGCCGCCGTTAGCAACACGCAACTGACAATGTTCTACCAGGTCCCAGAAGGGAGCGATATGGCTTTCAAAAAAATTCAGCCATTGCGGATCGTCGTCCGCTGGTTTTTGTGGCCGTTCGGATTTAGGCAAGGCGATTAACTCAGTGGCTTGTTTTTGGTAAGTCTAGCATAACTTGCAAGCCTCCTTCGCTATGGTTATCCGCACGCAGCTGCCCCCCTAACACGACCGCGGCGCGGCGGCTTAATGCCAGCCCCAGGCCGATACCGGCACTGTGTTTACGCGAGGGATCCTGACGGTAAAACGGTTCAAACAGCTTTTGTAAAAGGTGCTGTGGCACTCCCTCGCCGTAATCACGAACGATTATTTGATGCCGATCGGCAAGACTAATGCAACTAAGCTCTACAGTTCCTGAGCTATAAAGCAAGGCGTTACGAACAAGGTTTTCCAGAACCATACGCATCAGTTCCGGGTCGGATTCGACGGTAGGCCAGTGTTGCCCGATAATCTTTAAGCGGGTTGTTGCGCCGGGGTCGACATACCGAATGTCTGCAACCAATTGCTTAACCAGTTCACCGGTAGCAATAGTTTCGGTCTGCAAGTTAACCAGCCCACTTTCTAATTTTGACAACGATAATATGCGCTCAATAATCACATTAAGGCGCTCAGTATCACGCCTTAATTGCTTCATGTGCCGGTCGTCAGGATTACCGCTGGTTAAATCCAGCGCTACCTGCATGCGGGCCATGGGCGAACGAAGCTCGTGGGAAACATCACTTAACAGGCGCCTTTGTGCATCACGCGATACGGCCAGGTCGTTAGCTGTTTGTGCCAGCGCTCTTGCCAGCTCGCCAATCTCGTCTCGTCGCAGCGGAAGTTTTTTTAATTCTGGATCGGCTTTTCCCTCGGCAATTTCCTGCGTGGCAGCACTTAACCTCCGGATGGGACGAATTAACCAAAAGCCCAGTAAAATCGCGATAACGCCGCTACCGCTGGTTAAAACCCAGATTCTAGCCTGAGTTAGTTCCCGCTCTGCTCTTACCTTATCGTGATACTCGGACGCCTGCAGGGGCCGGCTAATTAACACTTTATTGCCCTGCAACTCGAACGGCCCAATCAACAGGCGGTCGTTAAGCCGCACCTGCATGGGTCTGTCGTAGTTTAAAAACCGCAGTAGCCGTTTTCGATGTCGCTCAGCTAAATACTCATCGAGCATTAATTGTTGTTTTCCGCGGGCCAGAACCCGCGCTGCAACCCGGTAGTTACCGGCCAGCAGACGGCCCGGCTGCAGCGAAATAAAGGTCTCAGGATCCTGTAACAAGGGTTGCAGAGTTCGTTGTATCGGCTCGTCCACGGGGGTCGGCGAGGGTTCGGTGCGATTCCAGATGGCCAGGAAATAACCACTGCTTGCAGTTAGGAATAGCAGCGCCCAGAATAAAATCAGCAGCTTTAACGTCAGAGAGTGATACCAGCGCGTTTTACCGGCCGTGTTATTCATCTTAAGTCGCTAGCCGATAGCCCCGGCCCCGCACTGTTTGAATACGCTCGGGGTGGCTGGGCAGTTTTTTACGGATATTTGAAATATGAACATCCAGGCTACGGTCAAAGGGACCCAGCTGGCGGCCCAGAGCAGCAACCGAAAGATGGTCTTTGCTGACCATCTGGCCGGCCTGTTGCATCAGGCAGCACAAAATATCGAATTCTGTTGGCGTCGTCACCAGCGGCTGACCATCACAACGGACTTCGGCTTTTTCCGGGTCAAGCTCGAACCCGCTGAAGTTCAGCTTTTCAGATGTAACGTGGGTATTGGCGGTGCGACGCAGCAGTGCTTTGACGCGCGCAACCAGTTCACGTGGGTTAAAGGGTTTGGGTAGGTAATCGTCGGCTCCCAGTTCAAGCCCCATAACGCGATCTTCATCATCACCCCGGGCAGTTAGCATCAGTACTGCCGTATCCCGGTGCTGCTGACGTAACCGCTGTAATAACTTCATGCCATCGATACCGGGCAGCATGACATCCAGTAAGATCAGCTCGTACGTACCCTTTAATGCCAATTCGAGGCCCTTTACACCATCGTCAGCAACCGCAACATCGATCGCCTCGCGTTGCAGCAACTCTGTCAGCATCTCAGACATTTCGTGGTCATCATCAATGAGTAATACCGAGTGCATGCTTTACCTTTTTTTAGTCAATATACCGATGCAATCTTCTCTAAAGCCTGGCTTAAGTGCGACGGCCTTTACAAAAGATTTACTTTAATAAGCGCTTTATTTTTCGGGTCAGTGTATTCCGGCCCCAGCCCAGCCAACGCGCGGCCTGCTGTTTATGGCCCTGGTAGTTTGTCAAAGCCGTTTGCAATGCAGTACGCTCCAGCTCCGCGATCATAGCCGTAAGCACCTCCGTCTGATTATCGCGTTTTTTCAGCTCGCTTTTGATCGCCTGCTGCCAGCTTGTGGTCTCCCGTACTGCTATTTCCTGCTCCGATGTCGGCTGCACATCTGGCTGCAGTATCTCCGCCGGCAATTCATTTTTTTGCACTGTCTGACCCGGCGCCATAACCGTTAGCCAGCGGCACACATTCTCTAACTGTCTGACATTGCCGGGCCAGTAAAAGTTCTGTAACGCTTTTAATGCCCCTGCACTGAGGCGCTTACCGCCAACCCCAAGATCGCGCGCGGCTTTTTTTAAGAAGAACTCGCTCAGTAGCACGATATCGCTGTTGCGCTCTCTTAGCGCAGGTAACTGCAGTTGTATCACGTTCAGGCGGTGGTAAAGATCCTCTCGAAACTGGTTGTCAGCAACGGCTTGCTTTAAATCGCGGTGGGTTGCCGCAATCACCCGGACATCCACTGTTATTGGCTGGTGGGCACCAACGGGATAAAACTGACCTTCAGCCAAAACGCGCAATAAGCGAGTCTGAACCGATAACGGCATATCGCCAATTTCATCCAAAAATAAGGTACCCTGGTTAGCCTGTTCAAAGCGCCCCATGCGGCGCTTGTCGGCACCGGTAAAGGCGCCTCGTTCATGACCAAACAATTCTGACTCGATTAAATCGGACGGGATGGCCGCCATATTCAGTGCAACAAAGGTTTTCTCTGAGCGCGGGCTATGCTGGTGCAAAGCTCTGGCAACAAGCTCTTTTCCGGTGCCGGTTTCGCCGGTAATCAAAACGCTGACGCTGGATTGGGATAGCCGCCCAATAACCCGAAAAACGTCCTGCATAACCGGCGATTCGCCAATTAATAAAGGATCGGATGTTTTGGTGCTGTCAGCAGCCGGTTGCGAACGCCGATGCTGCAATGCTTTGCGTACCATCGCCAAAACCTCATCTAAGTCAAAGGGTTTAGCTAAATACTCAAAAGCTCCGCCTTTAAATACTTTAACCGCCGTTTCTAAGTCGGAGTGCGCGGTCATAATAACAATGGGAAGTTCCGGTCTCTCTTTTTGTAAATGCTTCAACACCTGCAGCCCATCATCACCAGGCATGCGGATATCGCTGAGCAGAACGTCCGGCTCGCTATGCTCGAGCGCTGCATAAAGCTCCGTTGCCTGGCTGAAACTTTGCAGCTCAAACTCGGTATCGTTAAAAGTTCGTTCAAGAACCCAGCGGATAGACGCATCGTCATCCAGGATCCAGAGTTCAGGATTATGCGTCACTGTTGTATTCCTCGCCGGTTCGATAGGGTAAGTAAATAAGAAAACTGGTATTACCCGGCTCTGAGCTAAACTCAATTTTACCGCCGTGTTGATGGACCAGGCTGTGCGCCAGCGACAGCCCGAGTCCACTGCCTCCAATGCGGCCACTCACCATCGGATAAAATATTTGGCCCTGCAGCTCCGGACTGATGCCGGGGCCAGAATCCGTTATCGCTACGACGGCACAACGCCGGTATCTTTGACCGAATAAAGTCAGCTGGTGCTCGACCCGCGTTTTTAAACTAATAGCACCAACGCCTGACATCGCCTGGGCAGCATTTTGGGCAATATTCAAAAAAACTTGTTCAAGCAGATCGCTAATACCATTGATGTTCGGCAACGAAGGGTCGTAGTCTCGGTCAATCACCAGCTTCTCACTGTACTCATAAGACAGTGTCTGCGCCACGCGCTCAAGCAGTTGGTGTAAATTAATTAACTGCGGTTGATCGAGCTGTGCAGGTCCCAGTAAACGGTCAATTAAATTACGCAAACGGTCCGACTGGGCAATAATCAGATCCGTGTACTCCTGTAGCTGAGGCTCCGTCAATTGCCGCGCTAACAGTTGTGCCGCTCCGCGCAGTCCACCCAGAGGGTTTTTAATCTCGTGAGCCATGCCACGCAATAAACTTTGTGTTGCATACAGCTGCTGGCGCTGGCTGTTTTCCCGTGAAATTTGGCGCTGCAAATCAACCTGCTTCAGTTCCAGCAGCAACTCCGGGGTATCAGCTTGTTTTGTTATCGTTAAACACTGCACCACCACTTCGACCGTTACTTTTTGCCCTGAATGCAGCACAAATTCCGCCTCATTGTTCATCACCGCTTGCTGATTGGCGAAACAGCTCTGCAGCTGCTCCGGGGTTAAGCTACTGGAAATATAACTACTGGCCAGCGGCTCTCCGACTAAACGCCGCGCACTGTGATCAAGTAATAACTCAGCCGCCGCATTGACATAGCGAATGTGCAGTCGGCTATCAACAACAACAACAGCGGTTGTCAGTGAATTGAGCATATCAATATCGCTCACAGTAAACTCCATCCTAACCCCAATGCACTATAATGGTGCATCGGTATCGCTAAAAAAGGGAGGCAACAACCTCCCTTAAGTGATTGTCGGGCTTAACAGCTGTAATACATATCGAATTCAACAGGGTGTGTTGTTTTCTTCAGTGTTTCCACTTCATTGTATTTCAGCTCGATATAAGCATCGATGGTGTCGTCATCCATAACGCCGCCTTGCTTAAGAAAGTCGCGGTCTTTATCCAGTGCTTCCAGTGCCATTTCCAGAGAGTGGCACACGGTCGGAATGTCTTTCGCTTCTTCCGGTGGCAAGTTATAAAGATCCTTATCCATCGCATCGCCGGGATGAATCTTATTACGGATACCATCCAGACCGGCCATTAACAATGCTGTAAAGCACAAATAGGGGTTGGCACTTGGGTCAGGGAAGCGTACTTCGACACGACGGGCTTTTTCACTGGATACCAGCGGGATACGAATAGAAGCAGAACGGTTACGGGCAGAGTACGCCAGCATTACCGGTGCTTCAAAACCCGGCACTAAACGCTTGTAAGAGTTAGTGGACGGGTTTGTAAACGCATTAATTGCGCGGGCGTGTTTAATAATACCGCCAACGTAGTACAACGCCGTTTCGCTCAGCCCTGCGTACTGATCGCCGGCAAACAGGTTTTTACCATCTTTAGCCAGTGACATGTGCACGTGCATGCCAGAACCATTGTCACCAACCAAAGGTTTCGGCATAAAGGTGGCCGTCATGCCATAGGACTGAGCCACGTTGTGCACAACATATTTATAAACCTGCAGTTCATCCGCTTTATTGGTTAAGGTGTTAAAACGGGTGGCCACTTCGTTCTGGCCCGCAGTCGCAACTTCGTGGTGGTGAGCTTCAACAACCAGGCCCATATCTTCCATCACCAGGCTCATAGTACCGCGGATATCGTGAGCCGAATCAACGGGCGGTACCGGAAAGTAGCCACCTTTTACACCGGGGCGGTGCGCCAGGTTACCTTCAGAGTATTCACGACCCGAGTTCCACTTCGCTTCTTCTGCGTCAATTTTATAAAACGAGCCGCTCATATCGGTATGAAAACGCACATCGTTGAACAGGAAAAACTCTGGCTCAGGGCCGAATAAAGCGGTGTCGGCGATACCTGAGGACTGCAGAAATTCTTCGGCGCGTTTAGCAATAGACCGGGGATCACGGCTGTAACCCTGCATTGTTTCCGGCTCAAGAATATCACAGCGCACATTTAGCGTATTTTCGTCTGTGAACGGGTCTAACACCGCGGATTCCTGATCCGGCATCAACACCATGTCAGACTCGTTAATGCCTTTCCAACCGGCAATCGACGAGCCGTCGAACATTTTGCCCTCATCGAAAAAGTCGTCATCGATTTGTGACACCGGAATGGTCACGTGTTGTTCTTTACCTTTGGTATCCGTAAAACGCAAATCAACAAATTTTACGTCATGTTCCTTAATGGCGTCGATAATATTACTGACTGGCATGTTTTCCTCCAACGGAATATGGGTTTAGCGAATGACTTATTTAACTATAGCAGTAATTTTGCAACACCTGTGCCAGAATTGAATTATACCCATTTTTCATGGACTTATGATTAAAACTTAACTTGACGGGGCAACATTAAGACGTTGAAATGCACCAATAAGGCGCTTAATGCACTATTTTGGTTCATTATTTTTGGTCTTCACCTACTGCTGTTCACTAATAAGACGTATAAAAAACGAACAAGGCCTTTTTAAATGCTCTGCAAACAGGTAGAATACGCCGCTATTTTTCATAAACCCCCTGTCAGCCGGTATCGCTTTAAATCCATGCTGACAAATACAGGCAGTTCTTAATGACAACTCAGGCATTTGATATTAATAAATTACGCAATATTGCAATTATTGCGCACGTAGATCACGGTAAAACAACTCTGGTCGATAAACTACTGCAACAATCCGGCACTTTGGAAAGCCGTGGTGAGCTGGAAGAGCGCATCATGGATTCTAACGATCTGGAAAAAGAGCGCGGCATTACTATCCTCGCTAAAAACACCGCTATTAACTGGCAGGACTACCGCATCAACATTCTTGATACGCCTGGACACGCTGACTTTGGTGGTGAAGTAGAACGTGTATTATCAATGGCTGACTCTGTTTTACTATTGGTAGATGCCGTCGATGGCCCTATGCCGCAAACCCGGTTTGTGACGCAAAAAGCGTTTGAACACGGTCTGAACCCAATAGTCGTCATTAACAAAATTGACCGTCCTGGTGCACGTCCTGACTGGGTAATGGACCAGGTTTTTGATTTGTTCGACAACCTGGGCGCTAACGACCAGCAACTCGACTTCCCGATAGTCTACGCATCGGCTTTAAATGGCTGGGCTACGCGCGAAGAAGACACCGTTGGCACTGACATGACTCCGCTATTCCAGACCATCGTGGACGAAGTTTCTCACCCTGACGCCGACCCTGAAGGCGACCTGCAAATGCAGATCTCGCAGCTGGACTATTCTAGCTATGTGGGTGTTATTGGTATTGGCCGCGTTACTTGTGGCAGTGTCAAAGTAAACCAGCAAGTCACTATCGTAAGTGCCGATGGCTCGACGCGTACTGGCAAAATTGGTCAGGTATTCAGTTATATGGGGCTGGACCGCTTCGAAACAACTGCCGCCCACGCTGGCGACATCTGTGCGGTTACCGGGCTGGGTGAATTGAAGATCTCAGATACTATCTGTGCCCTTGGTAAACCTAATCCGCTAAAACCACTAACCGTTGATGAACCTACAGTGACCATGACCTTCCAGGTCAACACGTCTCCATTTGCCGGTAAAGAAGGTAAGTTTGTTACCTCGCGGCAAATCCTTGAGCGTTTGCAACAAGAATTAGTGCACAACGTTGCTCTGCGTGTTGAAGAAACGGACAACCCTGACAAGTTCCGGGTATCAGGCCGGGGTGAGCTGCACTTAGGTGTTTTAATTGAAAACATGCGCCGTGAAGGTTTTGAGCTGGCCGTTTCTCGTCCAGAGGTCATCATTAAGCACGAAGATGGCAAAAAAATGGAACCTTATGAATCCTTGACCGTTGATATCGAAGACCAACATCAGGGTGCGGTAATGGAAAAACTTGGCCTGCGCAAAGCCGAGATGACCAACATGACACCTGATGGCAAAGGCCGGGTTCGGGTTGACTTTGAGGTTCCAAGCCGCGGACTTATTGGTTTCCAGACAGAGTTTATGACGTTAACCTCAGGTACCGGCCTGATGTATCACACTTTTGACCATTACGGCCCGCACAAAGGCGGCACCATCGGTCAGCGTGTTAACGGCGTATTAATCTCTAATGCTCAGGGTAAAGCACTGACCTATGCGTTATTTAACCTGCAGGAGCGCGGTAAATTGTTCGCTGCCCATGGTGATGAGGTTTACGAAGGCCAGGTGATTGGTATCCATAACCGTTCTAATGACCTGACTGTTAACTGTCTGAAAGGAAAACAGCTGACCAACGTTCGTGCTTCGGGTACTGATGATGCGCAGGTACTGAGTCCACCGATTAAATACACGCTGGAACAGGCTCTTGAGTTTATTAACGATGACGAACTGGTTGAGGTAACGCCGCAGTCTATCCGGATTCGTAAACGGGCACTAACGGAAAATGAACGTAAACGCGCAGGTCGTGAACCTAAATCTTAATAATTAAGCTAACACCTTAATACCAAAAGTCCGCTAGATCTTAGCGGACTTTTTTTTAGCCTGGAGTTGGCAGCAGTTCGGGCTGCGGTAAAACATAGTAAAAAATCGCAAAAAAATGAAAGGCGCTACCTGCTAAAACAAACAGGTGCCATATCGCGTGGTGATAGGGCAAAGAATGCCAGACATAGAATACAACGCCCAGCGTGTAAGCCAGCCCACCCGCTAACAGCAGCAGCAAACCGGCTTCTTCAACATTATCAAACATGGGTTTTATCGCCACCAGGGCCATCCAGCCAAGCCCTAAGTACAAGGTCAAAGAAAGCCATTTTGGGGGATTTTTTGCAAAAAGCTCTATGGCGACACCAATAAGAGCGATACTCCAGGCGACAGCCAGGAATAACCAGCCCCAGGAACCCCGCAGATTAATCAACATAAAGGGTGTGTAGGTACCGGCAATCAATAAAAAAATAGCGGCGTGATCCAGCTGCTTAAAGTAGCTTTTAACCCGCGGCCAGGGAAATGAATGATACAGCGTCGATGCTGTATACAACAAAATTAAACTGCCACCGTAAATACTGACCGCAACTACGTGCCAGACCGTGCCGTAAGCGGTACTCCAAAGAAGCATCACCACCAGTGCAACAATACTCAATACCGCACCAAAGCCGTGCGTTAAAGCATGGGCAACCTCTTCGGCAACCGTATAGCTTTTATTACTCATCCCCGCTCAAGCCCGGGCGTCTGGTAGCCTTCCGAAATACTTTTTAGCGCGCGGATAAACTTATCCAGCTGCGATCCGTTATCGTAATCAAGATGGTATTTATTATGGAACTCCAAGCGCAATTTAACGCCTTGCCCTTCGAGAAATACCGTATAACCATCATGGTCAGTAAACGCCTTGATACCTTCAAGCAGGTGCTGCCCCTGACGGGCTTCGCCATGTTCATGAATTTTTTCATAAGCGTCGAGAATGAGGCGAAAATCAATTTCGTTTTTCATGTGCTCCTCCGGGGAGTGAAAACCGCTGTTACCGATCATTACGTATTATCGGCATAGCTAGATTGCCAGCACAAGTTTATTTAAAAATAAATCCCTGCTGCCTCGGCCAGCAACTTACCTACATTAATGCATGATTAAACATTAATCGGTATAATAACCGAAGGTAACTCAGCGAAAGGTAAAACAGTGGTTAGACGCACAAAAGAAGATGCTCTGGAAACACGGGCTAAACTGCTCGATGCTGCCCAGCACCTGTTTGGTCAAAACGGCGTAGCCCATACATCAATGGCGCAGGTTGCCGAGTTCGCAGGAGTAACTCGCGGGGCCATTTACCACCATTTTAGTAATAAGCAGGATCTGATCGAATCGCTTATGCAGCGTGTCAGTCTGCCGATTGATGAAATGCGCGAGCAAGTTGCCGAGCAAGACAATTTCAGTCCGTTGAATGAAGTGCGCGAACGCGCCAAGCGCTTTCTGACCCGTGTTGCCACCGACCAACAAATCCAGGCTTTAGCCAGCATTTTGCTACATAAATGCGAGTATATCGACGAAGTTAACCCGATTAAGCTACGCCATGTCAGCGGTCGTAACCAGTGTATTGATGATTTTCAGGTGTTGTTTGAGCAGGCCGCCGAAGAAGGGGAAGTGCCACTTGAAAGGGACGCACGGATGGCCGTTATTGGTTTATTCAGCCTGGTCGATGGTCTGATTTATAACTGGCTGCTCGATAGCAATTACTTTGTTCTGACCGATTACGGTTGCAAGGCTATTGATGCGTATATCGATGGCCTTGCAACTTAGTATCAGCTAGCTATTAGTCGCCTTGCTGCAGAAAGCTGCGCAGCATTTCCTCGTCCAGCCCGGCAATTGCTTCATCCGTAGCGTTAGGACAAGAAACGAAAATAGGCGCTGTCCATACTTGTACGTTACCTAATACATCGCGCAAATGCATTAATCCGCGCATGCCGCCTAAGCCACCGGGTGATGCCGCCCCCAGCAAAACGGTTTTATTGGTCCAGGGGGCACCCTCAAGTCGTGAAACCCAGTCGATTGCATTTTTAATCAGTGGCGATACAGAGGAGTTATACTCCGGGCTGATCAAAACAATTTTATCCGCGGCTTTTATTTCAGCGCCCAGGGCCTTCATGGCGTCGGGGACACCGTGCTCCTCTTCAAAGTCACCCTCATAAATCGGTGCATCCAGTGCGTCTGCATCAAGTACTTTATAGTCCATGCCTGATTTCTCAGCGATTTCCGCCACGCGATGCTTAAGTTTTGCATTCAATGATTCTTTGCGACGACTGCCGCCAATAAACAATATGGTCATCTTTTTTCCTTTCCAGGTTTTCCATTAATGGTTTACGAACATTAATGACTACGAATTAACTAATCACCTGAGTTCATTGCTTCAATAAATTTATCGGACTCTGCTATCGCAGCTTGCATATCTTCAATCAAAACTCGGATATCTGCCTGCAGGCTGTCAAACTCGCCTTTAATGGCGCTTATCGCCTGAGCGTTCAAATTATGCTTAAGATAAAGTACGTTGTCCTGTAATTTCGCTAATACCGGATCCATTTTGCTGGCTGCCCGCTCCATAGTGCGGATCAAATCCTCGTAGCGGCGCTCAGTTTCGCGCAGTTGCCGCTCGCTTTGTCGTCGCAGGCGTTCATTAGAATACTGGTCTAGCTCGGCGTTCCATTCATTAAAAAGGTCATTGGCGACTTCATCAACCGCGTCAATGCGGTCACGAACCCGTTGCGCCGACTCTTTACTTGCCTGGTACTCGTCTTTCAGGGTGCGGTAGTTTTTTTCCAGCTCACCGCCATCGATATTCAGCATTGAATCGAGCTGGTCAAGGGCTGACTCAAACTGTTGCTGAGCCTCTCCCTGCGACTCTTTAGCTTCGCCGACCCGATCAACCAAAATATCCCGCTTTTCAACACCGAATTTTTCCATGGTCGAATAATAGGCGCTCTGGCAACCGGTTAACAAAAGTAAAAAACCGAATACTGCAAAGGCTTTCTTCATTTTTCACCCCGAACAGCCTTAACCAGGCGTTCATCACGTTTTTCCTGACGGTAACTGTGTACGACCACAACCGCGTGTATTATCGCTAATAAGTAAATCAGGCCAAAAGCGCCTAACGTCACAATCGCCAGAAAAATACCCAGCGCTGCCAGAATAAGATTAAAAATAAACTGAAAAATTTTGCCGGTAAACAATATCGCTAGCGGTGGAAACAAAATGGCAATGATATAAAGCATCAGGCTTCTCCTTAATTTTTGCTTTTCGCCAAGCTCAGTCTAGCAACAATTACAAAATAAAAAACATTCTAAAAAGGTAAGCGCTCACCATCCCAATGAAAAAGCCCCCCTGAATCCTCTGCATTCAGCTGCTTAATAACAGCCACAATGCGTTCTGCGGACTGCTCTTTTGAATACAGTTTGCCCTTCGGAATCCGCTTTTGAAACGGTTCTGACAGCCGGGTATCGGTCGTTCCGGGATGAATAGCGGCAACAACTAATTTTTTGTGACTGCGCTTAAATTCAATAGCTGCTGTTTTCAACAACATATTCAGGCCTGCTTTCGAGGCCCGGTAACTATACCAGCCGCCTAGCCGGTTATCCTCGATACTGCCCACCTTCGCCGATAACTGGACAAAAAAAGCGGCCTGTTTTTTCTCCAGCAAGTTCTGGCAATGCTTAACAATAAGCATGGGAATTACGGCATTCACACGGTAAAGCTTTAATAAGTTCTGTTCATCTAGGTCGCTCAGCTGTTTCTCGGGAAATGTTTCATCGTCGTGCAGCATACCGACCGTTGACAACACTCCCGTAAGCGGTTCATTCGTCGCTGAAAAATCCTCTGCCCACTGAGCCAAAGCCTCGTCGTTATAGTCATCAATTGTGTAATACGAAACGCCCGTGACGCGGTCGCTGACCACACTACGCGACACCGCGAATATTGTTTGATCAGAGTATTGCTGTTTCAACTCTTTGACCAGCGCTTCACCCAGACCTCCGGAAGCACCAAATACAACCATTGCCATCTTCTCTCTCCCGCTTCATGCTATAATTGCCTCTATTACGCAGGTAAGTGGTTTTCAGGTCAGGGTGGACATATGGATTGGCGCAAAAGAGTAGTACATATCGGAAAATTTTTACGCTATTTTGCTCAGCGTTCCGCTGCCGATAAAATCAATATTACTGCCGGGCATCTGACCTACGTCACCTTGCTCTCGCTGGTGCCACTGATAGTGGTTATGTTCACTATTTTTTCTGCCTTCCCGGTATTTGAAGAGCTGCAACGCAATATCGAAGAAGCGCTGTTTGCCAATCTATTGCCGACTTCCAGCGAACAGCTGAAGCAGTACATTGACGAATTCGTCGCTAATGCGTCCCGCATGACAGCCGTCGGAGTCGCGTTTTTGTTTGTAGTGGCCGTATTTTTGATTTCTGCTATCGATTCGGCGCTGAACAATATTTGGCGTGACAGCAGCAAGCGTCGCCTTACGGTATCGCTGGCCATTTACTGGATGATCTTAACGCTTGGTCCGGTACTTATCGGCGGCGGTCTGGCAGCTACCTCCTATTTAGTTTCACTGTCTCAGTTTGCCGAAGAATACGTATCTGGAGTGCGCAGCTTTGCTTTGTGGTTTATCCCTATCGTCACCAGCTTTGTTGCTTTTTTACTGCTTTACCTGTTGGTTCCTAACCGCACCGTACGAGTTCGTCATGCCGCTGTCGGGGCATTAGTCGCTGCAGTGATGTTTGAAATCAGTAAACAGTTATTCTCGCTTTATATCACCTACTTTCCCACTTATCAGGCGATTTACGGGGCACTGGCAACCATTCCCCTGCTGATTGTCTGGATCTATTTATCCTGGAATATTGTTTTAATGGGAGCCGAGTTAACAGTTAGTCTGGAAGAGTATCAGTACCTGAAAAAAAGCAAAGATAAGCCATCAAACTCTTGACTGCGACAGCAGTTTAGTCAAACCTGATTGCCAACTTAGCAGACTGGGTATCTTATGATCGGACTGATTCAACGTGTGTCCAAAGCGCAGGTGACCGTACAAGAGCAGAACGTAGGAGCGATTGGCCAGGGGCTTTTAATTTTGTTAGGCGTCGAGCAACAAGACGAGCATTATCACGCGAAAAAGCTGGCCGAACGCATTGCCCATTACCGCGTTTTCGCTGATGAATCCGACAAAATGAACCTCAGTCTGCTGGATAAACAGTTTCCCGCGCTGGTAGTTTCTCAGTTTACTCTGGCAGCTGACACCCGCAAGGGCCGCCGGCCCAGCTTTTCCAGTGCCGCAACTCCCGAACAGGCAAAAACACTTTATTTCGGGTTTTGTCAGGCCTTAAAGGATTTGGGTATAGAGGTGCAAACCGGCCAGTTTGCCGCCAATATGCAGGTGGCATTGATTAATGACGGTCCCGTTACTTTTCAATTGAGCGTTTAACTATGTATCAGGTCGTTACTCCGCAAACCGACGAGCAACTTAAGCGTTACTATCAGCTTCGCTGGACGGTACTGCGCAAACCCTTTCAGCGGCCGCTGGGATCAGAGCAGGACGCCTATGATCAGGTCGGGCATCATCGCATGGTGGTGGACAAACACGGTCAGCCTATTGCGGTTGGCCGGGTACATTTTAACAGTCCTGAGGAAGCACAAATACGATTTATGGCCGTTGACCCTGAGTACCAGGGTCAAGGCCACGGAGTCGCTATTGTCTACGCCCTGGAGCTGGCAGCTCGGAACGAAGGTGCTCAACACGTGGTTATAAATTCGCGTGACAATACGCTTGGCTTTTACAAAAAGTGCGGTTATCAGGTGGTTGAAGAAGGCGATACCGTCAGCAATTCTATGGCTGAACACCAGCTCAGGAAGTCCTTCAGCAAACGGAATTACATTACCTACCGGCCTGACTGGGTTGCCGAGTTACAGCAAACATGGCAGCAACGCATTCCAATTTCAGACGCCATGGGAATCAAAATACATCAATATACCGGGCGTATTCTTGAGACCCGGGCAAATCTGTCCCGTAATATTAATGTTCACGATACCATGTTTGCCGGCAGTATTTACTCTCTCGGTACGCTAACCTGCTGGGGACTATTGCATTTGCAGCTGCTGGAAAGAGAAGTTAAAGGCTCAGTGGTGCTTGCAGAGGGCAACATAAAATATCAAAAGCCGTTGCGCAAAGAGCCCCGCGGCATCGCGCTTTTAAACGATGTTGAGGGCGACTTCTCGGCGCTAAAACAAGGTCGCAATGCGCATTTAACCTTACGCGCACAGTTATTTTCCCGCGAGCAGCCAGTGGCCGAATTTACCGGCCGCTTTGTGGTGCTTGCTCCGCAGGATTAATAATCGGCTAACTTAACGGGCTAAAGTCTGCCAGAGTAAAGTCCAGCGCGCCGGTTTTTATCAAATCACTGGCGCTGCGGATATCAGGGGCAAAATAACGGTCCTCTTCATAGTAAGCCACCTTTGCACGCAAACACTCATAGGCCGCCTCGATTTTCGGTGAGGGTGTCAGAGGCTTTCTGAAGTCCAGACCCTGCGCAGCTTCCAGCCATTCAATGGCAACAATATCAGCGATATTATCGGCAATCTCTGTAAGCCTGCGGGCAGCGAAGGTCGCCATCGACACATGATCTTCCTGATTAGCAGACGTCGGGATACTGTCTACCGAAGCAGGGTGGGCATGGCTTTTGTTTTCTGAGGCTAGCGCCGCGGCAGTTACCTGAACCATCATGAAACCCGAGTTAACCCCGCCCTCATTCACTAAAAACGCCGGCAAATTGCTTAAATGCTGGTCTATCAGCAACGCACTGCGGCGTTCTGACATTGCCCCAATCTCACTGGCTGCAATAGCAATAACATCAGCGGCCATTGCCACCGGCTCAGCATGGAAATTACCGCCTGACAGAATGGTTTCGTCATCGCTGAAAACCAGCGGATTATCTGTCACTCCATTAGCTTCGCGTTCAAGAATCAGCGCAGCATGGCTTAACTGGTCATAAACAGCTCCCATTACCTGAGGCTGACAACGCAGCGAATAGGGATCCTGGACTTTTTCACAGTCCTCGTGATAACGCGCAATCGCCGAGCTTTCTCCAAGGATATCGCGAAAAGCTGCGGCAACCTGCTGCTGACCATGCTGGCCCCGCACTTCGTGAATGCGGGCATCAAAAGGTGTGCGCGAGCCCATAGCGGCCTCTACCGACATAGCCCCAATGGTAATGGCGCTATGAAAAACGCGCTCAATCCGGAATAAGCCCGCCAGGGCCAGAGCCGTTGACACCTGAGTTCCGTTAAGCAGTGCAAGGCCTTCTTTTGGCGCCAGCTCAAAAGGCTCTAAACCGGCCCGTTTTAAACCTTCCGTGGCTGGTAAAATTGCACCATTAACGCGCACCTGGCCTTCCCCCAGCAGCGGTAGCACCAAATGAGCCAGCGGAGCCAAATCACCCGAAGCGCCCACCGAGCCTTTACTGGGTATACAGGGGTAAACCTGATGATTTAATAGCGCAATTAAAGCTTCGATAACTTTAAGCCGGACGCCGGAAAAACCACGCGACAGCGAGTTAATTTTAAGCAGCAAGATAAGCCGCACGACCTCGTCACCCATCAACTCGCCGGTCCCGACCGAATGCGACAGCACAATACGCCGCTGCAAATCAGTCAGACGCTCTGGCGGGATACGGGTATTTGCCAATAAACCAAATCCGGTGTTAATGCCATAGACCACCTGCCCCTGATCCAGGACTTTTTCTACCATGGCAGAAGATTTTTCAATTTCGCTCATCGCTTGCTGATTAAGCTCTAGCTGCGCACTATTAAAATACCAGTGACGCAGATCCCGCAGATTTAACTGGCCCGGGTTTAAGGGGAAATTACTCATACCGACTCCTTAATTATTGTTCCAGCATGGGCAGATTAAGCTGCTGGTCTTTAGCGCATTGTCGGGCAATATCGTAGCCTGCATCTGCGTGACGCATCACACCGGTAGCAGGATCGTTCCACAGTACCCGCCCGATGCGTTTGCCCGCTGCGGCACTACCATCGGCGACGATAACGACACCAGCGTGCTGTGAATAGCCCATACCGACACCGCCACCGTGATGCAGGCTAACCCAGGTTGCTCCGCCCGCTGTATTTAACAAGGCATTCAATAAGGGCCAGTCTGATACGGCATCAGAGCCGTCCAACATGCTCTCGGTTTCACGATTGGGGCTGGCAACCGAGCCAGAGTCCAAATGGTCGCGCCCGATCACAACCGGCGCTTTCAGTTCACCACTTTTAACCATATCGTTAAAGGCCTGAGCAATGCGTGCGCGGTCTTTTAAGCCGATCCAGCAAATACGCGCCGGCAGGCCCTGAAACGCAATGCGTTCTTTAGCCATGTCCAACCAGTTGTGTAGGTGAGCATCATCGGGAATCAACTCTTTAACCTTTTCATCGGTTTTATAAATGTCCTGCGGATCGCCCGACAGGGCCACCCAACGGAAAGGGCCAATCCCTTCACAAAATAACGGCCGAATGTAAGCGGGCACAAAACCAGGAAAACTAAAGGCATCTTCAACACCAACATCTTTAGCCATCTGGCGTATATTATTGCCATAGTCGAGCACGGCAGCGCCCTGTTGCTGAAAGTACAGCATCGCCTTAACCTGCACGGCCATCGACTGTTTAGCGGCGGCAACGGTACTCTCAGGGTCCTTATCTTGCTGTTCATGATACTGGGGCAGTGTCCAGCCCTGCGGCAGGTAGCCGTGCAGGGGGTCATGAGCAGATGTCTGGTCAGTCACCACATCGGGGACAATATCGCGCTGCTGTAACTGCTGGTAGATATCCGCTGCGTTACCCAACAACGCAACCGAAATGGCCTCGCCCCGACTTTTCCCCTGTTCAATGAAATCTAATGCCTCGTCCAGTGTCGTGGCTTTGCGATCCACATAGCCGGTACGTAAACGAAAGTCGATGCGGGTTTCGTCACACTCAACCGCCAGCATACAAAAACCGGCCATGGTTGCCGCCAGGGGTTGTGCGCCCCCCATGCCGCCTAACCCTCCGGTCAGAATCCATCTACCTTTGGCGTTATTGTCGAAATGCTGACGTGCAATCGCACCAAAGGTCTCGTAAGTCCCCTGCACAATGCCTTGCGAGCCAATATAAATCCAGCTGCCTGCAGTCATTTGGCCGTACATCATCAGGCCTTTCTTATCCAGCTCGTTAAAGTGATCCCAGTTCGCCCACTGTGGAACTAAATTTGAATTAGCAATCAGTACCCGGGGGGCATCTTCATGCGTAGTAAAAACTCCCACCGGTTTGCCTGACTGAATTAATAAAGACTGGTCGGGCTTTAATTGCTCCAGTGTTTCAACAATTTTGTCATAACACGGCCAATTACGGGCTGCTCGACCAATGCCGCCATACACGACCAGCCCCTGGGGATGTTCCGCTACTTCGGCGTCGAGGTTGTTCATTAACATACGTTTGGCGGCTTCAATTTGCCAGTTAGCCGTAGTCAATTCAGTACCGCGATCCGCTCTTATTGTCCGCGTGGTATCTAAGCGTTGATGGCTCATTAGTCTCTCCTAAAATTTATTCCGACGGGCCAGACGTATTAGTAAAATGTAAGTGCCCACCCAACTTAAAGCGCGAGCCGGGGTGGGTCAGAACCGCATAGCTGACGATGCCTCCGGCACTCCAGGTACGGCGCACAATTCGTAAGCAGGGCTCGCTTCGCTCGATACTCAGTAACTGGCAGGTGGCGGCACTGGGCATAACTGCCTCAATTTGGTGACTGGCTTCGGTTAATGGCGTGACCATGCAGAGGTATTCATGCGGTGTTATCGTAGTGAAATCCTGTTTAAGATAGTCAGGAACCAATTGCGGATTAACGTAACGTTCCTCACACTGAACCGGAATATCGTTTTCAAAGTGCGTGATCAAAGAATGTGACACCGTATCACCGGGCAAGAGCCCCAGCGCATCAGCAATCTGACTGGACGCCTGTTGCTCGCGTAAAGTGTGAACCTGAGCCTGGTAGTCATGGCCCCGGGCCCGAATTTCATCGGCGATATTGCGAATTGCCATAAAAGAGGTTTGTGATTTAATTGGCGCAACAAAGGTACCGGCACCCTGAGTGCGTACCACCAGGCCTTCATCAGCAAGTTCCTGTAGCGCCCGGCGCGCCGTCATTCGACTGACCGAAAATTGCTGTGCAAGGGCATTTTCAGAACTCACCGGATGATTCTCGGGCCATTCGCCGGATTCGATTTTTTGGTAAAGGTGTTGTTTGATACTCGAAAATTTAGCCACGGATAATTCTCCACTGAGCAATTTCACTCAGTGTAGATTAAAGCAATTGTCTATACAAGATCGCAGGGCATTGCTATGCTGGCTAGCAGAACATTTAACAGGTTTTAGCTATGCAACGAATCGAGAATATTCAGTTAGCGACAATGGCCGCCGAAGAAACCGGCTACGGTATTATTGCTGACGCCGTTGTGATTATCGAAAATGACCGGATTTACTGGGCTGGGCCGGCTTCAGAAGCGCCGGTCTCGGCGCCCGCCGAGTTGATTGACGGACACGGGCAGTTGCTGACTCCGGCGTTAATTGACTGTCATACTCATCTGGTCTGGGCCGGCTCGCGGGCCGCCGAGTTTGCCCAGCGCCTGCACGGTGCAAGTTACGCCGATATTGCCAGGGCCGGCGGCGGCATCGCTACGACCGTCAAAGCAACCCGGGCAGCCAGTTTTGAACACTTGCTACAGCTGGCCGAACAGCGGGCTCATGCACTACTCGAGCAAGGTGTCGGGGCGCTGGAGATCAAATCCGGCTATGGTCTTGAGCTGCAGACTGAACGAAAGCAGCTTCAAGTGGCCCGCGAGCTGGGCCAGCGGTTGCCATTAACGGTTACCACTACCTTACTAGCCGCGCACGCGATTCCACCTGAGTTTGAAGGTAATGCCGACGGCTACATTGACGAGATAGTTAACAACATATTACCCACGCTCGCCGAAGAAGGCCTGGTCGATGCCGTGGACGCTTTTTGTGAGTCTATCGGCTTTTCAGTGGAACAGACTGAGCGAGTTTTCAAAGCGGCACAACAGCTTAAGCTGCCGGTAAAGCTGCATGCAGAGCAGATAACCAACCAGCAGGGCACGGCTTTGGCCGCTCGTTTTCAGGCTTTATCTGCCGATCACCTGGAACAGCTTGATGAATCAGGGGTTAAAGCGATGGCGGAAAATGGCACCGTTGCGGTGCTGTTACCCGGTGCGTTTTATTTTTTGCGCGATACTCAGGTTCCCCCCGTAGAGTTGCTCAGGCGCTATGGCGTACCTATTGCCCTGGCCACGGATGCTAACCCAGGTTCATCACCGATTCACAATTTACCCCTGATGTTACAAATGGGCGCCACCTTGTTCCGGCTGACACCTGAAGAGTGCTTAAGGGGTGTCACCATTAATGCCGCCAAAGCGCTTGGGCTAAGCAAACGTCTGGGGCAGGTGAAAACTGGTATGCAGGCCAACCTTGCACTTTGGGATGTAAAGGACCCGGCTGAACTGAGTTATCAGTTTGGCGTTAACCCATTGTCAAAACTATGGCTTAACGGCGACGTTCACGGCCATGCAGATAGGCAGTAGCCAGCTCGGTTAATACCTGACCCACTTGTTTTAAACCTTCCTCAAAACCGGCACTACTCAGTGCCGGAGCCGCCTCAGCTAAATGCACGTAGCGCGCATCTTTTACTTCTGCCAGACGTTTAATAAATTGAAAGCCTTGTGCCAGCGACAGTCCAGTGTAATTAACAGCGCTGGCCGGAATACCGGTTAAAGCATCAACATCTAACTCAATTCCTAAAGGGCACTGCCATGAATCAGCCTTTGCAGCAACTTCATCCATTACCGCGGCAAACGGACGCTCAAATAAACGATGGAGAGAATGATAGCGCATGCCGGCATCATTCAACTGCCGCAGACTGCTGGCCGAGTTTTTAGCCGGGTGCAATCCAACAATGTGGTAAAACTCAAGAATCCCTTCCATATAAGCGTAACTAAAACCGTTTCCGCTATGGCGACCTTCTGTCGCACGAAAGTCTGCGTGAGGATCGAGGTTTACTGCGCCAACAGGTCGCTGGTAGCTTTGCTGCAAGGCTTTTAACAAGGGGTAGGAATTGTTGTGTCCGCCACCGATTAAGATGACATCAAAACCTTGTTGGAACAGTGGTTCAACTACCTGAACCACCCGCGCATCCAATTGCGAACACAGTCGCCGGATATCCGTTAGCTGGTGTTTATCGGCAGCGTCAAGTAGCTCACACTGGGCTGTTAAGTCGGAACAATCAACCGCTCCTACTAACAATAATTCATGACTGGATACCAGCCCGGTCTTTTGCAAATTCAGAAAGCTTTGCAAAAACGCCTGCCAGCCACCTTCGGCACCTGGCCTGCCTAAGTTGCCTTTTACGCCGATGCTCTCGGGTACGCCGACAATAGCAACACGTTGACCCTCGTGCCAGGCCGCCGCCAGACTGTCCGTATAAGAGCCTCCGGCATCCAGGCAGCGTATGGCCTGACCTACTTTTGTCTCATGCTCGCGTTCTTTAACCCAGCGGCTCGGATCGACCCGCCGCAAGTAAGACACTGTACTCATTATTCGATATCAAGTGGCTCTGGCGACAGGATAACACCGGTACTGTCGGCGTAGATATGGTCTTCCGGCAGGAAGGTTACGCCGCCAAAATTAACCGGAAGATCAAGCTCTCCGGTACCTTCACTTGGGGCCGAAACAGGAATAGAAGCAACCGCCAGAATGCCAATATCCAGCTCTTCAAGGGCGTCAACATCGCGCACCGAGCCGTAGCAGATGATCCCTTCCCAGTCGTTATCCATCGCCTGTTCAGCAATCGATAAATCAACAATTGCGCGACGGCTTGAGCCACCGCCATCAACTAATAACACCTTACCGCCGCCATCCTGCTTCAGTGTTTCTTCGATCAGGCCTTTATCTTCGTAAGTTTTGATTACGATTAACTGACCACCAAAGGAAGTTCGTCCACCGTAATTGACAAACATTGGCTCGACAACGTCGACCATGTCCGGATAAAGATCGCACAATTCAGAGGTATTATATTCCATGGTTTTTTCCACACAGTAGGAGGTATCTGTCTGGCAGTATAACGCTGTTTCGGCAATTCAAAAACCGAAATCCGTGATTGTCCTCAATTAAAGCCGGACAGGCAAAATCTCAGCCGTTAACCAGGGGCGGGTAACGGCTGAGTGCTGATATGAGGCGTTATAAAATAAAGCGGCTAAGGTCCTCATCTTTCGACAGCTCGCCAATATGCTTATCAACGTACTGGGCGTTAACCTCAATGGTGTCACCGCTGTGGTCCGTGGCGTGAAACGAAACTTCTTCCATTAAACGCTCCAGCACCGTATGCAGGCGGCGGGCACCAATATTCTCGGTGGTTTCGTTAACGTGGAAAGCAATTTCAGCAATCCGCTGAATACCATCGTCAGTAAACCCAACGGTAACACCCTCAGTGTTCAGTAATGCCCGATACTGGGTAGTCAACGAGGCACTTGGCTCTGTTAATATCCGTACGAAATCATGACTGGTCAGTGCGTCCAGCTCGACCCGGATCGGCAGCCTGCCCTGTAGCTCAGGTATTAAATCCGAGGGTTTGCTCATCTGAAATGCACCAGAGGCAATAAACAAGATATGGTCCGTTCGGATCATGCCGTGCTTAGTATTCACTGTGGTACCTTCAACCAGCGGCAATAAGTCCCGTTGCACACCTTCGCGAGAAACATCAGGACCTGAAGTATCACCGCGTTTACAGATTTTATCTACTTCGTCCAGAAACACTATACCGTTCTGTTCGACCGAGTTAATCGCTGCTTCTTTTACTTCGTCAGGGTTCAGCAATTTAGCCGCTTCTTCGTCGATCAGTTGCTTGAACGCATCTTTAATTTTCATTTTGCGTTGTTTGGTTTTATCATTACCCATGCTCTGAAACATGTTTTGCAACTGCGATGTCATTTCTTCCATACCAGGAGGAGCCATAATTTCGACTCCCATTTGCGGCATAGCTAAATCAATTTCAATCTCTTTATCGTCCAGCTGGCCCTCGCGCAGCTTTTTACGAAACACCTGCCGTGACTTGCGTTTATCTTCAGCCGGCTCGTTGCTTGCCTGCTGTTGATCGGCCCAGCCAGAGGAGCTTTGGCGTGCCGGGGGCAATAACACGTCCAGGATGCGATCTTCAGCAGCTTCTTCGGCACGGAAGCGCACTTTTTGCATCATCTCTTCACGCTTTTGTTTAACCGCTACGTCGGTTAAATCTTTTATAATTGACTCAATTTCTTTACCGACGTAACCCACTTCAGTAAATTTGGTCGCCTCCACTTTAATGAAGGGAGCATTCGCCAATTTTGCCAGCCGCCGGGCAATTTCGGTTTTACCCACACCCGTGGGGCCGATCATCAGGATATTTTTAGGCGTCACTTCTTGCCGTAACTCGTCATCCAGCTGCATCCGGCGCCAGCGATTACGCAACGCCACAGCGACTGCACGCTTGGCTTTATCCTGACCGATGATGTGCCGGTTTAATTCGTCAACGATTTCTCTCGGGGTCATATCAGACATCGTTTTACTTTCCCCTATTGTTTATTTGTCTTTGTCGCCAGCAATGGACTGCTGCTCTTCGATGGTCTTGGTGCTGTTGGTATACACACAGATGTCGCCGGCTATCGCTAATGCTTTTTCAACAATATCCCGGGCTTCAAGTTCGGTGTTTTCCAGCAATGCGGTTGCTGCAGATTGTGCATAAGGTCCGCCTGAGCCAATGGCAATCAGATCGTTTTCGGGTTGCACCACATCACCGTTACCGGTAATGATTAGCGAGGTTTCCTTATCGGCAACGGCTAATAACGCCTCTAGCCGCCTAAGTGCACGATCTGTTCGCCAGTCTTTTGCCAGCTCTACGGCGGCACGGAGCAAGTTGCCCTGATGCTGTTCTAACTTTGACTCAAAGCGTTCAAACAAAGTAAAGGCATCAGCAGTGCCGCCTGCAAAACCGGCTAGTACCTGATCGTGATACAGGCGGCGTACTTTCCGTGCATTAGATTTCATTACTGTGTTGCCCAGTGACACCTGACCGTCACCGCCAATCACCACTTTGTCACCGCGGCGAACTGATACTATCGTAGTCAAAATCTAACCCTCTCTAGTTGTCATGCGTCGTTTGCAACGACATCAATGATGAACATGTGAGGGTCCTGAGGCAGGATTTCAAGGTTGGGTTAATCTAAATTCCAGTTCCAGATTGCACAGCCGTGAATGTTTGCACGCTGCAATTTGTGCCGGTCACGCTCTGCGTCGCGTTTGGTCGCAAACGGACCTAATACGACCCGGTACCAGAGGCCGTTAGTGCCCTCGGTCGCGCGCACCTGACTTTCCAGGCCGACCATGGCAATTTGCGCTTTTAAACGTTCCGCATCGTTACGCTGGCGGAATGAGCCACATTGCATTAGCTTAGGCGGCCCTGCTTCTCGCTCCGGCACATCAACTTCTACCTGTTTTGCTTCCAGCTCGTCAATGTACTGCCATTGTTCTTTGGGCTTTTCCGGCAGCAAATCCTTCGGGGGCGGCTGCACAACCGTTTGCTCTGCAACCTTATCCGAACTACCACTGATAGCGACTAAACCGTAGGTAAAAGCACCGATTAAGGCGACCGCGATAACGATGATCAGCCAGGGCACAGGCTGCTGCTGCCGATTACTGGCCCCCCGGGGCTGGCCTTTTCGGCTTTTTTTCGCGGCCCCTTTCTTTGGTTGCTTTTTCGGCGACCGATTGGCGTAATCCATGAATTTACATTTTCTCCAGGGTCGGGATACCCAACAACTCAAGCCCTTGCGCCAATGTTGATGCGGTCAGACGTGCCAGCTTCAGGCGGCTGTTACGCACGGCATCGTCCTGTTGGTTAAGGATCGGACAAGCTTCGTAAAAGCTGGAAAACCGCCCGGCCAGCTCGAACAGATAGCCACAAAGGAAATGCGGCATCGCTTTATCATAAACTTGCTGCACAACCTCATTAAAACGGACCAGTTGATTAGCCAGCGCGACTTCGCGCTCATCGTCCAGAATAAAATCAGTACCGGCATCAAAGCCTTTTTCACCTAAACGGTTAAAGATACTGTTTACCCGGGTAAAAGCATACAACAGATAGGGAGCCGTATTGCCCTCAAAGGTCAGCATAAGGTCCCAGTCGAAAATATAATCGCTGGTGCGGTTTTTTGATAAGTCGGCGTATTTTACTGAACTGATACCCACAACTTTGGCAACGTCCTGTTGCTGCTGTTCGCTCAAATCGCTGTCTTTTTGCTGCAACAACACTAACGCACGACGCTCGGCCTCATCTAATAAGTCGGCCAGTTTGGTTACTCCGCCGTCACGACTTTTATAGGGCCTGCCATCGCGCCCCATCACGGTTCCAAAACCGAAATGCTCGGTGCGAATGTCGTCACCTTCGATAAAGCCGGCCTTGCGGGCCAGAGTGAAGATTTGCTCAAAATGAAGCGCCTGTCTGGCATCAACGAAGTACATGAGGTAATCACCACCGAGTTGCTTCTGGCGATATTCGATAGCCGCTAAGTCAGTTGTCGCATACAAATATCCGCCACCCTTTTTCTGCACGATGACGGGCAGAGGATCGCCCTCTTTACCTTTAAACTCATCCAGAAATACGCATTGCGCGCCCTGGTCTTCGACCAGTAGCTTTTGCTCACGCAGATGCTTGATAACTACCGGCAACTGATCGTTATAAGCGCTCTCAGCCATAACGTCATCACGCGTTAACTTAACCCCTAAACGGTCATAAACTTCCTGACAGTGACTGAGTGATACTTCAATAAATTGGTTCCATAAACGCAAGCAATATTCATCGCCTGACTGTAACTGCACAACCAGCTCGCGGGCCCGGGTTGCAAACTGCTCGCTTTCGTCAAAGCGTTGTTTAGCCGCTTTGTAGAAGGTTTCCAGGTTACTGAGTTCATAATCTGCGGTCTGATTATCCAGCTGCTCCATGTAAGCCAGCAGCATGCCAAACTGAGTTCCCCAGTCGCCAACATGATTCTGACGAATGACGGTATGCCCAAGAAACTCACTGACGCGTGACACGGCATCACCAATAATAGCCGAGCGCAAATGGCCAACGTGCATTTCCTTAGCCAGGTTAGGCGAGGAATAATCAATGACGATAGTCCGTTTATCGGTGGCTTCAGGAACTGCCAGGCGCGTGCTGTTAAACATCTCCTGTAGCTGGTTTTTTAACTGATCCTGAGCCACGGTAAAATTAATAAAGCCAGGGCCGGCTATTTCCGTTTTTTCAAGTAAGGTATTTTGCGGAATCGCAGCAATGATGGCTTCGGCCAGCTGTCGCGGATTTACCTTGGCCGGCTTGGCCAGCATCAGTGCCAGATTGGTGGCAAAGTCACCGTGAGACTTATCCCGTGGGCGGTCGAGCTGAATTTTTACCGGCTGATCGGCTGGCAGGATACCATCGGCTTTTATTTGACCAATCGCATCACCTAATAACTGTTCCAGTTGTTCTTTCATCGACTCGACTACCTGTAAATTAAAAAAATAAAAACGCCTTAATCATAGCGCTAGTTTACTCGCTTTGTGGGGCTTATGTGAAGTCCTGCGGGTCGACATCCAGCGACCAGCGAATTTTACGCCAGGAGCCTAACGGCGAGATTTTTGCCAATAAAAAATGCAAAAGCTGGTGCCGTAACTTGCGTGACTGACAGTGCAGCAGTAACTGGTAGCGGTAGCGGCCCGCCTTGCGCTCCATTAAGGCCGGCATCGGCCCTAACAGCTGAGCGCCGGTAACCTCTGGCATTAAACTGGCGAGTTCCTGTAAAGCCGTTAGTACCTGTTGCCGGTTAACCGCCTCAGCACGAAATAAGGCCATGTAACCAAAGGGCGGTAATTCATTAAGTTGCCGCTCGGCCAGCGCCGTAATGGCAAAATCCTGGTAACCATTATTTAATAGATCCTGAATCAGGTCATGTTCCGGGTGGTGGGTCTGCAGTACGACTTTCCCCGCTTTGCGCGCTCTGCCCGCTCGCCCTGCTACCTGAGTAAATAATTGCGCTAACCGCTCGGCAGCCCGAAAGTCTGCGCTGTAAAGGGCTCCATCAACATCCAGTAACGCCACCAGGGTAACGTTAGGAAAGTGATGCCCTTTAGCCAGCATCTGTGTACCCACTAAAATTTGGTATTTATTTTCTGTGGCTGCCTGCAAGTGACGGCTCAGCTCGCCTTTGCGACGGGTTGAATCTCGATCAATCCGCAGCACCCCATAACCCGGAAATTGCTGCTGCAGGCTTTGCTCCAGTTGTTCGGTGCCAACCCCGTGCGTCATTAGATGCGACGCGCCACAGTCACCACACTGGCGAGGAATGGGCCGCTGGCTGCCACAATGATGGCAGAGCAGCTGGTTATGAGTTTTGTGCAGAGTGTAATAGGCATCACAGCGCTGGCACTGGGCAAGCCAGCCACATTCATGGCACATAAGTGCAGGAGCAAAACCACGGCGGTTTAGAAATAATAAAACCTGATTACCCCGCTCTAACTGTTCTTTAATTTGATCGCGCAGTGGTGCTGAGACGCCTGATTCAATCCGTTGTTGCTTTAAATCCAGAACTTGATGTTTAACCAGTTCGGCCCCACCGGCCCGCTGATCTAGTTTAAGCCAGTGAAACCGCTTGTTAACAGCATTATTCAGAGTCTCCAATGAGGGTGTGGCGGTGCCGAGGACAATAGGAATATCCAGTAGTTGAGCGCGCTTAATCGCTACATCGCGGGCATGATAGCGAAAGCCATCCTGCTGCTTAAATGAAAGATCATGCTCTTCGTCAATAATGATAAGACCGAGCTTATGGCATGGGGTATATACTGCCGATCGTGTACCAATGATAATAGCTGCCTGACCAGAACGGCTGTCAAGCCAGGCCTGTAAACGCTCATTGTCAGTTAAGCCTGAGTGCAGCATTACAATAGGTACATCAAATCGTTGTTGAAAACGCTTCAGCGTCTGCGGCGTCAGGCCGATTTCCGGAACCAGCACCAGCACTTGTTGGTTGCGCTGTAAAACCGGTGTTATTGCCTGTAAATAAACTTCGGTTTTACCGCTGCCGGTAATACCCTGCAAAAGCAACGCAGCATAGCTGCTCTGCTGATTAACTGCGCTGACCGCCACCGCCTGCTCTTTATTCAAATCTAAAGGCTGGTTAGCATCCTCTAACTGCCATGGGCTGGACTTAAGTTCCGGTTCAGCCTGATAAGCAGTAATCCAGCCCTTGTCGGCAACTAATTTCAGCAGTGTGCTGCTAATTCCCGCATCTTTTATTGCGTTCCGGGTTAAAGGCTCTTGCTCTAACAGCGTCATCAGTTGCTGTTGCTTAGGGGCGCGCCTTAGCTGTTCAGCGGTTATTTTTTTACCAGCCTCCGTCAACTGCCAGTATTCAGTGCGGGGATAGTGTGCAGGCTGCCCCTTGCGCAGTAATACCGGCAGCGCATTTGCTGCAACCTCTCCTAAACTGTGGTGATAGTAATCGGCACCCCAGGTAACCAGTTGCCAGATATCAGTATTCCAAATTGACACCTGGTCAATGACCTCGATGATGTCTTTAACCTGAAACTCGCCCAGCTCGTGTTCCGCTTGCTCTGCTACCACAAAACCGACTAACTGACGTTTACCAAAAGGCACGCGCACACGGCTCCCGACGGTAACTGGTGCCAACCCATTTCGGTAACTGAAAATTTGCCGCAGGGGAACCGGCAATGCGACCTGTAAAAATTGGTTAATCTGACTCATAGGGCTATTTTGAGCCGCCGCCTGTGATAATACAAGCAAGGATATTTTACTTGATCAATACACCCTGATCACATAGAATGCCGCGCTCTTGATAACTGTTGTTTTTTTACGCATGGTGTCCGGCACAAGATGACCGGATAGCGATGCGGCCCATAATTGAGGTAATCCCATGCAAAAAGGTATTCATCCTAAGTACGAGGCGATTAACGTCACTTGTTCTTGTGGCAACAAATTTGAAACTCGCTCAACCCGTACCGACGACTTATTAATTGACGTTTGTTCAGAGTGTCACCCGTTTTACACTGGTAAGCAGCGTGTAATGGACACGGGCGGACGTGTCGATAAGTTTAAGAAACGTTTCGGTTCGCTGGGTAAGAAATAAGAAACTAAAGTCTTACAAACAGGACTTTACGTTTAGAATTTAGAAAAAGGCGCTGTTTAGCGCCTTTTTTGTTAGCTCGCTTTAATCGCGCCTGCATTGTTAAAGAAAAGTTAAGTGTGTTTTTTTTAAACACTTCAACAATTATCTTCTGTGAATGAGTCCTTTGCCGTCAGGTAAGATTTGTTATTCAAGCGTAACTCGTTAAACTGAGAGGTAATTTCTTAATTGCGAGAAGGCTTTATCGCTATGACTGATTTCCGCCAGCAAGCACTCGATTATCACCAGTACCCGACTCCCGGGAAAATATCCGTAGAATTAACTAAGCCAGCCAATTCCAGTAAAGACCTGGCTCTGGCCTATAGCCCCGGTGTCGCTGAACCCGTTCGCGCTATCGCCGAAGACCCCGATAATGCTTATAAGTACACTGCTAAAGGCAATTTGGTCGCGGTTATCAGTAATGGCACAGCCATTTTAGGTTTAGGTAATCTTGGGCCGCTTGCCTCAAAGCCCGTTATGGAAGGTAAGGCGTTATTATTTAAACGCTTTGCTGGCCTCGACTCTATTGATATTGAAGTCAGCCACCGTACCACCCAGGATTTTATCAATACGGTTGCAAACATTGCGGACTCGTTCGGCGGTATTAATTTAGAGGATATTAAAGCGCCGGAGTGCTTTGAAATAGAGCAGGCGCTGATTGAAAAGTGTCAGGTACCTATTTTCCATGATGATCAGCACGGCACCGCTATTGTAACGGCTGCCGGCATGCTTAACGCACTGGAAATTCAGGGTAAAGAGCTAAAAACTGCACAAATTGTCTGCATGGGCGCCGGCGCAGCAGCCATTGCCTGTATGGAGCTACTGATTAAGTGCGGCGCTCAGCGCGAGCATATTTATATGCTGGACTCAAAAGGGGTTATCCATACCCGCCGTAACGACTTAAATGAATACAAATTATTGTTTGCCAACAACACCGATAAACGCACACTGGAAGATGTTATCGAGGGAGCTGATTTATTCCTCGGCGTGTCGGGTCCGGACTTACTGAAACCCGAAGCACTTAAGCGGATGGCAGACAAACCGGTAGTGTTTGCCTGTTCAAACCCTGACCCTGAGATTAAGCCCGAACTGGCTAAGCAGGCCCGCGAGGACGTCATAATAGGTACCGGCCGTTCCGATTATCCCAACCAGGTTAATAACGTCCTTTGTTTCCCTTTTATGTTCCGCGGCGCGCTGGATGTCCGAGCAACGGCCATAACGGACGAAATGAAAATCGCTGCCGTCGAAGCCATTCGGCAACTGGCAAAAGAACAGGTCCCGGACGAGGTTCTGCAAGCAGCTGGTGTTGATGAGTTAAGCTTTGGCAGAGACTACATTATTCCAAAGCCTATTGACCCCCGTTTGTCACCCCGGGTTTCAAGAGCAGTGGCTAAAGCTGCCGTGCGCTCGGGCGTGGCGAAAATCGACCTGCCCGACAACTATATGCAGGATTAAGATTTATCCAGCTCTTCGTTGGTGGGAATTGGCAGTCCCCGCTGTTCCAGTTCCTGCCGCACCGCCAACGGGATTTTCTCCGGATTGGATTTACTCAGGTCCTCATCTGTTGGCAAGGGCTGGCCTGTAAAGGCGTGTAAGAAGGCCTCGCAGAGAAGCTCACTATTGGTGGCATGCCGTAAATTATTAATTTGCCGGCGCGTACGCTCATCAGTCAGCACTTTAAGTACCTGCGTGGGAATTGACACTGTGACTTTCTTAACCTGCTGGCTTTTTTGTCCGTGCTCTGCATACGGGTAGATGTAATCACCGTTCCACTTCATCATCGTGTCCTGCTGTAGAAGAAACCCTTTAATATATAATGGATTGTACTCACTAACAGCCGCGCGTCAAATTTTATCCGTCTAGATGGCTAAAAAATGCTGACTTTTGCCGCACAATATTTTAGCCTTGTGTATAAGCAACCTTTAAAGTGGTAAAGAGGACCCGGTAAATGGCTATTGATGAGCTCAGCAAACAGCAAGTCCAGATGGCAGCAGATAATATTCAGGTGCACAAATTTGGCGGCAGCAGTTTAGCTGATGCCTTTTGTTACCGCCGGGTTGCCCGTATTGTCAACGAATACGCCGGAGCCAGTGACTTGGTGGTAGTTTCTGCAGCCGGTGATACAACCAATCACATACTCGCTATTGTGAATGCTGGCAATCAGCCCGGCGATACCGCAGACATCTTGCTGCGACAGCTGGAAAAATTCCAGCTGGGGCTGATTACTGAGCTATTGAGCGGAGATTTGCAATTTGAGCTGATTACTGCAGCGAAGCAGGATTTCAATCATCTGCAGTCGTTTATCGACGGCCAGCAAACCATTAGCAGTAAAGCAGAATTGCTAGCTTACGGGGAGCTCTGGTCTGCCCGACTGCTTGCGGCCTTACTGCGTAAACAGGGAACAAAAGCCGAAGCTATTGACGCACGGGACTTTTTGCGGGCAGAGGATGCTCCTGAACCCATTATCCAGCAACAAGAGTCGCGCAACTTATTATTACAGCGAGTGGCACCGAACCCGGGCACGCGCTTTATTATTACTGGCTTTATCGCCCGTGGCGTTAACGGTGAAAGCCTGACGCTGGGTCGCAACGGCAGCGACTATTCAGCCACGCTGGTCGGTAGCCTGCTTAATGTAAAAGATGTCACCATCTGGAAGGATGTAGCCGGCGTTTACTCGGCTGATCCGCGCAAAATTGAGCGCGTCGTCAACCTGCCGGCGCTGGACTGGAGCGAAGCTGAAGAGCTTGCCCGCATTGGTTCTCCGGTACTGCACCCGCGAACATTTCAGCCGGTGAATAAGCAACGTATGGTGCTTTCGGTGCGCTCCAGCTTAAAGGTTGAAAATCAGCAAACACGTATCGGGCAGTTTCAGCAGGGAGAACCCCGAGCCAAGGTATTCACCTCACTATCCGAGGTCGTATTATTCAAGGTTCAGCTAACTGATAAAGCGTTGGTCAGCCGACTGCAGGATCTTGAGCTCGAACCTTTGTTTAGCTGGACCGAGCCTGACCAGCATGTTCAGTACCTGGTTTTCCATCAGAATCATCAGGACTATATGAGCGACTGGCTTGAACAGGTCGATCGTGACAACGCCATAACTCAAATACGCGGCTACTCGATGGTCGCTTTGGTCGGTGACCGAATTCAGGAGTCCGATCAGTACCACACCTTTAAGCTGCAGCTAAGTGAACAAAAGGTTCGCCGTTTTGGGCTTGCAGAAACCGGCTGCTCAGCCATCGCGATTCTTGAGCAACAACTGGACAGCCGGTTACTGAATCGCCTGCATAGTCAACTGTTTAACTACCGCCGCAGCCTGGGTGTTCTGGTGCTGGGCCGCGGCAACATCGGTACCACCTGGCTAGAGCTGTTCAGGCAACAGCGCGACCGCATTAATCAGCTGATGGATGTCCGTATTATCGGCATCGCTAATTCCCGACAGATTTGGCTGGACTATAGCGGCATCGATTTGCATGACTGGACCAGCAGCTTTGAGCGCTTAGCAAGACCTTATGTATTAACGGAACTACTGCGCGAATTACCCAATTCGCCCTATGACGAGCTGGTGGTACTTGATTTAACCGCAGCCCACTCGATAGCGCAGTTATATCCCAGCTTTTTTGCCAATGGAATGCATGTTATCAGTGCCAATAAATATGCCGGCTCGGCGCAGGAATCGCTTTACCGGGAAATACGTACCATACAACATGAATACAAGCGTGAATGGCTGTACAACACAACTGTTGGTGCCGGACTGCCACTAAATTATGCCCTTAACGATTTACGCAATCAGGGCGATGAGGTGCGCAGTATATCGGGAATTTTCTCCGGTACCATGTCGTGGCTATTCGAAAGCTTTACCAAAGACGCCAATTTCAGTGACTTAGTCGCTGAGGCTAAAAAGCGAGGTTATACCGAACCGGATCCGCGCGAAGACCTCTCCTGTCAGGACTTGGCACGCAAGTTGTTAATACTTGCCCGTGAAATTGGCTTGCGGCTTGACTGGCAGGACATTCAGGTTAATAGCGTAGTGCCTGAGCATTTACGCGATATTTCGGCGGCCGAATTTATGCAGCGCCTGGAAGAACTCGACACGCCTATGAATGACATGCAACGCGAGGCCGCAGAAGAAGGTAAGGTACCGCGCTTGCTGGCCAGCTTCTCTGTAACGGAAGAACAACGCGTTAAGGCAAAAGTCGGTATTGAGTACATTCCGTTGGGCGACATGCTGGCAAATCTTATCCCGGGCGAAAATATCTTTGTTATCTATACCGACTGGTACTCAGAAATGCCACTCGTGATCAGTGGGCCAGGCGCCGGCAAAGAGGTAACTGCCGGCGGCGTGCAATCTGACCTTAACCAGTTACTGGCTCGTTTAGGGGCAAGCTGTTAAAAAACGCTGTCCTCATCTTCGTCAAATATATTGGTATTATCCTGACTGCGATCGACATAGTCGGTCGGCTCAGTTCCGTTAATGAAATACTCGAAGCGAGTGGTGTAGTTGGTCCGGTGAGTTAGCTTGCCAGTTTCCAGGTCGATCCGCACATTAACCACTCCGGGGGGAATCATCAGGTTATCTGCCGGGTATTCCTTAACGGCCTCTTCCATGTAAAGGATCCAACCCGGCAGCGCCGTTTTAGCCCCGGCTTCGCCGCCGGAAATGGCTTGTTGGCTGCTGTCCAGCAGGGGATGCATAGAAGTCCGGCCCAGCTGGCGCGAAACATCATCGAAACCCACCCAGGTTGTCGTAACCAGGCCACTGGTAAAGCCTGAAAACCAGGTATCCCGGACGTCGTTTGTGGTACCGGTTTTACCGGCAATCTCGCGCCCGACTTCATTAACAATGGGTTTGGAGCGCTGAATCCGCCAGGAGGTCCCGTTCCAGCCAGTGTCGTGCGCCCAGCTGCCGCCTCCCCATACCGCGGATTTCATCGCCTGGGCGACTAAAAAGGCATTTTGTTCCGAAATAATTCGGGGGGCCGGCGCATCACACTCCCGACAGGCGCGCTTTGGTTCGGCTTGATAAACAACTTCACCATCTGCACTTTCCACCCTTTCGATAATATAGGGATCGATCAAATAGCCGCCGTTAGCAAAGGCGGCATAAGCACGCGCTACCTGCATCGGTGTCATCGACAAGGAGCCGAGAGATATCGATTCGTTTTCAGGCACCTGTGATCGCTGTAGACCGAATTTGGCAATATGATCGGCGGTTGTTTTTACACCCACATCGCGCACCAGGCGAACCGATACCACGTTTTTAGATTTTGCCAGGGCTTTACGCAGCCGAATGGGTCCCTCGTAAACATCAGGCGAATTTTTCGGCCGCCAGGCAATGCCCGTACCCGGATTCCACTGATTAATCGGCGCATCGTTAACCAGACTGGCTAAGGTAAACCCTTCTTCAAAAGCAGCGGAATAAACCAGCGGTTTGATATTTGAACCCACTTGGCGTTCGGCCTGTGTAGCCCGGTTATACTGGCTTAAGCCAAAGCTATAACCGCCAACAACCGCTGCTACTGCGCCGTCTTCAGGCTGCAGTGAGGAAATCGCAGAGCTGGGTTCGGGCAGTTGAGCCAGGCGCCACTGCTGCTCGACTTGCCGCAGCCAGATAACATGCCCCGGTTGCATAATATCAGTCGCTGCCTGCGGCGGAGCACCTTGGCGTTCTTCATTAATATAGGGACGCGCCCAGTGCATTGCCTCCCACGGCAATCTTAATTGGCCCTGGCCTTTTACCCTAACCGTCGCTTGTTGTTCACTGACCTCAGTAACCACAGCCGGCGTTACGGCACCAAAGCTTTTAAGCTGCTGCAGATACTCTTCGATTTCAGTTGTGGAAAGTGCCGGTTCGCCATTTTCCGTTGACCACAAAATACTAATAGGGCCACGATAACCGTGACGTTCGTCATAGGCATGCAGGTTATCCCAAACCGCCTTTTGTGCAGCCAGCTGGACATTACTTTTTACCGTGGTGTAGACATTAAAGCCGGCGTTATAGGCTTGCTGTTCGCCAAATAATTCGATCATCTGCTGGCGCACCATCTCCGCGACATAGGGTGCATTAACGGTAACCTCGGCGCCGTGGCGACGGGCAGTCACTGGCTCGGCGGCGGCCTGATCAAATTGTTGCCGGGTTATTTTGTTTTCGTCCAGCATCCGCAACAGCACCACACGACGCCGGGCCTTTGCTGCTTCAGGATTGCTGATCGGGTTTAAATTTGAAGGGGCTTTGGGCAGGCCGGCGATGGTCGCTATTTGCGCCAGACTCAGTTGCTCTAAAGACTTGCCGTAATAAACCCGCGCCGCTGCGCCCACCCCGTAAGCACGGTGACCAAAAGCAATTTTATTCAGGTAAAGCTCAAGAATCTCGTCTTTATTCAGCAACTGCTCAATATGCAGCGCAATAAAGGTTTCTTTTATTTTGCGCATCCAGGCGCGGTCAAAACTCAGGAAGAAGTTACGCGCCAGCTGCATAGTGATGGTACTGGCCCCTTCTTTTATATCGCCGGTAGTAACCAGCACCCAGAAGGCTCGCATAACCCCAATCGGATCAACGCCATAGTGCTGGTAAAAACGGCTGTCCTCGGTACTTAAAAAGGCGTCAACCATGCTCTCGGGAACATCCTCCAGAGACACCGGAATACGCCGTTTCTCGCCAAACTGCGAAATCAGTTCACCCTCTTTGCTGAACACTTGCATGGGCGTCTGTAACTCAACGTCTCTAAGTGTTGCAACACTCGGCAAATCGGCTCTGACATACAGGTACAGAGCCGCGATGGAGCCAACCCCGAGGATAAAAAGGATGACCAGACTAATAACCAGGCGTTTAAAAAGCTTCAACCAAGGACTCCATTTACTACAACAAACTCATTCAATTTCACACAACTATCGGCGAAGTACGATTATGGCTGATTTTTGCGCTAAACACTACGCTTGGTGCTTATTTTAAAAACTTTTACTGGGCGCTCTATGGCAACACCCGAAAGTCAGATGATGGCCGTCGACAGACTGGATGAAACCTGGCTGTTACTTAAATTAAAGCGGGTCAGAAATAAGATTAACGTTGGTTACTTTGCCACCATATCTCCTGATCAGACCGTTCCTGACGCCTTACCCTGCACATCGTTAATGACGGTAATGGAGCATCGCGCTGTTCACTACCAACAGCTAACCCAGGCCGTCACTCACCAGCAAATACAGGAGTCGGTAGTGACTATGCTGGGTGCTCAACAGCAACAAAGCGCGGCAGTCGCTTTTGACTATCAACAACATCCAGATTACATGGCAGTAATAACCGGCCATACCTCACAAATACAACAACGCAAAGAACAGCTGGCGGTATTCAATAAGCCTATCCGGGTTATTGAACCGGCTTTTCAGGCGGTTGTCCGGGCAGTTAACTTTTTACTGCCTTATCACTGGCCGCCTCGCTACCAAAAACAGCCCGCCAATCACTGGCTCATTGTCCATCTTGCAGCGCCTTTGGCCGTAGTTATGCATTGTCGTCATGGTGATTTAATCGATATTAAGTTCCAGTCGCTGGCTGAGCTTGCCGCACTTCAGCACTGTGGTACTCCGGTTTTTATATTTGGTCTGAAATCTCTTTTACTGGCGCTGCGCGAAATATTACCAGAGCATGAATTTACTGTTTTACAGGTACCGGACCAACTGGCTGCGGCATCAACAACCGATAATTCGATAAAAATTAATAGCGGTCAGATGATGCCCCTGCTAGGTCTGGCACTACGGGGTTTCAGTCATTGGCATCACTAAATTTACTGAATTGGCGGCAACCGGGCTGGCGCCGACAGCTATGGAGTCACCGATACAGCGCTGGTATTTATCTGGCTTTCTTAATCGCTGTATCCGCAGGATTAATCCATAGCTACCAAACCCGGTTAACAATGCTAAGCCTACGCATTGACGCTAACGCACAGCAGCTTGCCTTTTTGCCAAAGCTCGAACAGCGTTTTTTGCAGCGTCAGCAACAAAGTCAACAGGCTAAACAACGGCAGACTGCCAAGCGCCAACAAGATAGCTTAGTCACCCAGTTTATCGAGCTCAGCCAGCTGTCAGTTACCGGGCTGGTTATCAGCCAAATTAACTGGCTAGCTGATGAACTGACCATTTCCGGGCTTTATCAGAACACCGAGGCAGTTAAGCACTTAGTCGACTGGCTTCGGCGGCAACAGTCAAACCGGCAAATTGATGTCAGCTTTCCACGTGCCGGGCAGTTTTTGCTGCTCGCCTCTGACGACCGCGAATGACCGGCTTCGCAGGCCGTCACCTGGTTTTGATCATACTGCTCTGCTGCACCTTAGTCAGCGGGGCCCTGGTTTATACGCTGACTCATTATCAGTACCAGCAACTTAATCAGCAACTGCGGGTGCAACAGACTCAGCTAAAAAAGGTTGCGCAGTACCAAAAAGCCCTGGCCATTGCTCCGTTGCAGGAGGTACCAATACTCTCCGCCGACCAGGTGGAATGGCATTTCGCACAGTGGGCCGAAGAGCTGGGCGTTAGTCTGACCCTGACCCGCGACAAGCCACAACGGCGATTATCACTTTCGCTTTTGCATATTAACCACCACTTACTGGAACAGTATTTACGCCGCTTTTTAAATCTACAGCAGCCGCACAGCCACCAGCGTCTGAGCCTGCAGCAACAGCAGCCGGACCAGCTGCAGTTTCACTGGCAACTGAGTCAGGATATTAACCAGCATGGCATCCAACACACCGGCCCGGCACCGATGGCCGCCGCAAGCAGTTGTCATCAACGTCCGCCGGCCGCAGCCTTAAAACAATCGTTGCCCGCCCTTAGCAAGCTCCGCCTGGCGGCCATCGCTACTCATTTAAAGCAAAACAAACGTCAGGCCTACTTTACCAACAGACAGGGCAACTGGCTGGCGTTATCGGAAGGCGCCTGGCTACAGGAGCCGGTAACCCAGATTATCGCCATTAATGAGGATTCGCTGCAGTTAAAGCAATGGCGTCCCCGTCAGGGGTGCTGGGATGTGCATCCGGTTAACTTAACACTTAAGGAGTAATTATGGCTTTCAAGCTGCTATTACAGCATGGGGTCAGCAGCCTGTTGCTGTGCTTTATCTTCATTGTTCCGGCTACAGCAGAAACAGCCGGCTGGCGAAAGCTACTGACCACAGAGCAGCAGCAAGCCAGGGTCAACTTAACTTTTAACCAAACGCCGTTACGGGATATTTTTACATTGTTAGCTCAGCAGCTGTCATTGAATCTGGTCATCAGTGATGGCGTGACAGGTACAGCCAGCCTGCAATTAAGGGATGTGCAGTGGGCCGACGCCATTGATAGTCTGGCCACCAGCAACCGACTTTATATTAACCTTAACAAGGACATTCTGTGGATTAGTGACTCGGCTCCCGCAGCAGCGAAACCCGATGCCGCCGGTGCCGAGCTGGTTACAATAAACTTTGCCCGCGCAATTGATATAGCCGCGCTGTTGCAGGCCAGTCCGGGCTTTGTTTCGGCCGCCGGTTCGATTAGTGTAGATGAGCGCACCAACACCTTAATCATTATCGACACCCCGGCGCAGGTTAATCTACTGAAAGGATTAATAAAGCAACTCGACCGTCCCGTCCGCCAGGTTATGATTGAAGCACGTATGGTCAGCCTGAAAGCTAATATCGCTGAAGAGTTTGGGGTTCGCTGGGGGGCTTCAGAGTATGGGCTTAACCTACCAATCGATAGCGAGGTCACTTTTATTAAGGGAATGCAGGTTGACTTACCCAGCGTGCAACCGGCGGCTACGGTTGGACTCAATGTCGCCCGGCTGAGTAAGGATTTACTACTAGACCTTGAGCTAACTGCACTGGAGCGTGAAAATAAAGGCGAAATTATTGCCAGCCCTAAAATTTTCACAGCCAACCAACAACCCGCCTATATTGAGCAAGGGACGGAAATACCTTACGTTGAAAGCGCCGCCTCCGGAGCCACTGCGGTGCAATTTAAAAAAGCCGTGATGGGATTAAGGGTAACACCGCAAATAACACCCAATGATCATGTACTGCTGGACTTAACCATTACTCAAAATACCCGCGGTGACACCGTCTCGACCCCAACCGGGCCGGCCGTCGCCATCGATACACAGGAAATGGGCACGCATGTACTTGTTAAAAATGGCGAAACCATTGTCTTAGGTGGAATTTTTCAGACATTGGAATTGAATGATAACACCGCAGTCCCTATATTTTCTTCATTACCACTGCTGGGTAAACTCTTTCAACAGCGGCAATATCATCAGGAGAAACGAGAGTTAGTCATCTTCGTTACACCGACGATTCTCGACGCTGCCGAATAGAGTTGCTAAACGCGTGCTGAATTGCGATAATCGCGCTTCTTTTCGTTGGGTTGGGGGACGTCTCTAGACACTCCGGATTCGTGAGTTACAGCTAATTTAAACAGTGATGTAAGCAGGAATATGGCTGAGAAACGTAATATTTTTCTTGTCGGCCCTATGGGTGCCGGCAAAAGTACGATTGGTCGTCAAATTGCCAGACAACTCCATTTAGACTTCTTTGATTCTGACACAGAAATTGAGCGTCGCACGGGTGCTGACATCAGCTGGGTATTTGAGCTGGAAGGTGAAGAAGGCTTCCGGGTCAGAGAAGAAAAGGTGCTCGAAGATCTTACCGAGCACACGGGGATTGTGTTAGCAACGGGCGGAGGCTCGATCATCAGCAAAGATAGCCGCAATCGGCTGTCTGCGCGCGGTATTGTCGTCTACCTGAAGACCACCATCGATAAACAATTGGCGCGCACACAGCGTGACAAACGCAGACCACTGATCGCCGAAGCTGAAGAACCACGCAAAGTGCTTGAGCAGTTGGCGGAGATTCGTGATCCCCTGTACGAAGAAATCGCTGATATTACTGTCCGTACAGACGACCAAAGTGCGAAAGTTGTGGTCAATGAAATCATTGAGCAACTGGGTGTTAATGGCTTGAACTAAAGCCCACCACTAACGTGTAGGAGCTGCGCAATGACATCGATAACGGTCGAGCTTAATGAGCGCAGCTACCCTATTCACATAACCAGCGGCAGCCTTGGGCAGTTCAATAAGTTTTTACCCAAGCACAACCAGCAGCTTTGCATCATTACCAACCCCACAGTAGCGCAGTACTATCTGCAACCCTTACTGGACTCCCTGACTGAGTTCTCCGTCACCGTTTTTGAAATGCCTGACGGCGAACAGTACAAAAGCCTGAGTATCTACAGTGATGTAATGGACCACTTGATTGCAGCGGGGCTGAATCGTGACTGCGCCATTGTTGCTTTAGGTGGCGGTGTGGTCGGTGACATGGCGGGTTTTGTTGCCGCCACCTTCCAGCGCGGAGTCGATTTTTACCAAATTCCGACAACCTTGTTAGCTCAGGTAGACTCTTCAGTGGGTGGTAAAACGGCCGTCAATCACTCGCAGGGTAAAAACCTTATTGGTGCCTTTTACCAACCTAAAGCGGTGTTAATTGACGCTCAGTGCCTGCAAACCCTCACCGAACGGGATTACCTTAGCGGTCTGGCCGAAGTCATAAAGTACGGCATTATTTACGATGCTGAGTTTTTTAGCTGGCTGGAGCACCACACCGCTGAGCTGAAAATGCGTGACGCTAATACCTTAATGTCAGCCATTCAGCGCAGCTGCGAAATTAAAGCGTTAATTGTTGCTGATGACGAGCGCGAGCAGGGTGTGCGCGCTTTGTTAAACCTCGGACACACCTTCGGACACGCGATAGAGGCAGCCAGCCATTACGGCGAATGGACACATGGCGAGGCTGTTGCCGCTGGCACTATAATTGCATCTAAGTTAGCGGAAGTGACACAGCAGCTATCGGTGTCAGAATTTCGTCGTCTTTTTAACTTATTCAGCGCGCTGGGTTTACCCACGCAGAGTCCGGATATGCCATGGTCTGAATGGCGCGACTATATGCAACGCGATAAAAAAGTAAAAGACGGCAAATTGCACTTTATTCTGCCAACCGGCATTGGCTCCGCGGCAGTTTTTAAAGACATTGATGAACAAACCATTGCTGCTGTAATCACTGAATGTTGCTAACGCATCTGACAGGAAAAGGTTATGCAAGCAGTGGCTCAACAACATATTGTCGCAGCACCCGTAAAAATTAAAGCAAGTCAGCAGAATATTATCGACCAGCTGCACCAGCTGTCTCAGCAAAATGACTCACTGGTCATGCTTCACGGAGGTGATGGCTCCGGTAAAACTACCATTGCTGAACTCTTCATCGAACAAGCGTCAAATTATGCTGAATGCGCTTTCGTTACGGCTAATGAGCGCTCCAGCGTTGATCGCCTGCGTGCTCAGGTACTCAATCAACTATTCGGTACCATTAGCTTAAGTGATGAGACGTTAAGCCGGCAAATGCAGCGCCAGGCGCCCGTCAAACACGCCGTTATTGTTATTGATAATGGCGAGCACTTGCCAGATAGTTTTCTCGCCGAATGTGTCTCGACAGTCCAGCAGCTATCAGCTATCGGCCAAAAAGTCAGTGTCATTATTGTTGCCGACAGTCGCTGGGCTTATCAGCAAAAACCAGCACCACATCTGCGGGTTCAGGGCCCGACCATGCTGGAAGTCGCACCGATGTCTCATGATGAGCAAATACGCTATGTGCAGGAGTTATTGCCGGAGCGACAGCAACGGCTGTGGAATTTTGACCGAATCCAGCAATTCTTAAATACCATTAACGGTTACCCCGGAGAAATTCAGCAACGCCTGCAACTGGCTTTAACAACCCAGGCCCAGCGCTACAAAGATCAGCCGACTAACGAAACTGATCCAGCCGGCGGCGAAGCGGATGATTCAGTATCGATAAATACAGTAACTGACAGCAAAACCAGGCGCCCGGTAAAGCTTATTTATATCTTTGCTCTGACTCTGGTGCTTAGCCTCGCAGCAGCAGCTTTTTTTAATAAAGAGACACTGGAGCAATACTGGCAGAGTGAAACGCCACAGCCTGAAAGCGAGTTAGCAGCGTCGCCCGTTGCCGAAGCCGAAGCCGAAGCCGGGACAACTGACAACAGCAGCGAGCCGGAGGCTACCGCGAAGCCCGCCGAATTACCCTCTTTTGAACCCATGGAGCAACCCTCTTTGGAGCTAATGCCGAAAGAGTTAGCCATATCGTACCGGGAAGCGCTGGATAATCTTAACCGCACGGCAGCTGCCGAAAACGACCCAAGAGAGCTGGAGCTTAGCCTAATTAAAGTTCAGCAGCCGGAGCAGACAAACAGTCAGCCAGCAGCAGTCCGGCGACCCTACCAGACCGATGCCATAGCTGCACAAAATAGCCAGGCATTTGCACTGCAGGTCGCCATTATTAGCAGCGAGGACCTGTTGACGCAGTTTCGGCAGCAGCATGGTATAAGTACGACTACCGACGTTTATCAGCGCAATGATGGCTCTTATGTCATTGTTTATGGAGTGTTCGACACCCTCGAGCAAGCCAGAGCAGCTGTCACAGAATTACCGGCTTCAGTTCAGCAAATGGAACCATGGGCGAAAACCTATCTTGCGATACAAAAAGAAATTGAGCCAGCCGGCGTAGAGTAATTTTCATCAAACGGCCTTTGGGGTACACTGAGCACAAGATTCTCCAAAGGCCAGTCAATGAAGAAAAACAGGGCTTTTTTAAAATGGGCGGGCGGTAAATATTCGCTAATCGAACCCATCAAAAACCAACTTCCCACTGGAAAAAAGCTCATAGAGCCCTTTGTCGGTGCCGGTTCGGTGTTTCTTAATACCGACTATGAACGCTACCTTCTCAATGACATTAATGCGGATCTGATTACCCTGTATAAGTTTGTCAAACGCCGTCCAAAAACGTTCATTGATGATGCCAGACGTCTGTTTACCTGCCGCCATAATCAAAGTGACGCTTATTACTCTTTGCGTAAAGAGTTTAATCAATCAAGCGACTCTTATTACCGGTCATTGCTGTTTCTGTACATGAACCGCCACGGCTACAACGGCTTATGCCGGTATAACAGCAAAGGTATTTTTAATGTACCTTTCGGAGATTACAGTAAGCCCTATTTTCCGGAAGCCGAAATTGAATATTTTGCTGAAAAAGCCAAACGGGCAAAATTTATTTGTCTGTCGTTTGAACAGGTTTTTCGACGGGCCCGTAAAGGGGACATTATTTATTGCGATCCGCCTTATGCCCCGTTAGTGCAGAGTTCTAATTTTACCAGCTATGCCAGCCAGGGCTTTAGCCTTAATGATCAAAGCGAGCTGGCACGACACGCGCTTAGGGCTGCGAATAAACGTCAGATACCGGTATTAATCAGCAATCACGATACTCCGTTAACCCGCGCTTTGTACCAAAATGCAACGATACGCCAGCTTTCCGTAGCGCGCAGCATTAGCCAGAAAGGCGATGCCCGCAAGCCGGTTAGTGAGCTGTTAGCGTTATACCATTCAGCAAGGGTTATTCCGTTAACTCAATCAATTAAAAAAGTGGGCACATGAACTGGTACCTTTATTCTTTTAATGAGCTATCACTACAACAACTTTACCAAATCTTAAAAGTGCGCCAGGAAGTCTTTGTAGTCGAACAAACCTGCCCTTACTTAGATGCCGACGGAGCCGATGAGCAGGCACTGCACTTATTTGCCGAGGACGACAGCGGCTTGCTGGTTGCTTATGCTCGTTTATATGTAGCCGATGCTCAGCAGCCTTATAGCCGGATCGGCCGGGTTTTAACCCACGCAAAAGTTCGTCGCTCCGGCCTGGGGCGAGAACTCATGCAGCGGGCTATCGACTTTTTGCACCAGCAGTCTCCGACAACACCCATTCGGCTGGGCGCCCAGGTCTACTTAATGGATTTTTATCAGAGCTTTAATTTCAAACCCATCAGTGAGCAGTATCTGGAAGATGACATCCCCCACATTGATATGGAGCGCTAATGAGCCAGTCTTTTGAGCTAGTGCAAACCGAACAGGGGTTGGCATTAGTCTGGCAACAGGCTCAGCCAGCCATGCAGCCGCTGCTGGTTGATTTTCATGAGGGCAAGGTCGCTTACCGGGCGCAACACTCCTCGCTTAAAAGCGAGGCCATAACAAAAGCCGTTGGTGTATCGGGCAAATTTCACCCAGCGGTTATCGATGCCACTGCTGGGTTAGCACGCGACGCTCTGGTATTAGCACGGTTTGGCTGCCCGGTAGCGCTTATCGAACGCCACCCGATGGTCAGAGAGTTATTGGCTGATGCGTTATCAAGGGCTCAGCAAAAAGACGATGTTATTGGCGAAGCAGCCCGGCAGATGCAGCTACTAAAACAAACCCATGTTGCGCAGTTGCCGGACAACAGTACCGATGTGGTTTATCTTGACCCTATGTTTCCTAAAACCGGAAAACAAAAGGCTCTGGTTAAAAAAGACATGCAGATGTTTCAACAGCTAGTAGGCAGCGACGATGATGCTGATCAGTTACTTGCGCCGGCACAACGGGTGGCCCGTTTCAGGGTAGTGGTTAAGCGGCCAAACAGTGCCCCGTTTTTAGCTGGTAGCAAACCCAGCACGCAGCTAAAAAGCAAGAAGCATCGCTTTGATATCTACATAAAGCAAGGATTTCCAAATTGATTAATGATGGCGCACCCACACTGGCGCCCGGGCAGCAATAATGCTTAACCCGGACGTTCTCATCATAGGCGCCGGCGCCGCTGGCCTTCACTGTGCTGCCCAGGCAGCCCGGCGCGGCAAGTCGGTGTTGGTTGTCGACCATGCTAAACAGGCGGGGAAAAAAATCCTCATTTCGGGCGGCGGGCGCTGTAACTTTACTAATTTGTATACCAGCCCGGATAATTATCTGTCCAGCAACCCTCATTTTTGTAAGTCTGCGCTCAGTCGCTATACTCAGTGGGATTTCATGGCGCTGGTTGATCATTACCAAATACCCTATCACGAAAAAACACTGGGCCAATTGTTCTGCGATGACTCAGCGAAAGACATTGTCAAAATGCTTTTAGCTGAGTGCGAACGCTACGGCGCAAAAATTCAGCTGCGGACCGACGTTCTTAATGTCAGCTATGAGGACCAGTATCATGTGACAACCAGCCAAGGTACGTACCGCGCCGATAAACTGGTTATCGCCTGTGGTGGCTTATCTATGCCCAAGCTTGGTGCAACCCCACTGGGCTATCGATTAGCAGAACAATTCGGCCACACTATTGTGCCAGTGCGAGCCGGACTGGTTCCCCTGACACTGCACGAGCAACAAAAGCAGCACTTTGCCGACCTGGCTGGCGTATCTTTACCCATAACAGCCAGTGCCGGCGAGGGCTATTTTAGGGAAGCCATGTTATTTACCCACCGCGGCCTAAGCGGACCCGCAATACTGCAAATCTCCTCTTACTGGCCACCGGGAGAAACCGTATCTCTCAATTTATTGCCAGACCAGGACGCACTGCAGTGGCTCGAACAAACCCGGACTGAGCAGCCTAAAGCCCAGCTGGGTACTTTACTACAAAGTCATTTTCCCAAACGGGTTGTACAGGCTTTAGCACAAGAGCACCAATGGCCGGTGACACAGCGCGTAGCAGAAATGGCTAAAAAGCAACTCGAGCAAGTTGCAGAAGATCTTAATCACTGGTCATTAAAGCCCGCCGGCACCGAGGGTTATCGCACCGCCGAAGTCACTTTGGGCGGCGTCAATGTTGATCAAGTCAGCTCCAAAAGTATGGCCAGTAAGCTGCAGCCCGGACTCTACTTTATCGGCGAAGTACTGGATGTGACCGGATGGCTGGGCGGTTATAACTTTCAGTGGGCCTGGGCCAGTGCTTATGCGGCTGCCCAGGACTTATAGGTTTCTCACTATTTATTTCATACTAACATCGCGCCAGCTATCGAAACATTGCCAGTTGTTGATCCAGTCCGGTAGCTGCTCTGCCGGCATCGGCCTGGCAATTCCGAACCCCTGGCCCAGCTCGCAACCCAGCTGCAGTAATTTAACGCCCTGCTGCTCGGTTTCGATGCCTTCTGCAATAACTGCAAACCCAAAGGCCTCAGCAAGACCGATAATACCTTTGACAATGGCTTCATCGCTTTCGTCATTCAACATATCGCGGACAAATGTCTGATCGATTTTCAATGTCTGAGCGGGCAGTCGTTTCAAGTAATCAAGGGCCGCATAACCGGTACCGAAATCATCCAGTGATACATTGATTCCCAAGCGCTTACATTTAGTTAAAACTTTTGCTGCAACGTGAATCTTACCAATGGCTGCGCTCTCCAGGACCTCCAGTTCGAGCAGCTCCGGGCCAACATCCGGATAACGCCTCAACCGCTCGCAAATGGACTCGACAAAGTCCTCATCGAGCAACTGCAGTGCATTGATATTTATACTGACTGGTAACCTAATACCCTCAGCTTGCCATTGCTGGCACTGTGCAATAGCTGCCTCAATAACCCAGTTGCCGACCTGTATCGAAAACGGATGTTCCTCGATAGCCGGCAAAAAGTCACCGGGAGGCACCAGACCGCGCTCGGGATCTCGCCACCTTAATAAAGCTTCAACCCCAACAATCTCGCACGTTTTCATATTAACTTTTGGCTGGTAAAACAATTCCAGCTCATTATTCTTCATCGCAATATCTAAGCGGGAGATTAACTCAGCGGTTTTGTTATGAATTCGTTCCTGCTTGGCATCAAACCAATTTATGCGGTTGCGGCCCTCTCGTTTGGCATTGTGAAGCGACTGTGTAGAGTGGCGGATTAAGGTGTCGGCATCGGTATTATCTTCCGGGTACACGGTAGCACCGATACTCGCTGTAATCTTGACCGTTTGCCCGTCAATCGACAATGGCTCCGGAATCTCTGTCAGCATACGTTCCAAAATCGTATGGACTTCACGCAAACTGTGCCGTTCTTCGATTACCATTAAAAACTCATCTCCGGCAACCCGCCCCAGGGTATCCCCCTTGCGCAGCATTCCTCTCAGGCGTTTGGCCAGCGCCTCAATAACCTGGTCTCCGACAACGTGGCCGCAACGTGAATTAATGTACTTAAAGTTATCGATGTCTAACGAGGCAACCACTATGTTTTCTTCATTACGCGCGGCAATACTCAATGCATGTTCCAACCTGTCGCGGACCAACATTACGTTAGGTAAACGGGTCAACGAATCGTGGTAGGCTCGGTATTCCAGTTCGCGTTGGTGCTCAAAAGCCTGATCAGTAATGTCTGAGGATATACCGATGTAATTCTGGACGTGTCCATGCTGATTTTTTATTGCGCTAATGGACGTCAGTTCGGCATATATTTCTCCGTTTTTGCGCCGGTTCCATAGCTCGCCCTGCCATGAGCCATCTTTCAGCAGCTTTTCCCACATGGCTTTATAAAAGCTTTTACTTTGTTTACCCGACTGCAAAATGCTGGAGCGCTGACCAATAACCTCGCTTTTCTGATAACCGGTTACGCGGGTAAAGGCTGGGTTCACATCAACGATTACGCCAGTCGGATCAGTAACGGTAATACGATCCTGAGTGTGGTTAAACACTTTACTGGATAAGGTCAACCGATGTCTGACATGACGTAATATTAGCCAGCTAAACACGAGTGCAGCCAGCAGGGTAACCGGAACGATTGTCAGGTACCGCAGTAACTGGCCTGAAGATTTGCGATAAGCGGTTTCGGCCTGTTGTTTTACCGCGTCCACCAGGTTTTGCTCGACCTGCTGAATTTTGTCCAGCAACTGGGTTTGTTGCTGCAGCCAGGCATCGTTTTTTACCACGGACAACAAAGTTGCCGGGTTATCAGCAGCAGGCATTAACCCGTCGCGTAGCTTAAATACCGCGCCGGCAAGACTGTAGCGTTCCGGTATTGAGCTTTGGCTTTGCAGCCCAACCAACAAGGTCGTTTGTCGGCCCATTAAATAAATTAACTGCTGAGCATCCGCATCACTTATCGTATTGTTCACTACCGCCAAACCCAGTAGCTCACGCTCTTGTCCGATTAAATCACGCAAGCGATTCAATATAAAATAAGCATTTAATGCGCGCGAAAAGTCTGCTTTAGAGACATCCCGCGAAAGAATGCTGATTTGCTGATTGAACTGCTGTATCGGTGAAGAATATGCGCTTTTGACTTGTCGGTAGGTTAGCTTTTTTTGTTCAATATCAGACCGTAGCTCAGGCAGCTTATCCAGGCCGCGCACAATCTCATTAACGTTTCTGTATAGCGCCAGCTGCCGGTAGTGACCTTCAGTTGCTGTTAACTGTTGGTTTAAACGTTGCAGTTGCTGGTCGGTCTGACGCCGGCTTGCCGCTAAAGCGTCTTTAAATTGTGGTTTATCAGAGGCGCTATACAAAACGCTGGCATTGCGCTCATTTTGCAATGCGCCCAGTAACTTACCGGCGTTACTGATCAACGCGATACTGTTGTTTAATGTTTGTAATTTTTCTGCGGTTTTTTGCAGCTCAAGGGCATTTACAATAGACATCCAAAGGATTGCAGCAACCGGTAAAGCAAACGCAACCGCAAACCGGTAAGCCAGAGGCAATTGATCAAAATAGCTTAGCCAGCGGTTAAATTTCCGTTTTACTCCTGACAACTGCATTATCCTTGTTTAGTTTTTTATCGTAACGACTACTGTTAGTATAGCGAAGCTAAGTCGACAGGAAAGATACTATGCTCAGTAAATTTAATTTACTTTTTATACTAGTGGTGACGCTGATTTTTTCGCTCAGCGGGCGGACTCAGTTCGTCGAGAAAAAAATCACAGAGCAACAGCAATGTTTGCTGGACCGAATCAAGGATTCCGAAGCCGGAACTAAGGTAACCGAGATTGTCGACTGGTGTAAAGATAACCTGAGTAAAGAGCGTCAGTCTACAAAGGCAAAGCAAAAGCCCCAGCCGGGTATCGTAACAAAGCGTCTGAAAAGCGAGCAGGTCAGTCAGTTTGACCCCTATACTCTGACCCCGCACCGGCGTAATTATATGCTACCAGTGTTAACCACCACGAATATCAATCGCCTGCAGTATTCCGACCTGGAGAGCTATGAACAACGGCTGGAGGACTACGAAGCAAAATTTCAGTTAAGCTTTAAAGTGCCTTTTAATAAAAGCAAGCTGCTGTTCGAAGATGACCGCCTATTTTTCGGATTTACCGTTTCGTCCTGGTGGCAAGTATATTCCGATGGCATCTCTAAACCGTTCCGCGAAACCAATTACATGCCAGAGGTATTTTATGTCACCCCAACGGACTGGCATCCCTTTGAAAGCAACACCGCCATTGTTATCGGCGCAGAGCATTTGTCCAATGGTCGTAGCCAGCCTCTTTCGCGCAGCTGGAACCGGATATATGCACAATTTATAGCGGAAAAAGGGCCTTTTGTTTTTACCCTCAAGCCTTGGTTAAGAATACAGGAAGAGGAAAAAACTGATCCGCTGGAATCAAGCGGCGACGACAACCCAAATATCGAGGATTACGTCGGCAATTATCAGTTCTCCACCGCTTATCGAGATGGCGACTTTGAATATATTTTCCGCCTTAATCATGCGGTTGAAACTGGCCGCGGTTCGGCAGAACTTAACTGGACCTTTCCTTTGTGGGGCAAATTTATCGGTTATACATCATTATTTACCGGCTATGGTGACAGCTTAATCGACTATAACCACAAACAGACCCGGTTTGGTGTGGGGATAGCTCTCAATAATATTCTTTAGTTCTGCTTTGCGGCAATATCGGCAAGGATTTGCTTAAAAAATTCGGCTCCTTTGCGTCGCGCAAATTCAATATTGCGTTGCGGAATTTGCTCGGCATTTTCGGTCTTCATCAGTGCCCCAGCCATCGACTCTTCCCGCAAAAAATGCAGTGTAGGGAAGGGCGCACGGTTTGTATAGTTGGCGGGATCTTCCGGCTGCTCCCCAGCAAAACAATAATCCGGATGAAAGTGTGCCAGTTGATAGACGCCGCTGTAACCACTCATAGACAGCAATTGCTCAGAAACCGCGATTAAGTCCAAAAACTCATTAAAGGACGCAAAGTCCGGTAACATGAGCAACGTCGTTTCTGTGTCCTGATCCCGGTCCAAAAGCCGGCACTCCGCCACAACAGTATCCAGCGTTGCTTCAAAATCATTACCTTGCCAGACAGTGTAACGGATGCTTTGCCACTCGATTTCGCGACGGGCAAAGGGGCAGATATTGTATTTTACAATCAGCTGCCGCACCCAGGCCTGGGTTTGCCTTATAATTTCGTTATCGTCTGCCATTACCATCCTGCCGTTGGTACCAGTGCCGTTAGCTTAGTAAGCGGGTCAACTGATCAAGGTGAGTGATTGTGTGATGTGGCTTAATGCTCTCTGGTATCTGGAAATTACCACGATCAAACCAGCAGGTATGCCAGCCCGCATTTAAACCACCCAGGATATCGGAATGGGGATTATCTCCTACCATTAAAATTCGCTCAGGGTCTGCAGAGTCCGCCATATGCTGTGTGTGCGCATGGTGGAAAATTTTCGCATCGGGTTTAGCCAGACCTACGGCTTCGGATACGACCAGAAAATCAAAATAATGCTGTGTATTAGTCTGCTGCAGGCGCTCCTGCTGAAGCTCAGAAAAGCCATTGGTAATAATACCCATTTTGGTTTTACCGTGCAGGGTTTCCAGTAAGCGGTCAGTACCCTCGATGGTCTGGCATATCGATGCCATACAATGCATAAATTCGGCGTTAATTTCTAGCGACGATTTACCAAACTGTTGCTCCCAGGGAACAAACCGCTGCTGCTTAATGTCCGCTGCGGTTAACTGGCCGTTTTGAAAGCCTTCCCATAACGGTTTATTAACAGCTTTAAAGTCCTCAAAGTGACTCTGTTCAAACGCCATATCGTATTGTTTGAATAGCTGACTAAGGCCTTGTTGTGCATCAAAAGTGAAAAGCGTTTCGTCGGCATCAAATACTACCCAATCGTAAGGCATTAAAGCTCCTGCTGTTATTGACTACAATAGCTGTGCTATTCGTTCTTTCAAAGTGGGTACAACCTGTTGTTCAAACCAGGGGTTCTTGCGTAACCAAATGTTATTTCTGGGGCTCGGGTGAGGCAGAGGTAAAACACCGTAATCAAGATAACGCTGCCAGTTTTGCACTCGCTCTGTCAGTGTTTTTTCAGGCCTCTCAGGCAGGCGGCTTAAGTGCCAGTTCTGCGCATACTGGCCTATCGCCAAAATCAACTCAAGGTTTGGCAGCTCAGATAAAATCGTTGCCCGCCACGCATCCGCGCATTCCTTGCGGGGTGGCAAATCGCCGGATTTACCCGTACCCGGATAGCAAAACCCCATAGGCACTATAGCCAGTTGGCGGTCGTTATAAAATGTTTCTTTATCAACCGCCATCCAGTCGCGCAAACGGTCTCCGCTAGGGTCATCAAAAGGCTTACCGGACGCATGAACACGTCTGCCGGGCGCCTGGCCAGCGACCAGAATGCGCGCATCCGGATGAAACTGAACCACTGGCCGTGCTCCAAAAGGTAGTTGCTTTTGACACAGCTGACAGGCCCGTATGTCCGCCAATAACTGATGCCAACTCATAACAGCTTTCCGCTATTTTTCGATAAAAGCCTGTTCAATAACATAGTCACCCTGGCGGCGCGATGTGGCTTTTTTAAAGCCTCGCTCATTTAAAATATCCATAAGATCTTCCAGCATGTCATTGTTGCCGCACAGCATAAAACGATCATGCTCTGGGTCAATCGCGGGCAGTCCAATTTGCTCGGTAAGCGTATTGGTTGTCAGTAAATGAGTAACCCGCTGCTGATGCGCCGGGTTGCGAAATGCTTCGCGGGTGACCGTCGGGTAATAAATCAGCTTTTCCTGCACCCAGTCACCAAAAAATTCATTGTTCGGCAGTTCATTGCAAATGACCTCTTCGTAAGCCAGTTCAGACTTATAGCGCACGCCATGTACCAGAATGACCTTCTCAAATTTTTCGTAAATATCGGGATCTTTAATGATGCTCATAAACGGCGCCAAGCCGGTGCCGGTGGACAACAAATACAGGTGCTTACCAGGCAACAGGTGGCCCGGCACCAAAGTGCCGCTGGGCCGGGTTGACAATAGCACTTCGTCACCAACCTGAATATGCTGCAAGCGCGACGTCAGCGCCCCATCAGGAACCTTAATACTGAAAAACTCCAGCTCATCTTCATAATTAGCACTGGCTATGCTGTATGCACGCAACAAAGGCTTACCATCAACTTCCAGCCCAATCATAACAAACTGGCCATTTTCAAAAGTAAACGTCGGCCTTCTGGTGGTTTTAAAACTAAACAGGGTTTCATTCCAGTGCCGTACTTCCGTAACTTTTTCCGAGATAATACTTCGCATAACATTGTCTCTTAATCATAACCTTTGAGCGCTTATTTAATCGCTCGGTTTGTAGGGTGAATGTTCGTTTAATACGGCCAGATGCTCGGCCAGGGCATTGCTTTCACGCTGACAAAAGTCTTCAACCGCCTCATTCAGCGGCGTTGCCGCAAATCGGTAAAAGCCTTGTCTTAATACTGGCTCAAACCCACGGCGAAGTTTGTGCTCTCCCTGAGCTCCGGCATCAAAATACTGCAGGCCCTGCTTAATGCAGTACTCGATGCCCTGATAATAACAGGCTTCAAAATGCAAAAAGTCAAACTCTGAAAGACAGCCCCAGTAGCGCCCATAAAGTGTCGTTCTATCCCGAAAGCACAGCGAGGCAGCGACCAGATCACCGTTATAATACGCAGCAAACACAACGATAGATTGCGCTAAGTAATCACCCCACCGCTTTAATGTTTCTGCAGTTAGATAGCCGCTATGCCCGGAGCGCTTTATGTAGGTACGCTGATAAAAAACCGCAAACCGTTGCCAAAACGCGGTATTTAACTGGTCGCCTTCTAAAACCTCTAATCTAATACCCTGCTCGCTGACTTTTTGGCGCTCTTTGCGCAATGATTTGCGTTTACGGGAAACCAGTTTTTGTAAAAAATCATCGAAATTCCGGTAGCCTTTATTGTACCAAAGAAACTGTATGTCGTAACGGCGCCACCAATTTTCCGCCTTAAGTGCCTCACCCAGAGCCGGCTGAACATATAAGCATTGCAGATTGCTGACCGGCTCTGCCGCCATTAAAGCGGCTTCGATAACCGGCATCACTGTGGCTGCGGAGGCAGTTTTGGCCAGACCAAGTCGCGGCCCCTGACAGGGTGTAAAGGGTATCGCGTTAACTAATTTGGGGTAATAGGGATAACCATAACGCTGAAAAGCTTCAGCAAAAGCCCAGTCAAATAAATACTCCCCATAAGAATGCTGCTTTTTAAACCAGGGCATCGCCGCTATTGCAGTCTGCTGCTCATAAACAACCACATATCGGGGCACCCAGCCGCGCTGAGGACCCAGGCTCTGTCCTTGTTCTAATGCCAGGAAAAACTCGTGACGGGTAAAAGGGTAGTCATCAGCAAACAAGTTATTCCACTGTTGCGGGTCAATGTCTGTTATTGACTGATAAATAACCGCGTCCATTCAGCACTCCCTACCGGGTAAACACACGGATCCAGGCATCGGCCGTCAACTCAAGCGCAGTTCGTTGCATAACTTGCTCCCGTCCCTTAGCCTGGCTACGATACAAATGTGGCGTCATGGTCAGCAAATCGCTGATATCCTGAGCTGAGGACAACGAAACGGGAAAACTGACTCGCTGCTCACTATAAAGCTGAAACTCCGTGTCGTTAATAGGCAACACTTCTGTTTTTTGCTTCTGATCAGCGTAAATTAATGCTTTTAATTCCTGCAGGTGAGTTGTTCCCGGGTCCACCATAATTAATCGGCCACCCGGCTTTAGCACCCGCTTAAACTCATCAACCACGGGAAACCCGAATACGCAGATAAGGGTATCAAGGCTCTGATCGGCCAGTGGAATACTGCCATTTGAAGCGACTATCCAGTCTGGCCGACGATCTTGTTTTGCCGCCACCTGCACTGCCCACTTAGAAATATCCAACGCGGCAACCGAAAGACTAACCGCTTTGCTTTCAGCGGCATTGATCAGCTTTGCCAGGTAATAGCCCTCTCCGCAGCCTGCATCCAGCAACGACTGATCACCGGTCGCAAGAACGGTTTCGGTTAAGGCATCAGCAAGGGGTTGATAATAGCCCTGTTCGAGGAACCGGCGGCGCGCCTGCACCATCAATTTACTGTCGCCGGGATCTTTGGACCGTTTGTTTTGCACCGGTAACAGGTTCACGTAACCCTGCCTGGCAATGTCAAAGCTATGGCCCTGTTGGCAGCGCCAGCTGCGCTCGGTGAGTTCGAGCAGTCCACCGTCTAAAGGGCAAATCAGTTGCTGCAGCGATCGAATCACTTTCAGTATCCCTAACCAGTAAAATTACCCAGTTTATTCTACGCGCTTTAAACAGGAACTTCAGGCACAAAAAAAGCAGCCTAAGGCTGCTTTTTATAATTTTTGCTTAATTAAAAGCTATTCATAGCACATTACAGCGCTTGAATGTTCTCAGCTTGAGGACCTTTAGGACCCTGGGTTACTGAGAAAGAAACGCGTTGGCCTTCGGTCAGCGTTTTAAAACCATCGCTAACGATAGCGCTAAAGTGAGCAAATACGTCTGCGCCACCTTGCTGCTCGATAAAACCAAAACCTTTTGCTTCGTTAAACCACTTGACAACGCCATTTACTGAATTAGACATAATAATATCCTGAAATTTTAAATAATTAATAGTACCGAAATGAGACATTCTCAGTGACGGTGATCGTGCGGGGTAAAAAATGAAACTTAAAACTACAGGACGAAGATATGTTGCCTTGAAGACTTAAATGCTACGTAGAGAGTGTTTAACTAACTGTTTCTTATCCAACGCCGACTAGTGTACGCCCTTTAAACTTAAAGTCAAACGGTATCGCTACTTTATTTCAGTACAGTAGTCCGGCGTTCCTTTCTTTTAGTCATCAGTATAGTACTCAACCCCAATTTGAATGCGGTCACGGCCTTTTTGCAAGCGCCAGCGGTTAGTATCACGCAGTGAATAAACGCAGCCACAGTATTCTTGCTGGTAGAAACGTTCACGCTTGGCAATTTCCACCATCCGCGCAGAGCCGCCTTTTTTACGCCAGTTGAACGTCCAATAATGCAGGCCGGGATAAGGCGCCACAGCGCGCTGGCCACAATCATTAATTTGTTCCATGTTTTTCCAGCGCGAAATACCCAGGCAACTGGTGATCGTATCAAAGCCATTCTCATGGGCATACAAGGCGGTTCGCTCAAACCGCATGTCAAAACATTCGGTGCAGCGTTGCCCGCGCTCTGGTTCCCATTCCAGACCTTTTACCCGTTCGAACCAGTTTTTGGTGTCGTAATCACAGTCAATAAAATCAACGCCGAGCTTTTCTGCAAAACGGATGTTTTCTTCTTTACGCAGAAGATACTCTTTTTCCGGGTGGATATTAGGGTTGTAAAAGAAAATAGTGAACTTTATGCCCGCTTCAGCCATGCGCTCCATCACCTCGCCTGAGCAAGGGGCACAGCACGAGTGTAACAGCACATGATCCGAGCCCGTAGGGGTTTCTAATACAATGGATTCTTGCTTCTTTCTGGCCATAACAGTCTCGTTTCTTAACTAAAATATGGCCCTATTATAACTGATCCGGAGGCAAGTGAAATCCGGTTACTGACAGAAATTAACCAGCCTGCTTCTGCTTACTGGCAATATAGCGCTTATGCAGCTGATACATCGCCGGCAGCAGCGCTTCGGCCGGTCCTTCAACTCTGAGCTGCGGTACAATTTCATTGATCGGTAGTTGCTTAACCCTGGAGCCTGTAACGCCAAATTCCTCGTACCAGCTCACTAAATGCTGGGTCGAATGAATGTAAACAACCTTACCTAATTCAGCCCACCCGTGCGCCGCTGAGCACATAGGGCAGTGTTCGCCGGAGGTATACATGACGCTGTTTTTGCGTTCGGCCTGAGACAGATTTTGTGCCGCCCAACGGGCCAGCTCGATTTCCGGATGGTAAGTTTTGTTGACCGTATTAACCCGATTACGATCTTCACGTAGCAATTGCCCGTATTGGTCAACCAACACAGAGCCAAAAGGTGCATCGCCTGCCTCTAAAGCTTCCGTAGCCAACTCGACGCAGCGCAGTAAATAGTCATTCGCTGTCACCATAACATTCCTTTTAAGTCAGCAATTGTTTGCCGACTATACCCAGAATAAAGCCCAGTACCGCGCCTAACGAAGGCGACCAGTGACGCCGCATTTTCGCTTGCGGCGCAATATCTTGAAACACCAGGTAAAGAATACCGCCGCCGGCAAAGCTCATCAGTAAGGCCGTTGCCTGCGGAAAATCACCAAGCCACCAATAACCCATAAGCGCAGCCAAAGGGCCAAAAAACGATACGCCCAACAAGCCCAGTAACGCCGTTTTCGCGGGCAGCTCCGCAGACTTCAGCTCGCGATAAGAACTGAACCCTTCGGGCAAGTTTTGTGCAGCAATAAATATAGCCAGCAAAATCGCTGCATTTGGACTGGCAACAAACAGTGCCCCCAATGATATGGCTTCCGGTACAAAGTCCATCAGCATTGCCATCAGCTGCGCAAAGTTACTACTGTGCTTTTGCAGCCAGGCGTCGGCTGCGGCGCATACCACGCCACCTAAAGCAAAGGCCAGAGCAACCTGCCAAAGCTCGAGTGTCTTTAAGCCTTCAGGGACCAAGGCAAAAGCCACTGCGGCCATTAAAATGCCCCCGCCAAAGGCACTCACCGCATGAATAAAGCGGCGCTTGCCCTTTGTGTTGGCACTGCCCTCAAGATGCGCGAATGCGCCTCCTAAAAAGGCCATCAGACCCGATCCCCAGGCAATTAATAACATTGCATAAACATTCATTCACAATACCCAATCAATCGCCAATCCTTCAAAAGGACTGAAAAGGCGGTTATAAAGCTTAACCGCATTAAAGGTTGTGGTTTTCCCGAACGGCGTTGCTGCATATCATTAACGTATTATTGGTTTATTAATACTTTACAGCAAAACCTTAAGGTACATCGATACAATTTATCTCTCGGTTTGTTTCTTCAGGTCACTATTTTGCGCTTCAATTTCACTGATGTATTTCGACTGATGCTCGCGTGCTAAGCGTAAGGCGTTATTCGAAGCTCTTAGCGCATCCTCGTAGTTGTCATTCATAGAATAAACCGTTGCCAGGCTGTCCCACAGAATTTCTGACTGACCGAATACCTCAACCCCTTTTTCAAGAATTGACTGCCCCCAGTCCACTTTGTCTTCATAAGCGGAGTCGCCAGATAGCTGGTGTACAGCCCCGACAGCCATCATTTCCGGCACGATAGAAAAGGTACTTAAAAAATTAACGTTACCCGCTATATGCTCAAACTGCGTTGAACCGTCCATAACCAGCAGCACTGGATACCGGAAGCTGTCTGAATGATAATAGCTTTCTGGCAATGCAACTCGAGCTGTGACTGTCTCGCTGATGTATTTTGATTCTAGCCTGAGGATTTCGGCGGCGTGAGTGTTGAATACAGCAAAAAGAACGAATAAAAAGGCAAGCGAACGGTTTAATTTTTCAAAGGAAAGATTCATTAGATCAGTGGGTTACTGGGTAGTGAAGGCATATATTAGAACTATTTTGGAGTGGGGGCAATTGGCAGACGTTCATAATAAAGATCAGCGACGCAAGAATATGCGTGCTATCAAATCAGCTGATACTTCTATTGAGGTGCGAGTTCGCAAGATGCTCTGGCATGCTGGCTACCGCTATCGTCTGAACGTAAAAAGCCTGACCGGAACGCCAGATATATACCTGCCCAAGTATCGCGCAGCAATTCAAATCAATGGCTGCCTTTGGCATGGGCACAATTGCCCTCAGTTTGTACTGCCAAAAACCAGGACTGAGTTCTGGAAAGAAAAAATTTCAAGCAATGTGCAAAGAGATCTACGAAGCATTAGTGAGTTGAAAAAGCAGAACATAAGAGCTCTGCTAATTTGGGAGTGCGCGATTCGTGGGAATGGACGATTAGAGCCTGATTATCTGCTAAAACTAATCAGTCGATGGTTACCCACTGACGATAGTTTAAGTGTAATCGATAAGCAGGGCATACGTTCAGCATCTCTGGAAGATTTGAACGCTCAGTTTAACGAAGCACTGAATTTCCAACTTAAAACTAATCCTGCTTAGTTCGTAACATTTATTTTATATAGTGCTTGCGCCCTGGTATGATTGGCCTATTAATTATAAAGAGCCCTAGCTGATGCAACAGACGGAAACGTTGATCATAGATTTATTCGCAGGTCCGGGTGGCCTCGGCGAAGGATTCGCTTCATTTAGAGACGAAAATGGCAATTATCCCTTCAAAATTGGGATTTCTGTTGAAAAAGAAGCGTCAGCTCATAAAACTCTGACAACACGTGCATTCTTCCGAAAGATACAGCACCTGCCTAACGGTCTGGAAAGTTACTTTAAGTACCTAAAAAAAGAGCTCACAAGAGAAGAACTCTTTTCTGCGTTCGATGAAGAAGCGAAACATGCCCAGAAAGAAACACTGACAAAACCTTGCGCATTAGGTGAGGATAACGACCACATCCATACCGAAATAGAAAAACTAGTTTCCGTGCACCAAGGCCCAACTGTTGTAATTGGGGGGCCGCCATGCCAAGCATACTCACTTGCTGGGCGCTCAAGAAATGCGGGAATAAGTGGCTACACTCCTGAAGGAGATGACCGGAACTTTTTATATGAAGAGTACTTAAAAGTCCTTTCCATAGCGAAACCAGACGTTTTCATAATGGAAAACGTGCGGGGTATACTGTCAGCAAAGGTGAACGGCAGTACTATTTTTCCAAAGATATTAGAGGACTTACAGAGCCCAGGAAAAGTAACAGGCCTAACAGACGTACCCGGCTACAAAGTTTATTCTTTAGTTGTACCTTCAAAAGATGATTCTGCGCCTTCTTATAAGAAGAATTCAGATTTCTTAATTAAGTCGGAACAGCATGGTATTCCGCAGGCAAGACATCGGGTCATTTTACTTGGGATAAGAGAGAATATTACTCAGGTTCCTCAAATTTTACCGAGGTTTGAAGACACGGTTTCCGTTATGGACGCAATTAGCGATCTACCCAAACTTCGAAGCGGCTTCTCAAAAAGAGCTGACAACAGAAGCGACTGGGAAAGAGTAATATCGGATAATGCTAAAACAGTTAATAAATTACTGTCTTCTAAGTTTGAATCATCAAAGGTTAACGATTTAGATCTTCAACCATTTCAAGGTTTAAGCCGTAAAGAGATATATAAGGAGCAGCGTAATACGCCAAAGCTTCCACCGGCACTATTGGAATGGATTACCAGCAACTCCCCGCCTATAGTCATTAACCATGAAACACGCGGGCACATGGAAAGTGACTTACTGCGTTATTCATACAGTGCTGCGTATACAGAGTTAAGTGGTGGATTTTGCCCTAGAGCTCGGGATTTTCCGAGTGAACTAGCGCCCACGCATCAGAACTGGCTTAGTGGTTCCCACGCCGACCGTTTCAGAACGCAGGCCTCGAGCCGCTATTCAACGACAGTTACTAGCCACATATCCAAAGACGGTCATTATTTTATACATTATGACCCTAAACAATGCCGAAGCTTGACCGTGCGGGAAGCCGCTCGACTGCAAACATTCCCCGATAATTATTTTTTTGAGGGGAATAGAACACAGCAATATGTACAAGTAGGAAATGCTGTACCACCTTTTCTTGCCAGTCAGATTGCGGGTGTTGTATTCGCACTTTTGGATCTAGAGTATTAAGCTCTAAGAGAGCTTAGCTCAAAGACTCTATAAAACTCTGGGGTTCTACCCGCCTGACGCTGGTGAGACCGAGTCTAGTGTCAACGGTAATCTAATTTTGACCCACCTAGCGGTAAAGTAAAATTGACCCACCCTTAGCGGTTTACTCGTTATTCTGCTGATTCGTTACCGGTACTATTCCGGCCGCTTTCTTCCCTCTTAAGCGATAGCTGTTCCCGGCAATCTGCACGATGTGTGCATGATGCAGTAACAGGTCAAGCAGTGCCGCTGTCAGCGTCTGGTCGTCAGCGAAGGCAGTTGACCATTGTGAGAACGGTAAGTTACTGGTGACAATGACGCTGCCGTGCTCGTAGCGTTTGGCAATGACGTTAAAGAACAGATTCGCTTCTTCTCGGCCGAAGGGTAAATAACCGATTTCATCGATGACCAGTAGCTTGGGTGCCACAACACTGCGTTTGATGTAGCTTTCGAGCCTGTCCTGCTTTTTTGCAGTAGCGAGCTGCAACATCAAGTCGGCAGCGGTAATAAAGCGCACCTTAATGCTTTTCTGAATGGCCTGATAGGCGTAACTCAATGCCAGGTGACTTTTCCCCACACCGCTTGGCCCGAGTAAAACGATGTTCTCTGCCCGCTCGATAAAGGCCAGACTGGTCAGTTCCTGTAGCTGCTTTTTTGGGGCCCCGGTGGCGAACTTAAAGTCGTAATCCGAGAACGATTTTATGGCCGGTAATCCGGCGAACTTGAGCAGAGTTTCCCGTGTGCGTTGCTGTCTGGCTTCCAGCTCAACATTCAGTAACTGTTCAAGGAAGTCAGCCAGTGAAGCCTCTTTACTCGCTGCGGTGTCAGCTATCGCTGACCACTCACTTGCCAGAGTGTTTAACTTCAGTGTGTCACACGCGCTTTGTATTCGGTCCATTTGCAGGTTCATGGGCGAGCTCCCAGTAACTGGTCATAAACGCTTAGCGGATGCTGGAAGCTCTCAACCGGTATCGCGGTTCGTGACGGTATTGGCCGGGTTTTATCGGACAGCGGCCTTGCCGGTAACGGCGCTAACGCCAGTTGTTCTTTAACCAACAGTACCGCTGGCTTTTGCTTTGTCGTTCCGTGTATTCTCTGATGTGCAATATCTTCGAGCCAGGGACCGATCTGAGCGTTGGCCGTTTCAACATCCAATGCCAGCCCAGCTTGCTTCAACGTCGCTGCCAGTGGTGTGATGAAGCTGTTTTTCAGGTAACCGTTAAACCGCTCGACCTTACCTTTGGTTTTCGCCCGGTAAGGGCGGCAGGCTCTTAACCTAAAACCATAATCGGACGCCAGTTCCAGCAGATGCTTATTCCAGCGGTGACGCCCCTCACCATACGCATCGCGCTCAATCATCAGGCACTTGGCATTATCAAACAGCACTTCCTTCGGCACTCCACCAAAATAGTGAAGCGCTTCGCGGATACCGGTTATCCAGTCTTCCTGCTTTTCGTGGGTGCTGAAACGAACGTACGAGCCGCGACTAAAACCCAGGGTTGCAACGAACGCCTTGAGCTTAAAGCGACCACGCTTAATGGTCGTAAAGTCGACCTGCATCTGCTGGCCCGGCGCGGTTTCAAAACGAACGACGTCCTCTTCGGTTTGAGGCTTAAACTGGCGAATGTAGATTTTTACAATCCCTTCCTTGCCGTCGTAGCCCTGTGTTTCAATTTCACGGAATAAAACAGCGCCCGGTATCCAGTATGGCTTCGCGGCTTCAATACGCTCCCGCAGATAAGGCTTAAAAGGATCGAGCTTTGACGGCCGCTCAGGCCTTGGTCCGTAATTCGGTGTACGGGCGATGTCGCGCAAATAACTGCGAACGGTGTTTCGTGCTATGCCCAGTTGGCGGCTGATAGCCCGGATACTGTGACCTTGTTGGTGTAACACATGAATATCCACTAGTGACTCCTGATTTAACATTGGTAAGCGTCACATAAACCACGCCTAGAAGCCAGTCAGCAGATAGCCTAATTTATCACCACGTTTAACCAACGAGGTGGTTTATGAGTCGAGCATACCGGTCCAAAGCGCAGTGGCAGGCACTTATTGAAGAGTACAAGCAAAGCGGCCTGAGTCAAAAAGATTTCTGCGAACGGCGTAACATCAGTCCCGCATACTTCAGCCAGCGCCGCATGGCACTGCAGCGTGAAGTTATCCAGTCTAACAACGGATTTGCTCAGGCCGTGCCTGCAGAGTCTGAGACCACTGTTAATACCGCAATGCAGGTTCGCGTCGGTGACGCGCAGTTAGTGTTGCCGATGTCAGTATCGCCACGTTGGGTGGCAGAGCTGGTCAAAGCCCTCAGCGTATGAAGATGTTTGTCGAGCCGCCGGCGATTTATTTGTATAAACAGCCGGTCGATTTTCGCAAAAGCATCAACGGTCTCAGTGCCATTGTTGAAGCCGAGATGGACCACTCGCCGTTCAGCGGCGCCGTGTTTGTGTTCTGCAATCGTCAGCGCGATAAAGTCCGGGCGCTTTACTGGGACAAAACCGGCTTTTGTCTTTGGTATAAGCGTCTGGAAAAGAACAAATTTAAATGGCCGAGAAAACTCTCCGGCGATGTACTCAACCTAAGCGAACAACAATGGCAGTGGCTGCTCGAGGGCCTGGATATCACCCTGATGAAAGGCCATAAGCCGCTGCATTTTAGTACCACAACCTGATCGAAAACGGTTTATAAGGATCCTGCATAAAAACCGTTTTACGATCGCTAATCGGTCTAAGTAAAGTCAATAAAATAGCGGCTTGCAGCGTTTTCATGGGGTATAATAGGCTCATGAAAACAAGCGATGCAAACACACTACCGGATGATGTCGAAAGCCTGCAAAAAATGGTTCTCGAGTTGCAATCTGAACGCGAAAAACTCCAGGCAGAAATGGCTCTGGAAGAGCAACGTTGGCAACAGAAAATCCATTATATGATGGAGCAATGGCAACTGTCGTTGCAAAAACGCTTCGGTGCCAGCAGCGAAGGGCTGCCCGGTCAGGGCGAGTTGTTTAATGAGCTGGAAGAAGCTCTTGAACCGACGGCTGACGAAGTCGCCGAAGACCAAAGCCAGACCATTACTTACACCCGTCAGAAACCTCGTCGCCCGCGCATTGATGAGTCACTGCCGCGCGAAGAGGTGCTGCACGATATCCCGGACGAAGACAAAGTCTGTGACTGTTGTGGCCATGACTTGCACCGTATGGGCGAAGAAATCAGCGAAGAGCTGGAGTTTATCCCGGCGAGCATTAAAGCGCTGCGCCATATACGCCAGAAATACAGCTGCCGCGAATGCGAAAAGCACGGTACGGAAACAGACATCAAAATCGCGCCGGTCCAGCCGAGCATCATGCCCAAAAGCATCGCAACGCCGAGCTTGCTTGCGCAAATCATCAGCGCCAAATTCCAGTTCGGGTTGCCGCTGTATCGTCAGGAAGCAATGTTTAAACAATATGGCATCGAGCTGAGCCGTCAGACCATGAGTCGCTGGATGTTGACCGTCAGCGAGAAACTGCGGCCGCTTTATCAGCGCATGCACGACATTCTGCTAAAACAGCCGGCTTTATGGGCTGACGAGACGACCTTAAGCGTGCTCGATGTGGATAAATCCAAATGCTACATGTGGGTTTACGGCTGTGGCGCCGATAAACCGAGGCCGGATAAATCACCGAACATCGTGTTGTACGATTATCAGGACGGGCGCGGTGGCGCCCATTCCGCTGCGTTTTTAGCTGACTATTGCGGTCCACTGCAAGTGGACGGCTATCAGGGCTATGAGCAAACCGGTGCCCGGCTGGCCGGCTGCTGGGCGCATGCCCGTCGTAAGTTTATTGAGGCCAAAACCGTACAAGGCAAAGGCAAAAGCGGTAAAGCCGACCAGGCTCTGAGCTTTATCCAGAAGCTGTACGGTATCGAGCAGAAAATCAAAGACGACGGCCCGGCGCAAAAGCAGGAAAAACGTGACGCCTTAGCACAGCCTGTGATGGACAAGCTAAAAACCTGGCTGGATAAGTCGGCGCTGCAGGTCAACCCGCAATCACTGCTCGGCAAAGCCATTGTAATCCCCCCAGAAAATCGGAGCAGTTATTAGTAGAAAATTCCGCTAAACTAAAGCAAAGGAGTTTTCTATGCGCAAATCACGATACACAGACAGTCAGATACTGGCGATATTGAAGCAGAACGAGAACGGTGTAGCCGTTCCAGACCTTTGCCGTGAACACGGCATGAGCTCTGCTCAGTTTTATAAATGGCGCGCCAAGTTTGGCGGCATGGACGCATCCATGATGAAGCGTCTCAAAGAGCTTGAGGATGAAAATAAACGCCTCAAGAAAATGTACGCCGAAGAGCGCATTAAAGCTGAGATCCGCAAGGAAGCCCTTGAGGGAAAGCTGTAAAGCCATCTCAACGCAAAGAGATGGCACGTGCTGCCATTGAACGCCATGGTATCAGTATTCGCTTAGCCTGCATTTGCCTGGGAATTAGCGAAAGCTGCTATCATTATCAGTGCAAATTCAGCGATGAGAACGCTGTTATCGCTGACTGGTTGCTACGCCTGACAGAGGCTCAGAAGCGCTGGGGATTCGGCTTATGCTTTTATCACCTACGCAACGTAAAGCGTTTCCCGTGGAATCATAAACGGGTAAACCGCATTTATCGGGAGCTTGAACTTAACTTACGGATAAAACCGAAACGACGCATTAAACGGGATAAACCAGACGCATTGAGCGTACCAACGGCCAAAAATCAGGTCTGGTCGATGGATTTTATGTCAGATAGCTTAGCTGATGGTCGTTTGTTACGAACATTTAATGTGATCGACGATTACAATCGCGAAGGCTTAACCATTGAAGCGGATTTATCATTGCCAAGTGCACGCGTCATTCGAGCATTAGAGCAGGTTATCGAATGGCGCGGCAAACCTGCAGCACTTCGGTGTGACAACGGACTACCGCACGAGTCAACCATTTTTTGAACAAAAGAATCCTGCCGCTGTTAAGCGGTTAATCTTTTTTGAAGTTAAGCTCAATACCCTAACAAACAATTTTGCTAACCATGATGTACAAGGGTCCAACTGGCCCGAACGGACTTAACACAGCATTATAAGGAGTCATGGGCGTCGAGCATTATCTACTAGGTCGCAATGCGCCTTAACGGCCCGTTGATTTACGTCCCATGACTAACTTCAAAATATCCGCGGTAATCAACATTCTTTTTGACTACCGCGTGCGCGACTCGCGCTAATTTGGTCGCAACGGCTGTGTACGCTTTTCGCTTGTTATCGCTATCAGAGCCATTCAAGCGGATATAGCGCTCATATTTATGCCGAAAGCTGTTTTCGCGTTGCCGAATGGCATTGGTTGCTGCCAGCCAATACGCATAGCGCAATCGTGCATTACCTCGTTTTGAGAGCTTAAAGTTGCTTTGCCGCTGACCGCTTTGTACGGAAGAGAGGCTAAACCCGCAGTACGCAAGATATTGTCGGTAGTGCTTGAATCGGTTTAAGTCCCCGCTTTCTGCGATAATCATTAATGCGATGATGGGACCAACGCCCGGCAGTGTTCGTAATCGCTGATAATCAGCTCTCTCGGCTAGAAAAAGTTCAGACTTTTTTTCTAGATCAACGCGTTGCTGAGACAGCTCAATATAGCGGCGCAGTTGCAGTTTAAAAGTCTCTACAGAGTGACTGGCAACGGATACCGGTAAAGCAATTGACTCCTGTCAATGGCCATTAATTTTGATCCACTTTTGGCCAATAAAATTGACCCACCTGCGATCAGGTTTTGCTGACTTTTTCCTTCAGTCGATAGCTTTCTCCTCCAAGCATAAATATGTGTGAGTGATGGATGATCCGGTCGATGATCGGTACTGCAACATTGTCATCATGGAAGAACTCACCCCAACTGGTAAAATCTTTGTTCGTCGTCAAGATGATAGACCGATACTCGTACAAGCTATTGATTAGCTGGAACAAGTTGTAACGCGACTGCCTCGACATAGGTAAGTAACCCAGCTCATCAATGATAATGAGGTCATATTTGCTTAGCTGTGTGAGCCGCTTTTTCAGTTCGCCTTTCATTTCGGCAAGTTCAAGCTCTTCTACCAGCGTTAATGCGTTTCTGAACAGAACTTTGTATCCGGCCTGGATTGCCTCATGACCGATCCCAATGGCCAGGTGGGTCTTTCCCACACCCGGAGGGCCAATAAAAATGACGTTGTTGCGTTCATCGATAAAGCTAAAGTCAAGTAACCCATTGATTTGACGCTTGGTTACTGTGGTCTGGTGCCGATAATCAAATAAGTCGAGACGCTTTTCTTTTGGGAACTGCGCTTGTTTGTAATGGCGTTTTATTCGGTTTACGTTGCGCTGAGTGATTTCATGCGATACTAACGACTCGGCGAAGCTTAAATAGGACTCTTCATTGGCTTCAGCCGTGGCCACCAGAGTGGCCAACTGGCCTGCTGCTGCACCCAGCCGTAGGCTACGAAGCTGCTTAGCGATATTGTCTAACTGGTTCACGATAGGCTCCGCTGCGCGTTAACATGACTGATGCCTCGGTACATACTTAAGTCGATGCTCACCGGACTATCCGCCTCATCATCAGCCATACGCCCGCGCTGCTCGGCGCTGAGCCATGCATCGATATGGTCACGCATCTTGCTGGCGGTTAAGTCTTCACGCTCGAGCAAGTGAGCTGTAAGTGCCTCGGGCAATTCTCCGTAGTGCTTTAATACATCCAGAGCACCGCGTAATTGGTCTTTATAAAACCGAGGCATGGTTACTTTGAACTGTGCCGCAATTGCACAGCCAACATCGATACCGAGACGTTCATTGAGACATGCTTCAAGCGCTTCTGCCGCCTGAGTTTTATCGCGGTAATGGTCACGGTTTTTGATAATAAGACCTTTATCAAGGCTGACAGTATGCTGGCCAATAAGCTCACTGGTGGCAGGATCGAGCAAGAGCAGTTGGCCATTGGCCTCACTGACACCAACCCGGCTTTGTTGCCATTCCATAGGCACCGAGTACTTGTTCGAGACCCAGGATATCAACCCCGTTTTGTCGACTTTTCGTGTTTGCATGGGCGTGTTGTCTAAACTGCCCATCGCTGCGTTATAGTGGTTCATGAATGACCGCTCCGAGCGGTCATAATAGCTCTGCGGCCGCTCTTTGGTGGTGCCATGCACTCGGATGTTGGCTACTTCATTCAGCCAATCAAGGGTATAAGCCCGAAGCTCTGCTTCACTGCGGAACGACTCACCATACAGGCAGTCTTGTTTGACGTATTTAACTGCTGCTTCAACCTTACCTTTGCTCTCCGGATCAAAGCCCTCACAAGCATGAATATGGAATGATGCCGCCGTGGCATAATGCGCGAAGCGTTGATTGAGTTTGAGCTCGCGATATTCTTCGCTCAGTACCACCAACTTAGTTTGGTCGTAAACGCACTCTTCGGTGACACCGCCGAAGTAGCGAAACGCTTCGTCATGCATCTCAATAAAGCGCTGCGTATTCAGGGGCTGCAAGGAAAGGCCTACATACATAAGGCGGCTGTATGAGAGCACAAATGCAACAAAGTAAACCGTGTGTGGCTTACCATTTATGAGTACGCCACGAAGCTCGCCGGGATCGACCTGGCACTGCACACCGGGAACAGTTTCGATGATCGGTTCATAATAACGATACTGACCGACAGCAACCTCTGCTTTTAGATTTTGTACGTAACGGCGCATGCTGCGCTCAGAGATCGGTAATTTACCAACCTTTCTGGTTAAGCGGCGCATAAGCTTTACTGCGGACAACTTGGGGTAATCTTTAAGCTGGTTAATCAGGTAATCACGATAGGCATCAAGCCACTTTTCACGCGAGGTATCTTCCATCATGACGCTGATGCCTTGAACGTCCATCGTTAAATATTTTTTCACGGTGTTGCGCGAAATACCCAACTCACGGCTAATTGCACGAATTGATAGCCCCCGGCCTTTGTCGTGCATCGCTTTTATTTTGTGTATCACTGTCCACTCCTTCAACGTGCCGTCCCCGCTTTGCTAGTTGAGCTGAGAACGGTACAGAAAAATATGGCCGAAGCCACGAAAAGTGGATCAAAATTAATGGCCGAAAGTGGGTCAGTTTAGTTGGCCATTAACAAAAGCTCTGGACTGCAAGAAGACGTTTAGAACTAAGATCTAAAGCGGCGAAAACAGCTCACGCGGTTTGTACGCGTTGGCTGTAGCAATCCCTGTCACAGACCTTCACAGCAGTGGTTGGGAAGAGTGGAGTCAATTGAAATGAATTTCTACAATTGGGATCGCCGCATTTGTCGTATGTCTTTCGGCGGGTAAGGGTCATTTCTAGGTTTTATGGTATCTTTACTGCGTATCTTTCGTAAGCGTCGCATAAACCACACAACCGGCCAAGATAATTGTCGCTGAGATGATTTCGGTGCCACCCGATCACGCGTTTCGGTTTAATCCGATCACCGATTTCGGTCTATCCGAACAGGCTGTGGTGGATCATTATTGATTTTGACAAGGGCTGGCAAAACGAGGCAATGCCCGTAGGCCAAATTGACTCGATAGTAAGGAAGTGGCGTTATCAAAGTAAATGAGCGCCAGTTGTTGTCCGAGCCGAGTGGAGATTGTGCAAAGTATCCGATTTGAAAACCGAATCTGATAAACAAAGCTTGGGTTTTACTTGCATGGTGAGTCTTTTGGTTAGTTTTACTCAACAAGCACGCCGATAAATTTTTAAGTATTTGATTTAATAATTAATTAGAAATAAATCAACAAGCAGATCCAAAACATCGAATAATTTTCTCTACGCTGTCTGATATTTTCCTGATGCTTCCAAAGCCCTTTTAAATAAAGGGCTTACTTTGTAGTGCCTAAAAGCGGTCATTCTTGCTGGTCGTATCGTTACCCTGTCCAGGGCAAACGTCGTGAAATGACCTTGGGTAAGTACCCATTTATGGGGTTGGCCGATGCTCGCGAATGATGCTGGAGGTGCGGAGAGATCACGCGGCCGTGCATTATCGCTTGATGAAGTTAAAAGTGCGACTGCGATTTTCCGAAAGCATATGGACCTCTTCTGTATGGATAACTACCTTTCTGTTTGCTTATTGTCACCGGCAATGTAAAAGTGACCCACTAACGACAATTTAAAATTGACCCACCTGAGGCACAATGACCGCCTAGTCTAAAAAAAGAACGGCGGTTGAGATGCAATGTTAAATCAGGAGTCACTAGTGGATATTCATGTGTTACACCAACAAGGTCACAGTATCCGGGCTATCAGCCGCAAACTCGGCATAGCACGAAACACCGTTCGCAGTTATTTGCGTGATATTGCCCGTACACCCAAGTACGGGCCAAGGCCTGAGCGACCATCAAAATTGGACCCTTTTAAACCCTATCTTCGGGAGCGAATTGAAGCAGCAAAGCCTTATTGGATACCGGCCGCTGTCTTGTTCCGTGAAATCGAAACACAGGGCTACGACGGCAAGGAAGGGATTGTAAAAATCTATATCCGTCAGTTTAAGCCTCAGACCGAAGAGGAGGTTATCCGATTTGAAACCGCTCCGGGAAAGCAAATGCAGGTGGATTTTACCACCATTAAGCGTGGGCGCTTTAAGCTCAAGGCGTTCGTCGCAACCCTGGGTTTTAGTCGTGGCTCGTACGTTCGTTTCAGCACCCACGAAAAGCAGGAAGACTGGATAACCGGCATCCGCGAAGCGCTACACTATTTCGGTGGTGTGCCGAAGGAAGTGCTGTTTGATAATGCCAAGTGCCTGATGATTGAGCGCGACGCGTATGGTGAAGGTCGTCACCGTTGGAATAAGCACCTGCTTGAACTGGCGTCCGATTATGGTTTTAGGCTAAGAGCCTGCCGCCCTTACCGGGAGAAAACCAAAGGTAAGGTCGAACGGTTTAACGGTTACCTGAAAAACAGTTTCATTACTCCACTGGCAGCGACGTTGAAGCAAGCTGGGCTGGCATTGGATGTTGAAACGGCCAACGCTCAGATCGGTCCCTGGCTCGAAGATATTGCACATCAGAGAATACACGGAACGACAAAGCAAAAGCCAGCGGTACTGTTGGTTAAAGAACAACTGGCGTTAGCGCCGTTACCGGCAAGGCCGCTGTCCGATAAAACCCGGCCAATACCGTCACGAACCGCGATACCGGTTGAGAGCTTCCAGCATCCGCTAAGCGTTTATGACCAGTTACTGGGGGCTCGCCCATGAACCTGCAAATGGATCGAATACAAAGCGCCTGTGACACACTGAAGTTAAACACTCTGGCAAGTGAGTGGTCAGCGATAGCTGACACAGCAGCCGGTAAAGAGGCTTCACTGGCTGACTTCCTTGAACAGTTGCTGAATGTTGAGCTGGAAGCCAGACAGCAACGCACACGGGAAACCCTGCTCAAGTTCGCCGGATTACCGGCCATAAAATCGTTCTCGGATTACGACTTTAAGTTCGCCACCGGGGCCCCAAAAAAGCAGCTACAGGAACTGACCAGTCTGGCCTTTATCGAGCGGGCAGAGAACATCGTTTTACTCGGGCCAAGCGGTGTGGGGAAAAGCCACCTGGCATTGAGTTACGCCTATCAGGCCATTCAGAAAAGCATTAAGGTGCGCTTTATTACCGCTGCCGACTTGATGTTGCAGCTCGCTACTGCAAAAAAGCAGGACAGGCTCGAAAGCTACATCAAACGCAGTGTTGTGGCACCCAAGCTACTGGTCATCGATGAAATCGGTTATTTACCCTTCGGCCGAGAAGAAGCGAATCTGTTCTTTAATGTCATTGCCAAACGCTACGAGCACGGCAGCGTCATTGTCACCAGTAACTTACCGTTCTCACAATGGTCAACTGCCTTCGCTGACGACCAGACCCTGACAGCGGCACTGCTTGACCGGTTACTGCATCATGCGCACATCGTACAGATTGCCGGAAACAGTTATAGATTACGAGGGAAGAAAGCGGCCGGAATAGTACCGGTAACCAATCAGCAGAATAACGAGTAAACCGCTAAGGGTGGGTCAATTTTACTTTACCGCTAGGTGGGTCAAAATTAGATTACCGTTGACATATTCCTGGTTCTTTACTGTGCACGATCTTCGGCGAACCTTCCGAAGCCAGGTATCTGCTTTAGGCTTCAGTAGCGCAGTTGGCGAACGAGCTATAAACCATAGCCTGAAGGGCGTAGAAGGTATTTATGACCGGTATGACTACTATGAGGAGCGGCGGCAAGCGCATCAGAAGGTTGCTGATGTGATTGAGCCGCTGGTTTGGGTGGGGCTTAATTAAGAAGCTTGCTTTTAAACTAATTATGATTAAAATAGTTAACCTAATAGGTTAATAAAAAAATATGGACATACAATTCAAATCGAGAAAACTCGAGAAGCAGCTCAGCAAAGATAAAGAGATGCAGAAGGCCTACGGAAGCAATCGGAGCAAACATCTTCGACGGGTGATGGTGTCGCTATCGGCTGCGCCTAACTTAGGTATATTTGCTCCGCCATATAGCCCGCCTAATCGATGTCATGAGCTAACTGGCAATAGAAAAGGAACTATTTCGATAGATCTCGATGGTCCATATCGATTGTTATTTGAACCTATCAACGATCCACTACCAACTTTGCCTGATGGCGGACTAGATTGGGGTGGCGTTACAGCAATTAAAATACTGGGAGTGGAGGATACTCATGGTTAAAGTAAAAAATGAGTTTCACCCTGATTATGCGGTGCCTCCGGGCGAGATTCTGGGATATGAGTTAGATCTTCGTGCGATGAGCCAAAAAGAGCTCTCTGATCGGACAGGCATTACCTCTAAGCATTTAATTTCAATTATCAGAGGGGATTCAGCGATAACACCGCAAACAGCAATTAAGCTCGAGCGAGTGTTGGGTATGCCTGTTGATTATTGGTTGAACCTAGAATCTCAATATCGAGAAATATTAGCCCGAAAATCTGAGCAAAAACAGCTAGAACGCGACTTGGAATGGCTTAAGCGTGTTCCTGTGAATGAAATGGCAAAGCGTGGTTGGATAGAAAAGCCGAAGGATAAGATGGCGGTACTAGACCGCGTACTTAAGTTCTTCGGTATTGCTAGCGTGGCTCAATGGGATGATATCTGGCCAAATTTAGCGGTTGCATATCGACAGCATCAAAAGCATGAGGTGTTTCCTGAAGCCGTATCGGCTTGGTTACGGAAAGGCGAGCTAGAAAGCCATAAGATTCAATGTAATAAGTTTGATAAACCTGGTTTTAAGGCACTACTTTCCGACCTTCGGGAGTTAACAACTAAGACACCAGAAAACTTCGTTCCTGAATTACAACAAAGATGTGCAAATTTTGGTGTTGCTGTAGTTTTTGTGCCCGCATTACCGAAAACGAGCGTGAGTGGTGCTACACGTTGGCTAACAAAAGATAAAGCATTGATTCAGTTGAGCTTACGATATAAATCAAATGATCACCTTTGGTTCACGTTTTTTCATGAAGCCGGTCACATTTTACTTCATGGTAAAAAGGAAATGTTTCTGGAAGGAACCAACGGACTGGATTGCAAAAAAGAGGAAGAAGCGGATAAATTTGCCGAAGAAATGCTTATACCGCGAGCTGAGTTCAATGCCTTTGTGAAAACTCGTAACTTTTATGCCGATGATATACGTGGGTTTGCTGACGCTATCGGTATAGCGTCAGGAATCGTAGTTGGTCAATTACAGCATAAAAAGTTTTTGCCGCAGAACTTTTGTAACGAATTAAAACAACGCTATGAGTGGTAGGGTTAACATGTTTTTAGAGAACTATCTTTTGCCGTAAAAAAATCTCTGCAAAAAATGAGCTTCAGCCAAGCTATTTATGAGTATCTACCTTTCTTATCGATGGGAGTAATATTGAGTTTGATGATTGTTGGGTTTGTTGATAAAAGTTTGATTCAGGGTGTCAGCTTTGGGATAAAAATGCCGGGCTAATTCCGTATCATTCATCTGGCAGACCTGCTCCCAGTTGATATCGGTTTGCTCTGCCAATGTACTGATTTTCTGGATGGCGCCGATGCTTATCCTTAGGCTGTTTCGTACTTGCCGGATAGATAACCCGGCATGCAGACGCAACCGTAAAATTTCACGAAGTTTGCGCATTGATATTCTCTTTCTAGACATAACCGAGTCTGCTTCTTTGGAAGGAAGCTGACAGGTTACCAGTGGTTATTATCAACGCGGGAAAGTCATTCTGGAATTATGTGAACACCAATTCCGGAAATGACCTCAAAAGTGTTCACTTTAGGCTGGAATTGCTGTTCATTTAAAACCAGTATGGGTGTTCAGATTTGGGCAGAATACGCAATAGGAGACTTTAAACGACTTGCAGCATGATCTAGACACGAGTGCGTTAACGTCCAGAAACTTGCATAGAGATAGTTGTATGCAAGTTTTAATGACTAAAACTTCTATAAAATTCTAGCTGAAGTCTGGGAAGTCCACCTGGACAACTTGGTTGAAAAAAAGCTAGGCATCTGGCTATAAGCCATCTGAAACTGTAATCGTTAAAGGCTCAGCTTTGTACGAGCCGTAATTGTCGGCAACCAGATTATTAGGAATATCAAGCTCGCCGACCACCTGAAATTCCGCTTCACCGTTGGCATCGGTCTGCACAGAAGTCGGCACTGTGAAATAACCAAGGATGCCAGTTGCTGCAGTCTTTGGGTTACCCAGTGACAAAGCAAATTGATTGCTTGCAACACCAGCAAAACTGACAGAGCCAAATCCAGATTCACGAGCAATTGTCAACGAACCACTTTTCACTCGTGAACCGGTCACTAAACAAACTGCAAATTGCGGCGGATCATATTCGGGTTTATCGGATAGGGCGATCTGATCTTGCCCTTGATTAATGAATGAGATCCTTGCCTCTAGCTCGCCGGTATCACGATTGCTACCAGTGGCCATTTGTATCGTAGTCTTGTTGCTGCCAATGCCACGGTCGCCACGCGCAATTTGATATACACCAAAGTTCAAAGAACTGCAGTTCAATTGCATCACCGGCTCTAAACCTGCATAGACAGAAATGTCTGTGGTGGCTTCTTCCGCTAGTGCAGCATTAGATAACAGCGTCGCTGCAGCAAAGAATGCAAGCCAGTTTCGTGACCGTATTGTTGTTATTCTCATTTTTTACCTCTCTGCCACGCTTAAACAACGCAGCTGAACCGAAGTTGTTAACTTTTGCGGCACGTTCGTTGTCCTCACCTGCGCCTCTAAACCTAGCTGTAATTCAATTTCTATAGCATCGCTGTTCGGCGAGGCCGGTAAGACCACTTCATACTGATCATTCACAACGTGCCGCACTTCTGTAGTCTGACTGGCAAATAATCGAATGCTATTTACTTGCAAAAACTTATCGTTCTCTGCGCTTAGGTTGTCCGTAGCATACGCTAATTCAAGATGAATACGATGCTGTGCTGGCCCCCGCAAACGAATCAAACCATTGGAAGCTGGAAACGTCGGGTTCTTACTAATATTCGATGACACAAATAATTCACCAGCACCATCTAAATAAACCCAGCCAGTATCTCCTGAGCGCAATTGCAAGCTCCCTAATTGCATTGGGTGAACCACCTCAGTCGTAATCTCAGGACAAAGAGTATGAACGATCGGTAACGGCTTTGCTATCGTCGGTGCATTAACATAAGCCATTAGGCTCAATACCAAACAGATAAAGCGACCTAGTTGCTTATTTTTCATCTCTTTTTGCGCCTATGGTACGCTGAGCGGCCTCGAAGCTATAGACACTCTCGATACTGATCACGACCCTCCTGTTGCGGCTATCAGCAGTGTCAGAATCGCCATCAGCAACAGCTTGTTCCTTACCGGAATACAGCACTTCTACGCGTTCACTACTCACCCCATAACCCTTAACTAACACATCACGAACGGCATAGGCACGGCGACGTGATAGCTCTATATTGTAAGCATCATCACCAAGTGAATCGGTGTGGCCGTGGACGATAGCAATCACCCCGTCGTAGCGTGCTAAATAATCGGCAATGGTCGCTAGCTGAGCTTGATATTCCGGTGCTACATTGGCACTGTCAAAGGCGAACAATACAGTCAGTTCTGGCGGCGCTTCACGCGGCTCTATCACCGTTAGCTCTGCTTCACTCGCTACAACGAAACGCAGATCCATATCGCTTACTGCAAACGTCCCTTCGGCAATCTCAAATGCGCGTGCGTCGGTGGTGACCGGTGTGCGTAATTGTGACTGCTCAGGTTTCATGCGCACCGACCATTGTCCTGGATACGCACTATCAAACTCAAAGAAACCATCATCCATCGTAAGGGTCTCGGCGTGCACCCGCCCCTGTTCATCTAACAGTTCAACAAACATCCTCCGCAGCGGAGCCTGTCGCTGGTCACCAAAATCGATGTATGCGACGCCACTGACCAAACTTGACTCAACCAGCTCGATCGGTAATCGGATCGATTGCCCAGGACGCGGCCAAATTTCGACCTTAGGGATCACTGGTACCAAAAAAGGATCCGGTAACGAACTTTTGTTCACTGTTAACTGCGCTGGATAAAGAATATCCAGTTCGTCTACCACCAAATAGCCATCGTCGTTTGAGCTGTTTTCATGGCTGCGTTGATTAACCATCATCTGCAACCCAGCCAGTGGCGTTGCCGGCTGGCTACCGAATTGCTCGGTTGCTGTCGCGAGCGCCATGCCACGCTCTAAGTTCAAGGTGGGTTGCATGCGAATGCCGTAACCTGGCACATAACCAAAGCTTGTAGCAATATTCAAACCAACCCCCCAGCTATTAGCGCTGTGACTCGCGCTGACACTGACATTAAAGCTGTCAAATTGCTGTGCATACGAAGCGTACAAAGCCGTGTTGCCACCGCGCGCAAAGCTCGCACCAACAGTCGCCGTCTGCCAGTCATTGATGCGGTAAGTACCAGAAACACTGGCATTGCGGAACTGTACATTGGGCTGGAGGCTATAATTCATCTCTCCTCGCAGCGACATTAAGTTACGGCTGTAACTTGTCAGTAAGCGATAATCACCTGTTCTCGCAGCGGTCGAGCCGGCACTTCCATAGCGAGCTACGAGGTCGGCAGTGTGGCTCATCTGTAAACCAAACAAACGATGACCAAAACCCACTTGATTACGGACTATTCTACGCCCACCAAAGTAACGACTCTCGTCGTACGCCAGCGAAACTCGTTGATTTTTTAGGCCTAAAAATGTCAAAGGAAACGCACTACGAGCACTATAGCGCTGTTCGATGCGGTCGCCGAGTTCATTTTGCAACACCCCGAAACCCTCATCGTAATACTCATAGCCAAGCCCGACAGATAATGGTCCAATTGGCATCGACGAGCGCGCTGAATAAGCCTGTCGGCCGCTATCTTGTACGCTGTATTGTAAGTTAATCGCCCGATCACCCAACATCGGAGACATCGTGATTCCGAAGAAGTCCCCAGTATGGGTTGTTTGCTGCTCATCAACTTCCGCAACGCGCGCATAGTTAATACCCGCAGACAAGTTTTTAGTCAGACCAAGCTCACCACGAAAACTACTCACAATTGCGTCAGGCTGGTCGCGCTCTCTATCAGTAAAATCAAACAACTGCTGCTGGGACTTGGCCGCGTGTGCTTGCCAATGCAGATCCCCGACCGCCAAGCGACTACCCACGCGCTGAGAATGATCGATCGTTTCCACTTCACCGGTGGGTCCATAGAGCTTCACCACAATGGCATTGCCGCCAAAATCGAGTGGAATGTCTTCAAATCGATATTGCCCCGTGTTATCAATGCGCTGAAAGTCCAGCAATTGCCCTGCAACGTATAATTCAGCATCCCAGCCTAGCGGTGCTTCGCCGGTAACCACAGTCACATCAAAGTCATCAGGCACGGTTAACGGAGTGCCGCGCAGAACCACCCCGACGCCATTCCCCGGACCTCGAGCCAAGGGCACACTAAAACCGTTCACATCACCGATACTGACTTCATATAAGCTGTCGACACCAAACACGTTGCCACGGGGGTCACTGCGCCCTGAAGTAAGACGCGCCGCGCTAATGCCTTGGTCAAAATCGCCGCTGAGTGAAAATCTATTGGTTAGATACAATGCTTCTGTCACGCCTTGTAAACGCCAGTCATGACGCGCTGCGCCGGTTGCCGAGTCACTGTAACTCGCTGCAACGTTGATTTGCGGAGCACCCATCGCCAGGTAGGGCATGTCGTACACAACGGCTGGAGGACCTTTCGGCGCTTCCACACCTAATCGACGCCAGCGCATTTCACGCGCTAAGCGCAAATCCAGCGGCCACGGCCGAGTTGTGTTAACCGTCAGCAACATACCTAACTCATCGTAGTCCATCGCTAATCCAAAGCTTTCTTCAAGTAACTGCTTATCAATTAGCAGCGTGTCGAATACCACGTCGATCGCATCAGCGGGAAGCGTCCTATCTTCACCGTTGATGCGGATGCGTTTAGTCTCAACGTCTATCCATAGACTGGATCCTAAACTCGGTACTTTAAATTCCCATTCCGACTCGCCAAGACGATGCACTTCCGCTTCACCGAGCCGAATAATTTCTTCAAACGGTATTAACAGTCGGCCATCATCACCCACTGCAATGTCAACATAGTCGGCAGCTTCGCGGCCATTAAACACGAGCACAGCAATGGTGGAATACCAACTTGTCGCTGCATGCTCGACAGTTTTTAGCTCGCTCTCTAGCTTTCCCCCAGTGCTGGCATGCGCTGCAACCGAAACTGCCGCACACAACAAGAAAATCGCAATACCGACGGTTTGAGAACTAACATTAGCCACTGCACACTTCTTTGGTAGGGGCGCCTTCACCCGGCCAATGATCCCAAATTTGCAAGCAGTAAACGCCGTTCTCGATCATGTTTTGCTCACCTCTGGGCATGCGCACATTCGACTGTTCGGTACTTTGACGAAGGTGTAAACGGCCACGGTTAATTAAGGTACCGGTGGTTTTCTCAATCACTTGAACCGTACCAACAAAGCTGTAATTCGGTTGCTGTTTGACCACAGGAAAATAGCCAATAAATTTTTCATCATCGGGCGTTTCCACCAAAGGTTTCGCGTCCACCATAGGTGTTTCAATGCCATGGCGGTAATACACAGTGACCGGAAGCGTGGGCACAATCGGCACCACCACCGCAATAGCAGCTTCCGGCTCTTCTGTGTCATCATCGTCACGTGGGATCGGCGGCGGAGCTTGCACCTCAGCGGTCACCCCAACACGGATCAGATACTCTCCTGCAGGCAAATCGCCTGGTGGCCGCGCGGATACCCGAAACGGCAAGGTTCTATTTGCCGGCGCCAAGGCTCGCTGGGGTGCCCAGCGAATCAAATCACTACCGTCAACTTCTGAATCTGTAACACCCAAAATCGAGATCCGAAACTCAGTTGGATCCGAGGCCAAATTAACCAACTCAATCGTCCCTGAACGGCTGCGCTGTTCTAATACGATCAGATTATCGGAAAGCGCTACCGAAACGCCCGATTGCTGCGCCTGAGCGGCAACAGGCAGCATCGCAAAAAACATTCCAATACAAGCAGGTAAAAGATTTAATCGCACTTTTTTTACTTTTCGTACTTTACTCATAACCCATGCCTTAATCGCCAACATTATCATCAAAAGTAATTGCCACTGGGTTCGCTAACTTGTAGCCACCGAAATCACCAGGCTCATTCCACGTCCGCAAAGTTAAGCGGCCGCCGACCGCAAATCGAGTTATACCGCCTCTTATCACTTGGTTTCGATAATCCAAGTCATCATAAATTTTTACTGTAACTGGAATAGTCTGATCGCGATTTGAAGGCACACCAATATCACCGAACACATATTCCTCTTTTGAAGTAATGGGTGTCATATAGTCGACAATTTGTAATACAGTGGTTCCGGAAGCGAAGTAGGCACCTGGCATTGATACAGTTCCCTCGGTGCCGTCTACTGCATCTGAGCCACTTACTATGCACCCGGCAACCTGCGGTGCAGCACTTTCACTGGTAAGCGCTATAAGATCGGAATATCTGGGTACATCCAATATAGTAGTGAAACGATCTTCGTCCGCATTAAAACGCATAGCTTCAAGCTCTACATATGCAGAAGCTGAATAGTCCGTTCCTCTCAGTGGAACTCGCCACACACCAAAATTTAGATCTGTACACTCTATTTTTAAAACAGCACTTAAACCCGCATAGACCTGCACATCATCTGTTGCGGTTTCCGCGGCTGCTTTGCCAGAAAAGCTCATCATTATCAAAGCAACAGGAACGAGGGCTGCTAACGCACTATTTTTTATGTTTGAAGCCATGGTATCTCGCTCAACTGGGTTGTTTTAAGAATGGCGCCACCGCAGTGGCCGCCATTTTAACTTTACCGCTCAGTCAACTTAATTTATTGTGGAGCATCGTCAAACTGAACAGTTTCCGAACCGTTTGACTTATAACCGCCATACCAATCAGCATCGATGGTTTGCGGTATTGTAAATTCGCCTACAACAGCAAAGCGTGCCTCGCCATTTGCATCAATCGTAGGTGCACGGTCGCTCAACTCGAGGGTATAAAACATCGATGCTTCAGTGTTTAATGGCGTACCAATAGTGCCGAACGAATAATCGCCAGAAGATGTGATTGCTACGAGACTCCCAAATACCTGACCGGTATCTTCATTTAAAAGGCTGGCGCTACCGGTAGCATTTTCAGCAGCAGTCGAACCCGTCACACTACAGGTGCCAACTTGAGACTCATTGAAGTCACTGCTTTGGCTCAATGAAACTCTGTCACCACCACCCGAAGCGCTCTCAGTTGTGGCGAATGCGCCGTTAGAAAATGCTCCCGCTGTAAGCGTGACGGTTGTTACAGACCCACGATCTCCCGTAGGTACACGCCACACTCCAAAGTGAACGTCGGTGCAACTTAATTCGAGCGCAGGCGCTAAACCGGCATAAACATCAATGGTATCTGTGGCGGTTTCGGCCATTGTAGATGACGAAAAACCTACTAGGCACATCGCTAAAGCTACTATTTTAAGATTCTTTGGCATGATATTCTCCCGCTGCCTTGAAGATTATTTTTAAACAATTCACCGCTAAAGTTGAACGGGAGATTGTTTAAAATGGCGCCACCTTAGTTGCGCCAAGAACACTTTTTAGGTATCAGTTACCTACATTGTCATTAAATGTAACAGTGTGAATTGCGGATGACACATAACCGCCATGATCAGCTGCGACTATGTCGGCAGGAATATCTACTTCACCGCCAATAGTGAAAGTAGCTGTCCCACTTGTAATTACTGGGCTAGTGGAACTTAAATCCAAAGTGTAATTTAACACTTTACTTCCTGTTGGAACCCCAATCTGCTGGCCGTCAAAGTAATTTGTTGTGCCAGCTGATACAGCCTTTAACGTTTCTCCTATATCCCCAGTGATACTAGCAGTACCTGTAGAAGCATCGGCTGCTGCAGAGCCCGTTGCTGTGCATGACCCCGCAACCGGGTCTGGGAAGTTTTCACTTTTCGCTGCGTCGCCGGTACCGGTGCCTGTGACCGAAAAGGTCGAATCAGTAGCAAGAACAACTTTAAACCCTGTGTTACCTTGCTTAACTCGCCAAACACCAAAATTAACATCGCTGCATGTAAGTTCTAATGCAGGCGCTAAACCGGCATAAACATCAATGGTATCTGTGGCGGTTTCGGCCATTGTAGATGACGAAAAACCTACTAGGCACATCGCTAAAGCTACTATTTTAAGATTCTTTGGCATGAGATTCTCCCGCTGCCTTTAATATTATTCCTAGAAAACCTGCCGCTCGACGTGAACGGTAAATCCTTTAAAAAAATGGAGCCACCGAAGTGGCATCCATATGATGATTTTCAATTATTTCACAAGAATTAGCCGCGTAATTAATTACCAGTATCATCGATGGTAACGGTAATCGTTCCATCTTGTTTGTACGCACCGTAGTTTGCTATTGCTATCGTTTCTGGAATGGTTAATACACCTTCAATGACGAAAGAACCGGTTCCGTCGGACGCGATGGCTGTTGTTGTTGGAAAGCTTAGATCGTACACAAGAGCTGCCGGTGTGCTAGCCCCATCTATGTCCGCGTATTCATTGTTTGGTGCCGCAATCATAGTTCCATCAGCAACAGCTCCCGCACTCGCCGTACCTGCTGCAGAACTACTTGTAGCAAATGATATTGCCATACCAGTTGCAGACTCAGGGGCTGAAGATCCTGTAAAAGAACATTGACCTAATTCTGGCTGTGAGTCTGTATCGGTCTTCAGTGCCACTTTGTCGGTGTTGGTTGCCGTCGTAGTGGTAGCGTTTGAGCTACCATCATCATTTAGATTAATAGTTGTTACGCCCCCTGAAGAGCGAACTGGCACGCGCCATACACCGAATTTTACGCTATTGCACGTTAGTTCTAATGCTGGAGCTAAACCTGCATATACATCAATGGTATCGGTAGCCGTTTCAGCAGCTGCATTGGTTGCAAAACCAGCGGCAACGATGGTTGCAAGCGTGGTAAGTTTTTTTGAAAATTTCATAGGATAATCCCCTCTAGTTTTAAATCAGCTCGACGAAAGCCATTAGGGGCCCGCGAACCTTTCATATTGCCGCGGTCGTCATCAACAATCGCGGCAAATTCTTGGCAAAATGCGCTCCTGTATCTCTCAGCAGCGCATTTCAAATTTTTTAAATTCCGTCATCAACAATGATGGTGGCTTTGGTGGCGCCCCGATAAGCGCCGTAATTATCGCGGGTGATGTTGTTGGGTATCGTCAACGTACCCACGACTCTGAATACAGCCTCACCATCGGTAATCTGTACGCTCGTTCGGCCTGCCTCTGGAGCAGTTAAGTTGGCGACCATGGCGGCCCCTGTTCCTGCAGCAGCCAAATCTTGCGCAAAAATGTGGCTACTTGGTGTCATTTGAATACTTTGGTTTGTAGTGCCTTCGAAACTGATGGTGATGGTGCTTGCGTTGTCGGCTAATGAGCCACGCACATTACAGACGCCGGCAAGCGGGGAGTCGTAGCCCTGATCAGCAATAACAGCTAAACGGTCGCCACCCGCACCCGTCACTTGAGTGTCGGTATCGGTCGTACCTGATTGAATAAACAAATCGACCACAGATTCGCCACCGCGATCACCTAGGGGCACAAACCAAACACCAAAATTGACACTTGTGCAGATAACGCGAAATGGAGACTCAATGCCTACGTAGGTATCGACAACGTCACTATCGGTTTCTTCTTGCGCACTTGCCGCATTCATCGTTAGCAGCGCAAAGCCAAGCACAAGTGCTTTGACGTAGCTATGTAAAGCTCTATAACTCAATTGATCCTGATGATAGGTGTGTTTAGAAACATGACACCTCATGGTCGTTCCTTAGCAATCAGTTTTTTCTAAAAACTACATTTCTTTTTTACTTGGCATGGATGTTGCCGATTTACGTTTATGCAATCAATAATTATAAAAAGTATAAAAAGTAATGAACTATCAATACGCCTGTTATTACGCACCTATAATTTTAAAATTGCGTTCTACCCAGACTCTACGGGCACATCCAAAAAGAAACATAATGTGCCTATAGAGATCGTGATTTTTTGCTCTAGGCTGCAGCGTTCTGAGTCGATCCAGACAATATTGCAGTCAGATCGCGAAACGCAATTTACCAGCGGTCATTATCAACGCGGCTTAAAGAATAATGACTTGTTGGGAAGCATGAGTATCGAGCGGTTTCACAATCCAAGGATGTGATGCAGAGTAGCGTTTAAAGAAAGGAAGCTAACAAACGTTTTAAGCTGTCCGTAGGAGCGGGGTAGAACCTGTCAGTTTATAAAGTTCTATAGTTACATGTTGTTCAGTAGCAGCATAGCACCGCCAATATACAGCACAATATTAATGACGCTTTCTAAGCCAATCCGGCCCGGGCCTTCGCGCTCGCGCCGGATCAGTCCCATCATCAGAACGGCAGACATCAGCAGAGTGAGGCAGACCCAGAACAGGGTAGAGTCGTCCATCGTGTGATAAATGGAACCATCACGATAAGCAATATCCGATGCTGCGGTGAACAGGGTATCAAAGGCATTGCCGCCGATGATGCCGCCGACTGCTAGGGTTAAGGCGCCCCGGCGAACTGCAGCGACCGATGTAACCAGCTCCGGAATTGACGTGCTGATGGCGGTCAGCATGACCCCGACGATAGTTTGGGTAAGGCCTGTTTCACTGATAATAGCGGTTGCTGAGGGCTCTAGCATAAAGCCGGCGATCCCGAGTACGACAAAAAGAGCAAAAAACTCTGTACTTAGCCTTGCCAGCGAGGGCAGAGTACCGACGTCTGCGGAGATGTCTTTGCGGGTCTCACTGGTTTTAGTCGGCGCCCACATGGGCTTATTGTGGGATTTATGCACCAAATGAATACCGTAAACATACACACAAAACAATAGTGGAGTTACCGGGTGTATACTTAACAGGGTGAAATCCGGTAGCAGAGGTGCCATTAGGATTAGCCCCAGTAAAAAAATTAGCAGGGCATTCTGCATCATATTGGGTACAGAGGCTGCTGCGTGCTCCAGATTAGCGCGGCGATAGACCATGTCGGCTACGGCCAAAAAGAAAGTCTGTACGGCGATGCCCCCCAGGGCGTTACTGACGGCCAGATCGGCGTTTCCGTTCCAGGCGGCAGTGACTGACATCACGGATCCCCCCAGTGACGTAGCGCCTCCCAGTAATACGGCACCTACGGTTGCTTCGCCCAGGCCGGTGCGATCTGCTAACTGGTCAGCAACCCGGGTTATACGGGTACCGGCAACACCAATGACCAAAGCGCACAGTGAAAAGACGGCCAGTCCCTGAAATAATGTCCAGCTATCCGGGTTAAACAAGTATCCCTCCAAAAACATCGGATAAAATCAGTATAACCCGTTGATTAAATGGGTCAAACAGGCGCTGCGTCGACATCGGCCTGAACAATTGCCCCTGCCATCGCGGCTGCATTGACATTCGGGGTCACAACCGATATTAAGTATATAAACTTAAAGGAGAACAACAATGTTTGAATATAAACGTATCGCGCTGGCTGTTTCGCTGGTGTTATTAACGAGTGCATGCTCTGATGCACCTAAAAATGAAACAACAACCACCGAAACAGAGACCTCTACTGCGGAGATGCAGACTGCGGCACCTGAAGCTGCTGAGCAGCAAATGGAACAAAGTGAATCTGAAAAAGCCAATGAGCTGTTTGAAGATATTTTCACAAAAACGGTCATGCGTAGCCCGATGTATCAGTCTTACCTGGGTATTAAGCAGGATCAGGACAAATGGGATGACATTTCTGAGCAGCGGGCAGAAGAAGATTTGGCCTTTCAGAAAGAGCAGCTGGAACGCGTATTGGCAATTGACGAGTCCAAGCTGAACCATCAAACGCGGGTTAGCTGGCTACTAATGAAGCAGCAACTGGAAAACGATATTGCTGATTATAAATGGCGTCATTATAACTATCCGGTTAATCAGATGTTCGGCATGCACTCTAGTGTTGCATCGCTTTTGATAAACCAACATGGGATCAGCGAGGTTGATGATGCCGAAGATTATATTGCCCGCTTAAATGGTCTGCCTGAGCTATTTGAACAACTTGCCGAAAATCTAAAAATTCGGGCTGAGAAAGGCATCATTGCACCAAAATTTGTTTATCCTTACGTGATTAATGACAGCGAAAATATTATTGCGGGTGCGCCGTTTGACGATGGAGAACCCAGTGCGCTGTGGGCTGATTTTTCGAAAAAAATTGAGACACTGGATATTAGCGAAGATCAACACGACGATCTGATGGGAGCCGCTGAGCAGGCCATGCTCGAGTCGGTGCAGCCGGCCTACGAAAACCTTGTTGGTGCTGTTAAAGACCTGGCCGAACAAGCCGACACAAAAGACGGTGTTTGGAAGTTTCCGGACGGCGAGGCGTTTTATAACAATGCCTTAAAACGCACCACTACAACCGACTTAACCTCAGATGAAATTCATCAAATTGGCCTGAACGAAGTTGCCCGCATCCATGACGAAATGCGTGTAATCATGGAAAAAGTCGGTTACGAGGGCACTCTGAAAGAATTCTTCGTCTACATGCGTAACAATGAAGACTTTATCTATCCGGCAACGGATGAAGGTCGCAAGCGCTACATGGACGAGGCAACGGCCTACATTGATAATATGCGCGGACGTCTTGATGAGCTTTTTCTGAATAAGCCAAAAGCTGACTTGATTGTTAAAGCGGTAGAACCGTTCCGTGAGAAATCGGCGGGCAAGGCGTTTTATCAACAGCCGTCAATGGACGGTTCACGGCCCGGAACCTACTACGCAAACCTTTACGACATGGCCTCAATGCCAACCTATCAAATGGAAGCACTGGCTTATCATGAAGGTATTCCCGGACACCATATGCAAATTGCGATGGCGCAGGAGCTTGAGGGTATCCCAAGCTTCAGGAAGTTCGGACGCTATACTGCCTATACTGAGGGTTGGGGGCTTTATACCGAGTTGCTGCCAAAAGAAATCGGCCTGTATAAAGACCCGTACTCGGACTTTGGTCGCCTAGCCATGGAATTGTGGCGTGCCGTTCGCCTGGTTGTTGATACGGGTATCCACGACAAAAAATGGACTCGCGAAGAGGGTATTGATTTTTACGTTACCAATACACCAAATGCCCGTGCTGACGCGGTTAAGATGGTCGAGCGTCATATTGTCATGCCAAGCCAGGCAACCGCTTATAAAATTGGTATGATTAAGATCCTGGAACTGCGGGAAAAAGCAAAAGACGAGTTAGGTGACGCTTTTGACATTCGCGAATTCCACGATGTTGTGCTGGGCAGTGGACCGGTTCCGCTGAATATCCTTGAGCAATTTATTGACGAGTACATTAATGAGAAGAAAGCAGCATAAGAGCAAGGCTGCGGCAAAGTTTGCCCGAAGCCCGTCAACTTAGTTGGCGGGCTTCTTTATGCGACAGCTTATTGGCGTCAGCCGACCCAAATTTTTAACGTTAACTCTGCTCTGCATTTGGGTCGCTTATGCGATAAGCCATGCCCGGGGTGCGCAAGTAGCCGCTCTCGACCTGTTGCTGGTTACCGTGCTGGGCCTGGCCGGGCATATCAGTGTTAACGCCTTTAACGAATACTTTGATTTTAAATCCGGCCTTGATTTAAACACCACACCAACACCATTTAGTGGCGGAAGCGGTACACTGGTGAAAGCCCCCTCCCTGGCGAACGCTGCTCTTACCATGGCTGTCACCAGCCTACTGCTAACCATTTCCAGCGGGTTATGGCTGGCCTGGATGCATGGATGGGCGCTCTTAATCCCGGGTATTATTGGCGTCCTGGTTATTTTTACCTACACGCAATATCTTAACCGCTCGCCCTGGCTTTGCCTGATCGCTCCCGGGGTAGGGTTCGGGCTTTGTATGACTTTAGGCGCAGCATGGGTTTTTAACGGCCAGCTGACTGCTGCTGCCTGGGTTATGGCTATCGTAATGGCCTTGTTAGTAATTAATTTATTATTACTAAATCAGTTTCCGGATATATACGCTGATCAGCAGGTCGGGCGTCGGCATTTCCCCATAGCCTACGGTGTTTCTGCTAGTGCAAAGCTTTTTGTTTTGTTTCACTTGGCCGCCTTTTTATTAGTACCTCTGGCTGTTTTTACTGAGTGGTTATCAGCGGGAGCCCTGCTGGGCTTACCTGCTATTATCCTATTAGGGCCTTTGCTAAGGGGGGTTCTAAAACAGCCGGCTAGGGTTGAAAGTGACCATCGGCTACTCGGTCTGAACGTCGCTTTTGTCCACTTATTCCCCCTGCTTAGTGCTGTGGGTATCTGGTTGGTAAACTAGTCCGTTATCGGCCATACTTTAACCATCAATAGAGGTGACAAAAGGAGACCGAAATGAAACGAGTTGAAGATAAAGTAGCGATTGTTACCGGTGGCGCCCTGGGTATTGGCCGTGCCATCTGTTTAGGGCTGGCTAAAGAGGGCGCTAAGGTTGCCGTCACGGATATCGCCGACGAAGATGGCAGGAAAGTAGTCGAAGAGATTAAAGCTAATGGTGGCACCGCTGACTACTGGCATATCGACACAGCCGATGAGGACAATGTCAGCAGTGCCTTTTCAGAGATTAAAAACCAGTTCGGGTCGATTGATATTCTGGTTAATAATGCCGGTATTGCCGGGGTTAACAAGCCGACACATGAAATTACTAAAGAGGAATGGGATAACGTCATTAATGTGAACGTGAACGGGGTTTTCTTTTGCACTAAACATGCTATTCCGGCAATGAAAGAGGCCGGCGCCGGCAGCATTATTAACTTATCTTCCATTTACGGAATGATTGGTGCGGCTGATTTACCGCCGTATCATGCCTCTAAGGGCGCCGTCAGGTTAATGAGTAAAAACGACGCCTTGCTCTATGCAAAAGACAAGATCCGGGTTAATTCAGTCCACCCCGGTTTTATCTGGACGCCGCTGGTAGAGCAGTTAGGTAAAGATTCCCCCGGCGGGGTTGATGAATTCCGCAAACAGCTGGATAGCCGCCATCCGGTTGGGCATGTGGGCGAGTCCGAGGATATTGCCCATGGCGTTGTCTATCTGGCGTCCGATGAGTCGAAGTTCGTAACCGGTACTGAATTATTAATCGACGGTGGCTATACCGCTCAGTAAGTTAGCCTGGCCGGCGCTTGATTAACCTCTCGATAACGTTTTAATCAGGTGCCAGCCAAAAGCGGTTTTGACGGGACCGTGAACTTCTAACGTTGGTTTGCCAAAAACGACTTTATCAAACGCTGGCACCATCTCGCCCCGTTTAAATTCGCCAAGGTCACCGCCTTTTTTACCTGAGGGGCAAAGTGAATGCTGGCGCGCTAGCTCGGCAAATTTTGCGCCGTTAGCTAACTGCTTTTGCAGCGCTTCGGCTTCGCTTTTTGTTTTTACTAAAATATGTAAGGCATGAGCACGGGCCATCTAAAATTCCTTTATTGGACGTTGTAAAAAAACAGGAGTTATGACAATGCAATTAACGGTTGAAATCAGTAAGTACCCACTTGCCGATAATTATATTGAGCCGATTAAAGAGTTTATCGAACAACTTAATGAAACACCGGATATTAAGGTGATCAGTAACACCTTGAGCACGCAGGTTTTCGGTGACTACGATCAAGTAATGCAGGCTTTACAGCGCTGCATCAAATGGTCTTATGAGCGTTACGGAAAAGTCGTTTTTGTGTGTAAATTTCTACACGGTGATTTAAGTCCAAAAGACTGACGCTGTTACTCGGGAATTTGGGTCGCATTCCAGTTAACTGCCTGGAAGCGGCCGTCCCGCTCGATTAGAACGCCGGTATTATAGTAATACTGGGTTACCTCGCCCTCCTCTTCAGCAACAAGCGTGAAATTAACCACGACCGTTTCAGCAAAGGTCTTAACCTCAAAATCTTCGGCGCTATACCAGACAGAAACATTTTCCGGAGCTTTAGGTTCGGCATCACTTAGGTTATTCATCAGATGTTCTTTGCCAAAACGATTACCACTGGAACTGGTATAAGTGAGTTCCTCTGCCCAGAATCTATCATGAGCTGCGGGGTCGTTGATGCTGGCGCCATATAAAAAGTCAGTTATCGCCTTTTTGCTGCCTTCTTCTTTGTGCGCATCAGCAAAACTGAGGGCGCTAAAACACAGCATAAAACTTATTAGCAAGTAACGCATTATTGTTCCTTAAGAGTCATGCTCTTCGTGTTGCTCAGACTTAAGGCGTTGTAAGCCCATCATCCGTAAACCGAAGCGCTCATAAATGGGCTGACTGTTACCGTGTTTTACTTTATACATAAAATACTTTTCAAAGCCAACCTTAGCCCAGTGAACCCAGCGACCGGGGCCTGAATTAAAAGTCCTAGCGGGTGCCGAAAATTTTATCGCCGGCGTCACCCAGACCAGGCACTATATAGCCATCACTATTAAGCTCGGTATCTTGTGAAGCGCTAAAAATTCGTACATCAGGGTGTTTATCCAGTACTGCGGCAACCCCTTCCGGGGCAGCGACCAACACCAGCACCCGGATATCTTTACAGCCTTTTTCCTTTAGCATATCCAAGGTGGCGATCATGCTACCGCCTGTCGCCAGCATGGGGTCAATAACAATCGCGATACGTTCGTCTAAGGCGCTGACAAACTTGTCAAAATAACTTACTGGTTTTAGTGTTTTTTCATCCCGGTACAGACCGACAACACTGACTTTTGCGCCCGGGATCAAGTCGAGAACGCCATCGAGCATGCCGATACCGGCTCGCAGAATAGGCACAACGGTAACTTTTTTCCCTTTAAGTTGCTCAACTTCGATGGGTTCGTCGTTCCAGCCGCTAATTTCGCATCGCTCCAGAACAAAATCGCTGGTCGCTTCATAGGTGAGCAGCGTACTAATTTCATTAGAAAGTTCGCGGAAGTTTTTAGTAGAAATGCCGGCCTGACGTATGAGTCCGAGCTTATGTTGTACCAGCGGGTGTTTAATTACTTTTAAACTCATGGGATTAATCCTTTAAGCTGACCTTTTATCAATCTAATTTAGGATAGTCTGCGCATGGCCCAAATACCAATAACCGGCCCTGGTAACAGCCACCAGCTAACCCATTCATTTTGTGCTGACCAGAGGTGGCTGGTGATTGCTATGGCGGGCAACGTTAACGAAAAACCAATGGCATTCATTACCGCTAGTGCTGAGCCAACGCCCTGTGCCGGGGCATATTGAGCAGCGAGTGCGGAAAACTGTGGCGAGTCGGCGATAACGGTTAAACCCCAGAGCAATAATACTGTAATGACGAGCCAACCGCTTAGCTGTGCTAACCAGGGGTACAGCAAACATATAAGTCCTGAACTCAGGAGCGCGATCCGAGCGGTATTGATACCGCCGATATATTGACTAATCTTGCCTCCGAATATGCAACCGAGGCTGCCAACGCCAATGATCATAAAAGCCAGCCAGGGAAGAAAACTAAGGGAAAGGTTCATGGCCACTATTGGTTGCAGTGCCAAAAGAGGAACCAGCATCCAGAAGGCGTACAGTTCCCAGCAATGGCCAAAGTAGCCAATCGCTACGGCTCTGAAATTTTTATTTTTAAGGGCAGTCAGGCCGGAACTTAGCGCTGCCTTTGAAGCGGTTGCCGGTAAATGCGGCCCGCTACCCAGCCAACCGACCAGCAAGCCCGCGCAGATAGCCAGTAACGATGAAGCGTATAGGGGTAGCTGCCAGTTAAAGTCAAAAGTCAGGCCACGCATTGAGTGTGGCAAAGCAGTCCCGAGCGTGAGCATTGCTAATAGCCAGGATAATGCGGTGCCTGCGTAGCGGGGAACCCAGCTTATAACCAGTTTCATGCCCATGGGGTAGATACCCGCAAGGCTTAAGCCGGTCAAAAAGCGCAGTGCATCAGCCAAACGTCCGTACTCGATGCCGAAGGTAAATAATGCATTGAACAGGCCGCCGCACAGGCAGGCCCATAAAAAAATGCGGCTGGCGCGGTAGCGATCAGCCATACCGGTTAAAGCCAGCGTCAGAGTTCCGACGATAAAGCCCAGCTGCACAGCCAGAGTAAATGCGCCTAAATCGGCTTCGCTAAGCTGCTTTTCATGAGCCAGAGGTAGCCAGACTCCGTTGACGCTAAACCAAAGCGAGGTTCCCAGTAGTTGGCAGAAAATTATTAAGGGTAAAGCCAGCCGCTCGCGCATGTTAACTGCGGATAGGCATTACACGATTGCGGCCCAGGCGTTTTGCCTGATAAAGCTGCTGATCAGCCACTTCGAGCATGTCTGACGGATCGGTTCCGTCTTGATAGCAGGCTACGCCAAAAGAGGCCGTAATGTCTTTAATACGCTGGTTGGAGCGGCGATCTGAAACGGTAATTTTTTCCAGGGCCTGGCGTAAAAGCTCGGCCTTATGAATCGCCTGTTGTAAAGTTACCCCGCGCATTAAAATAGCAAACTCTTCACCACCAAAGCGAAACGGAATGGTGTTTTGCTGACATTTTTCTTTCAGTTTTTTAGCAATAGCTTTAAGCACCCGGTCTCCCATTTGGTGGCCATATTCGTCATTAAATTCTTTAAAATGGTCAACGTCCAACATAATCAGACAGGCTTTTTGCCGGGTTGTTACCGAGCGAATCTCCTGATCCAGATAACGGCGGTTGTATAAATCCGTCAGGGCATCATAAAAGGCATCATGCTTAGTCTTTTCGAGCTCTTTGCGAAGTTGGGCAACTTCCTGTTCAGCTTTTTGTAAGGATGAGGAAAAATCGAGAGTTGAGTTGCGTATCAACTGGCCTTCCTGAACTAAGGTACGAACAAGTTGCATAACCTCATCCATCGACCAGCCTTCTTTTTCGACTTTGCTAAGATCATTAAGACAGTTATCCATCGTAGACTTAAAGCCCTGGGTGTTGGTTTTGGTATCAGAAACTGACTGGGACAGCTCAATTAACATCGCCTCAACGTTCTGCCGCAGTTGCCAGCTGTTCAGTTCTTCTTTTTCCGCCAGGTGCTTTCGATAGAGCTCTTTGGTGTAAATAGTGGAAAACGGCCGTCCTTCTGCCAGAGCTTGCTCGATTTCTTCATTCAAAGCACTATTGGCTTTATCGACGTAGGTATACCAAAGCGCGTAGTTAGTCGGTATTGCAGGTATTCTGTGCTTTAGTAGCAGCGGTATTGTCTGTTTTAATGTCTTGAAGGACCGATCCAGTTGTTCACTCACTGCTAACTCCTGTAAAAGCACTAATGATTAATTGATAAATTCATCCAGCAGACCAACAACACGATCAGAAGTGGCAATCAACTCTTCGATCATTGGCTCTAATTGTTCCTCGCTTGCTCCTTGTTTTGCCTTGGCAAAAATATCACGGCCCAATTTATGGACTTTCGGATGCACTTTGTTGTAAAGCTCATCAAAATGAGCCTTATCAGCGAGCAATTGCTGGCCGACATTAGAATCCAGAAACTTTCCGAGGCGACATTGAGTATGGTCTTTTAGTTCGGCTTCGGTCAATGAGGTCTGGCCAAACAGAGAGAAGCGAATGACCTTGTCTACCCAAACAATGTGATCGGACTTAGCTAAACGCAGCAGCATTTCGGGTTTATCGTCGGGTAGGGCATGCAAGGTGGACAACTGATTTTCACGTAACTGCCGCATGACCTTGGAAATGTCGTCAAATGAGCGATTGGCGGCTTTAACGGAGTCAGAAACATGCTGCAGCCGTTTTGCCATATCACTGGCCACATTTGACTGCTCGCGGGTTGCAGAAGAAACTTCGGTAGAGGCAGATAGGTTCTCTTCGGCGGAATTTTTAGCGCGCTCTAATACATCACAAACCTGCTCCCGCTCTTCGCGCGATTCAGCCAGGGCATCATTACTGCTCTCGATAACTGATTCAATATCCCGTGCGCCTTTAACCACCCCGTTTACAATGGTATCAATTTCGGTTGCAGCCTCGGAGCTGCGGTTGGCCAGTTCGCGTACGGCATCAGCGACAACTGAAAAGCCGCGACCGGCATCACCCGCACGGGCCGCTTCGATAGCGGCGTTTAATGCCAGCAAGTTGGTTTGATCGGCTATTTCGTTAACCGTTTGCGTCAGGTGCGTGATACGCTCGGTCTGGCTAACAAAGGCGCGGGTATGTTCGGTTACCTTTGAAATAGAGGACTCAACATCGCTCATGTGACTGACAAGATCTTTGAGTTTTTTTAGTCCGGTGTCGGCATCTTTGGCCGAACTCTCTGCGGCCGACAAAACTTGTTCGGCATAGCCTGCGACCTGGGTTGCTGAGGAGGACATCTCTTCGACGGCGGTAGCCAGTTGTTCTGAGTCGGACTGCAAGTGGCTAATTTGCTCATGGAAGGTCAGGCCTTCACGGCCAAAGCGAACAACGTTGCGGATAGAGTCGATACTGGTGTCAGCAACTGAGAACAAAGTGGCAGAAGAGTCATCGCTGGTTTTAAATAACGGTTGCATCCAGTCCGGCGCTTCATCAGCACTGATTTGGCCCTGACTATAAGACTCTAATAAAGCTTTTACTCTTCCCTGCGTTAAAAACATTAGCGCCACCTGAAGTTATAAAATTTTGAACACGTTAACGATACGCGAAGTTTTTATGTAAAACTAGCCTTATGATTATCGACATTAAAGTAAAAAATTTTAGCGATTCGAGGATGTTATGACAGAAAATGAAGAGTTGCACAGACGCCGGCTGAGGTCCGCAAAACAATCGGATGCGGCGATTGCCAAAATCGAGGATCAGGACGCGTATAAACTTTCTTTCGCCGATCCTGATTTTTTGTTGCAGGACGATTTGCGTGCAGTCAGGTTGCAGCTAGAGTATTTAAAGCCGGAGCTGAAGCTGGTGAAAAATCAGGTGGAAGCAACGATTGTTGTGTTCGGTAGTGCTCGTTTTTTGTCACCTGAGCAGGCACAGCATGATAAACGAATAGCAGAGCAGGCACTTGCTGAGGCACCGGACGATGACAGCTTAAAGGGTAATCTGAAAAGAGCGCAACGGGCGTTAAAAAACAGTCGCTATTATCAACAAGCGATGGATTTTGGGCGTATCGCTACTGAATATAACCTGCAGCATGAAGAAAATAACCTGATGATTATCAGTGGTGGCGGTCCGGGTGTTATGGAGGCAGCCAATCGTGGCGCTATGGACGCCGGCGGTAAGAGTATTGGTCTGAATATTGTCTTACCAAAAGAACAGCGGCCGAACCCCTACATTACCCCCGAGTACTGCTTTCAGTTTCACTACTTTGCCATCCGAAAAATGCACTTTCTTCAGCGGGCCCGGGCTTTAGTCGCCTTTCCTGGGGGGTTTGGCACTCTGGATGAATTATTTGAAACCCTCACCCTGGTGCAGACTCAAAAGTCCGACCCGGTGCCGATTATCTTAGTCGGCTCCGAGTTCTGGCATCGCCTCATTAACTTTGAGGTGCTGGTAGAGGAGGGCGCCATTGGCGAGGCGGATTTAAAGTTGTTTACCATTGTCGATAATGCAAAAGATGCCTGGCAGACCATCTGCGACTACTATGATCTTAAAAAGGGTGAAAACCTGACAGGCTAATTTGCCTTCAGAAGTGGTGATAAAAAGTCCTCATCACCATCAATCTCGGTCAGCAAATCAAGTTCCAGTAGTTGCGCCATAAAAGGATAAATATGGATGTTACTAAAGCGCTGGAGCCTGGCCTGCGGATTGATGGCGGGGCCGGCGGTGATGAATATACCGTCCATTTCACGGCTAGAATGATAACCATGAGTACCACCGTCAGAACGCTCTGCTACTGGCCGCGTAGCAAAGGTCACCGGAGCATCTGTTGCTAATATGATAGCGGGCTTTCGGGGGCCTGGTTTAACAGCCAGCTTCTCCAGTTGTGACTCGGTTTCAAGATAAAAAGCTTTGTTGTCCATGCTGTCCAGGGTGCCGCGTAATTGCTGAATTTGCGCCTCGCTTGTAGCCTGGCGGGGGTAAATTAAAAAGCGGGTCTGGGAGTTGACCGTCTTAAACAGCTTGTCATCAATAGGCAATGAGTCCGGCTCAATCATTTCTGCCGCTTTGATTTCTGACATGCCGTGGTCAGACACTAAAATAAGGTTAACAGGAACCTCGACTTCAGTTTGCAGTCGTTGCCATAGCTCACCGATTAACTGGTCAATATGCTGTACGGCGCCTTTAACCTGGCGCGAGTCAGGACCAAACCGATGGCCCATGTGGTCGACCACCGAAAAGTAGCCGGTTACCAGGCGCGGCCTGGCAGCTGCCGGTAGCTTCAGCCAGTCAATGATTTGCTCGACGCGCTGGCGGTTGGGTGTCGGGGTGCTGTAATGATAGTAGTAGCTGGCGGTGCGTCCGTTAATTCTGGCTTCAGATTCTGGCCAAAAAAATGTCGCTGCTTTCACGCCCTGGAATTCAGCCAGGTTCCAGATAGGTAAGGTGGTCAGCCAACTGCTGTCTTCCACGCCGTCACCCATACTGTATTGTTGCTGGCGCTCGGTATCGTAAAAGTTATTATCGACCAGACCATGATTGGCCGGGTACTGGCCAGTCACAATAGACAAATGATTCGGAAAAGTTTTCGCTGGATAAACCGGAATCAGACCGTCAGCGCGAACGCCCTGTGCAGCGATTTCAGCAATATGCTTAGCATCATGTTTTTCGATGTAGTCGTGGCGAAAACCGTCAATGGATATCAACACAACCGTTTGCTCAGCAGCTTTTGCCGGCAGAATAACGCTTAGTAAAGCCAAACTTACCCAAATAATTAATCGCATGGAGCCTTCCGAAACAACTGACAACAACAAGCCAGTGGTTATAGCAAAAAAATGTGTCAGTTTAATGTCGCAGTGACTATTATCTCAATGTCCGGCAATAAGTTAAACAAAAACCATCACCACCACAGTCGTCACCACAGCCAGCAGGATATTCAGTATCGCACCTTCGCGCGCCATCTCTTTAATAGAAAGCCGTTCCGAGGCAAAGACAATGGAGTTCGGCGGCGTTGCCACCGGCATGCAAAAAGCACAACTGCAGGCGATAACTGCTGGTATCATCAATAACTCGATGGGTAAATCCAGGGCGCTGGCAGTAGACGCCAGAATAGGCATCAATAGTGTGGCGGTGGCAGTATTCGAGGTTACTTCAGTAACGAACGAGACCGATACCGACAACACAAAAACGAGCAACCAGATTGGCAATCCGCCAAGGGATGTTAAGGAGTCGCCAATGATATCGCCGAGACCGCTTTGCATCACTCCCTTAGCCAAACAAATGCCGCCGGCAAACAGCAGTAAAATGCCCCATGGAATGTCTTTCGCGAGGTCCCAGTCCAGTAGTTTTTTACGTTGCTGATGGCCGGAAGGAATCACGAACATGGCAATAACCCCGGCCAGCGCTATGGTAGCGTCATTTAAGCTACCGGTGCCGAGTAATGAGGTCCAGCCGCCAAAGGGGCTGGTTCGCGTTATCCAAAGTACAACGACAACAGAAAAAACCATCAGCACCCTTTTCTCGTACGTCGTCATCGCTTCGTTTTTCGGCAGCTCAAGGGGTTTGTCGAGCTTAACGTGACGGGTAAGCCATAGCGCAATAATCGGCAGACCCAGCACAACAACCGGTAAGCCGACGGTCATCCAGCGGGCAAAACCGAACTCTTCTCCGCTGATGTTTTGGTAAATGGAGGCAAATATCAGGTTGGGAGGCGTTCCGACCAGGGTTGCTACGCCCCCCAGCGAGCCTGCATAAGCAAGCCCCAGCAGTAATGCCCGTTGAAAGTGTTTGTCGTCACTGGCATCAATCAGTGCGAGGGCAACCGGAAGTAACGCCAGGACACTGGCGGTGTTCGATATCCACATCGACAGAAAGGCGGTGGCCAGCATAAACGCAATGACTACTTTTTTCCCGTTGCCTGCACCCACTTGACTAACCAGGCCCAGCGCAATGCGTTTATGCACACCACTGGCTTCGACAGCCTTTGCCAGCATGAAGGCGCCCATAAACAACAGAATGATATCATCGCCAAGGGCAACGGCGGCTTCATCGGGAGCCAGCACGCCGGCCAGGGGCAACAGAATAAAGGGCAGTAGTGAGGTAACAGGTAGCGGAATGCATTCGCTTATCCACCACCATGCTACCCAGACAACAACCGCTAGCGCTAAGGCCGGCGTCAGTGGCATGGCAAACAGAGTACTGATAAACAAAACCAACGCTGCGGCACTGGGTCCAAAAACAATATGCTTCATGATTTCTTTAATTGATCATTAATATAGACTCGAGTGTAATGTATTGCTGGCAAAAATAAACCAGCAGAGGGCTGCATGCGAGATATTGTTGTACTACACGAGAACGATGAATGGCTGGAACCATTACGGGAAGAGTTCGCTCGCAATGGAGTAAAGGCTAAAGAGTGGTTTTTAGACGAGGGTAGGGTACCTTACAGCGAGATGCCCGATGATGCGGTTTACTACAACCGGATGAGCGCATCCTCACATACCCGCGGTCATCGGTTTGCCCCTGAGTTGACCAAACTGGTGTTAACCTGGCTTGAGCGGCAAAACCGCACGGTGGTCAATGGCAGTTCAGTGTTGGCGCTGGAAATTTGTAAAATGTCTCAATATGCTGCGCTGGAAAAGGCAGGTTTGAAGGTCCCGAAAACTCACGCGGTGGTTGGTGAGAACCATCTGCTGGATGCGGCAAAAGCCTTTAATCGGTGGCCGCTGATTTTAAAACCCAACCGGGGTGGTAAAGGGCTCGGAGTGCAGCGCTTTGATACATTGCAAGCACTTACTCACTTTGTTGAAAACGAATCCCTTGAGACCCCCCTGGACGGTACCTGGTTGTTGCAAGAGTACATTCAGCCAAAGGCTCCGCATATTACCCGCGCCGAGTTTGTTGGTCAGCAGTTTGTCTATGCTGTGCAGGTCAACACTCAGGGTGGCTTTGAATTATGTCCGGCGGATAACTGTGCGGTCGAAGATAAGTTTATTATCAGCAAGCGTTTTAATGACCATGAGATCATTAGAAAGCTGGAAAGCTTTTTGCGCAGTAACGCTATTGATGTTGCCGGTGTTGAATTTATCGAGGATGAGCAGGGTGAGTTGTTTGTCTACGATGTTAATACCAATACTAATTATAATCAGGCCGCTGAAAAACGGGCCGGGGTTAAAGCTACCGGTATGGGGGCGTTAGCGGACTACCTGGTCAGCCTGGCCTAAGCGTTAACAGCCCCGGTGGCCGTTAACGCTTAGTGTCAGGTGCGTTAATTAAAAGCTGTATTCAACACCAAAAGATGCGGTCTGTTCTTTGTTCGGACGAGCTCCGTGTGGAGAACGGGCCACGATCTTCTGTTGGTCAAAAACGTTTTCTAGTTTAAAGAAGACACTCATATCGTTATTAAGCTCGTAGCGGCTGACGAAATCCGTTACAAATAACGACTCAGTGCGTGAAAATTCGCTGTTATCGCGGTTGCAGCCAACAGAAACACACATTTCGTCGATGTACTTAGCGACAACGTAGTTAACCCAGCCGTTATTATTATCCAGGGTGATACGAGCACTAAAATTGTTTTCCGGAATGTCGGTCAGCTTATCGCCGTCCTGCAGGCCGGTTACGGCATTGTCGGCACTGATTTCACCCTCGCTGTAGGTATAAGCTAATTCAACCGGCATCAGCCACTGACCAACTTCAAAGGTATGACTGGCCTGCATTTCGATTCCGGCTACCCGGGACTCGCCAAGGACATAAGAACCTGATTCGGAACCATTGTCACAGGGGTTTGCAATAGAGCATAGCTGTGTTGTGTCGCTAAAGTCGCTGTAGAAACCAACGGCTTCAGCAAAAAATGCGCCTTGGTTAAACCGCAGTCCCGCCTCGTAGTTGACACTGGTTTCAGGCTCCTGGGTCGCTTTTGCGCCACCACCTAATGGTGAAAAACCTTTGTGGACGCCGGCCAATACTTGCCAGTTAGCATTCACATCATAAGTAAAGGATAAGCCTGGCAACCACTCATCGCTGTCATTAGAGCGAGCGCTCTCAATAGGGCCACGTTGCGATGTAGCAAATTGCTGGCGGTAAGATTCGACATCTTCGTAGCGCAGCATCATATGGACTTTTAACGCGTCACTGGCTTGCCATTGGTCAGTCAGCCAAAGGCTGGTCGCATCGGCTCCCTCTAACCGGTTATTACTTCCTGAAGGGGCAATTTCGCGCTGATAAACAAGGCTGCCATTAACCTGGTCATAAACGGCTACCGGCTGATAACGATCCATTTCATCGCTGTGATCGCGAACCCCAGCTTCAAGCAGGTGAGAACCTAAACTCAGTTCCGCATTAAGTTCCAGGCCTTTTGACTCATAGCTGCGGTTGTTATTTTTATACTTTAAGCCAGCTTCATCGCGTTCGCCGCGCAAGATAGCCAGGGCTTCAACGTCGCCTTGGTTAGCCGCTGATACGTAGGAGTTACCGCCGTCCAGCTTAAACCAGTTGCGGGCAAAGTCATTGTAGTAACCGGTTGCGCTCAGTGTCAGGTTGTCAGTTGCCTGAAAGGCATACTGGATGCTGTAGCCTTTATGAGAGTTATCCATTTGATCGATTTCGGATAGACCATAACGGCGGTTTTCATTGATGTTAAAGTCAACATCGGCCAGTCCTAAATAGGTTTCGTTGCTTTCCTCTTCAGAGTACTGAAGTTTGGCCAATACGCTGTTGCGCTCGCCGGTCCATTTTAATTTAGCGGTATAATCCTGGATGCTAAAGCCTGTATCGCGTTCGGACCGATCAATCGACTTAAAGCCGTCACTGTTGCGTTGAACCGTTTCCAGTAAAAAACCAAACTGGCCTTCAGTGCCACCCACATAAGTATGCAGATCCTGACCACTGTGCTCACTAAATTGGGTCATGACTTCACCGCCAAACTGCTCTGGAATTGGCGTTGATACCAGGTTTAAGACGCCGCCGGTGGTTTGTGGGCCAAATCGTAGCAGTGGCGCGCCTTTTAAAATTTCGACTGCTGACATTCGCAGAGTCGTCGGGAAGTAATAAGCGGCCGGGTTGGAATAGGGCGCTGGCGCCATCATGATGCCGTCTTCTAATAAAGTTACTTTACTTACCCGGCCCGCAGAGGCGGCCCGCACACCTATATTAGGACGCAAGCCGTAACCATCTTCTTCACGGACATAGATACCAGGTAGTGTTTTCATTAGCTGGTTAATATCGGTAGGCACTTCTATGCGCATTTGTTCTTCATCAATGACCGCGCTGGAGCCTGCTGTACTGCGAGAATCTGCTTTGCTGCCAACAATTTTCAGCGTTTCAATATCCGTATCCGGTGTGATAAGCGGATCAGCGGCGACCGCTGCTGAGCTGCTGAGTGCTGTAATAATGGCTAAGGCAATCGAATTTCTAGTCATCATGTACCCTACTTATTGGTTATAAATTAAATAGTACTGCAATTAAGTGGGCGTAATGATAATGGCAATGATAATAATTCGCAATACCGTTATTGCAGGATTCTTGACTTAAATTCATAAAAATTAGCGCAGCTATTGAACAACGGGTTAAAACTTGTCATAACAGGAATGGAAAATGCGTGGCATTACTCATCAAAATAAAAAAAAGCAATTCGCCTTGGGAGGCCAAAATGATAAAAAAACTAGCGTTAGGGGTAAGCCTTGCGTTACTGACAAGCCAGGCTGCGGCAGCTGACTGGCTGCATTGTGGTGACGTTTTTGATAGCGAAGAAGGAAATCTTAAAGGCGAGCACTATATCGCTGTGGAAGGCGGCGAAATTACGAAAATTACCCGCCAGCGACCAAACGTAGCATCAATTACTGATTTAAGCGCCATGACGTGCTTGCCTGGGTTAATTGATCTGCACGTTCACCTTGATGGTGAGTCAGCCCCTGATGCCTACATGGATCGCTTTACCCAGGGCCCTGCTGATCTTGCACTGATTGCTCAAAGCTATGGCATGAAAACGTTAAACGCCGGTTTTACTACGGTACGCAACCCGGGCGACTCGTATAATGTCACCATCGCATTACGCGACGCGATTGCCGCAGGTACGGTTAAGGGTCCACGCATTTACAGTGCCGGCAAATCATTAGCGACTACCGGCGGTCATGCCGACCCAACCAATGGCGTTAAAGATTTATTAATGGGCCGCCCATCTCCTGTCGATGGTGTCATCAATAGTGAAGAAGATGCGAAAGAGGCTGTCCGTCAGCACTATAAAGAAGGAGCTGACTTTATAAAAATTACCGCCACGGGTGGCGTACTCAGCATGGCCTCCAGCGGTCAAAACCCACAGTTCACTAATAATGAACTTGAAGCCCTGATTGATATAGCGGATGACTATAACTTCCATGTCGCGGCTCATGCGCATGGCAAGGAAGGCATGTTACGTGCAGTAAAAGCCGGAGTTAAAACCGTCGAGCACGGCACTTACATGGATGACGAAGTCATTGCAGCGATGAAAGAACAGGGAACCTATTTAGTACCGACCATTCTGGCAGGCAAATTTGTTGCTGAAAAAGCTAAGATTGATGGTTACTTCCCGGACGTGGTGCGCCCAAAAGCTGCTGAAATCGGGCCATTAATTCAGGAAACCTTTGCTAAGGCTTATCAAGCCGGTGTTAACGTGGCCTTCGGTACCGATAGTGGTGTTTCTGCTCATGGTGATAACGCGCTGGAATTCCAGTATATGGTTGAAGCTGGTATGCCAGCACATGAAGCGATTCAGGCGGCGACATCGATAGCAGCTCAGATTTTGAAAAACGACAAACTGGGCGCTATAAAAGTGGGTAACTACGCCGATATTATCGCGGTTGACGGAAACCCGCTGGATGATATTAAGCAGTTGCAGGACGTCGACTTCGTTATGAAAAACGGCGAACTGATAAAATATTAAAGGCCCTCAAGCTGGATTTCTCCATCCAGCTGCACTTGTGAGTGGTCGGCGCTGCGAACTTCATAGCGGTGCCGACCCTCTTGCTCAGAAACCCAAAACTGTACCCGCGCAGGCAGCACTACCGGGCGTTTAAAGTTAACCTCGATCCGGGTCGCTGGCTTACCGCTTGCCTGTTCTATTTTAGCCTGTGCGCGGGCCATCATATACATGCCATGGATAATTGGCTTTTTGAAACCAAACCAGCGTGAGCAAATTGAGTGCAGGTGGATTGGGTTAAAGTCACCGGATACTCGTGCATAACGACGGCCCATGCCCGAACCTAACTGCCAGTGACATTGATGGACCCAGCCGGGTTGTGGCTGAAACGGTTTTAACGGTGCTTTTTTTCTGCCGGGTTCGTGCTGTTGACCTTTCATTACTTGGTAAGTGCTTTCGCAGGTTACAACCTGTTGATCTCCCTGATAAAAAGTCACAATAAATTGGGGTCGCAGGCGCCGTGGCGAAACATCAGGTCCACGGGCGGGAAGTTTGACAAGAGCGTGTAACTCGAAACCCTGGGCCGGATCGATGTTAGCGTGCTGCTGCAATGTATTATTTACATGCACCAGGCCCGGGGCTGGCCAGGGGAAGCGCGGATCCAGCATTTGCGCTAAGTGGGTGCGCTGCGCCAGACAGTAAAAAAAGGCCAATGGCATTTCGCTGACAAAGCCACCAAAGGTGCTCTGATAAGCGGCAAGTGCTCTTCTAGAAACCGGATCGGTTACGAAGCGTTGCTGTAGTTCGTCTTTCTCTGCACAGCTGTTATCGACGCGGTTAAGCGTCAGTAAAGACTTTGCCAGCATAGCAGGCAAAGCGGGCAGGTGCTGGTTTGAACGCACAGGTGTTTCCATTAAAGAGAGCTTCCTTTTATCGATCCTGACAGTATCTCACAGGCACAGAGGTTGCAACAGTCCGACCACTGTAATATGTCTGCAGCGGAGGCTTAGTCCGGCTATTTTTTAGTTGCCATATCATGCAGATCCTCATCGTGCTTTTCCACTTTCCAGGGTAATATACCCGGGCTGTTATGGCGGAATTGCAGATAATTTTCAAATTGATTAATGACATCATTGATGATGTCTGTCTGTTCCCATCCGAACAAGTTATATGATTGCCCGCCCTGGCGTAAAAACACTTCCGCGCGGTAGTAGTTTTCACGGTGCTTGTCGTTGGACAGCGCGTATTCCGGCAGTAAGTAATCTCTTAAACGAATCTCGTAAGCAAAATCCAGTTCTTTTTTACGCTCCACGGTCAGGATGATGCGGTCATTATCAGGATCTTCTTTAAGCTCGGCCGGCCAGTCTTTGTCCCGGAGTTCTTGTTTAACGTTCTTTAGCGCGCTTTTTGCATCACCATAGATAAAATCAAGTACCGGCTCACGTTCCGGAAATTCAATTAAATCCGACAGCCGTTTTTTCCAGTACTCGGGACCTTCGTTAATACCGCGCCGGTGCGACTGGCGACGACCACTTAAGCTGTTGTACTGGTAACCTTCTATGACCAGCGCTCGCCACATACCGATCGCAGAGATCAGTATAATAACGGCAAATGGCAGAGCACTGGTTATCGCCGCTGTCTGCAGGGCATTGAGTCCCCCGGCTACAAGTAAAACGGAGGCAACGATGCCTTCGATAGAGGCCCAAAAGATACGTTGCCATACGGGTGGCTCAGGATTACCTCCCGAGGCCAGAGAGTCAATCACCAGCGAGCCCGAGTCAGAGGAGGTAACAAAAAAGGTAATAATCAAAAGTACGGTGGCAAAACTGATGATACTACCTAAAGGCAGGTTCTCATAAAGTTTAAACAGAGCAACGGCCTGGTTATCCTGTACTTCGGTGATCAATGTTGTATAGCCTTCGTTCATGATCATGTGTAATGCCGTATCACCAAATACAGCAAACCAGAAAAAGGTAAAGATGGAAGGTACCAACAGTACCCCGAAGACAAACTGGCGAATGGTGCGGCCGCGACTGATTTTGGCAATAAAAAGTCCGACGAAAGGAGCCCAGGCAATGGTCCAGCCAAAAATGAACAGGGTCCAGTTGCCGATCCAGTCACTGCGGCTATAGGCCTGAAGATTAAAGGTGCGCTCGACAATACCACTTAGGTAGGCGCCGGTATTTTGTAAAAAGGTTTCTAGAATATGAATGGTCGGCCCGGCAAAAAATACAAACACTATGAGAATGACCACCAGCGCCATATTCAGAATGGATAATCGCCGTATTCCCTTATCCATGCCAGCTACCACAGAGGTAATGGCTCCCAGTGTTATCAGGGCAATGGCAATAACCTGGGTGGTGGTACCAATGGGAATATCCTCCCACAGGTAGTTTAACCCCGTGTTTATCTGAATAACCGACAAGCCCAGGGTGGTGGCAATACCAAACATGGTGCTGAGAATAGCGAAAGTGTCAATTGTGTGCCCGATCGGACCGTTAATTTTATCGCCAATCAGGGGGTAAAGGGTAGAACGCATTGACAAAGGCAGGCCGTGACGAAAAGAAAAATAAGCCAGTACTAAGCCAACCAGGCCATAGATAGCCCAAATATGAAAGCCCCAGTGAAAATAGGCAATTTGCATGGCCTGTTTGGCGGAACTCACGGTTTCTGCGGCGCCCATAGGCGGTTCAGCGTAGTGCAGTATAGGCTCAGAAACACCAAAAAATAGCAGAGCTATGCCGTAGCCTGCGGAAAACAGCATGGCAAACCAGGAGATAAAACTGTATTCCGGCTGGCCGTGGTCCGGCCCTAGCTTAATGCGTCCCCATCTGGAAACGCCGACACCGACAATAAACATTAAGAAGAGCGCAACGGCCAGCATGTAAAACCAGCCGAAATGCTGAGTAATTGCTGCCAGGGTTGCTTCAAACAGAGCACCTGCTTTATCAGGAGCGCTTAGGGTGCCAATAATGAGTAAGCTAATAACAAAAATTGCGGGCAAAAAAACCGGCAGCAGCACAGCCTTATGCCACGAATTTTTTTTAGATACCATGAAACACTCCTGTTGTTTCCGTTGCGCTTTACCTACAAGTTATAACGCACTCCTTAAAAAGCACCAACTTATCCTTATCCTTTATGAAGAACTGATAACGTGCGGATAGTGTTTTGGATTAAAGCGCAGTGTGCACAGCAAAATGATGGCACCAACGGCAATGTGCAATTGCCAGCCGAGCGAGTAATCGCCGCTAAAATCCCGGAACCAACCTGTCAGCAGCGGCATCAGGCTGGCAAACATAAAGCCGATGCCCTGCATAAAGGATACGAGACGGCCTGCTTGTACCGGATTGTCCAGATGATCCAATGCCATCACAATACACAAAGGGAAGGCACCTCCTAAACCAAAGCCGCACAGTGCAGCCCATAGCCACGGAGATAATTGCGGCCAAAAACTTAGTCCGGCAAAGCCAATCATCTGGGTCAATACCGCAATCACCAGCCAAAGGCGGCGATCCCGGGAGCGTGAAAGTGCCGGCAGCAGTAGCGCGCCGCCCACCTGCACCAGCGAGAACAGCGCCAGCAAATTACCGGATTGCTGTGCTGACCAGCCGAACTCACCATAAAAAGGCGCAATCCAGGCGATAAAGCCGGCATAACCTGCATTAACCAGCGCAAAGTAAAAGCCAAGAAACCAGCTGCGCGGATACTGGTGAGCGCGCAATAGCTTATTGGCGGGAGGCACCTGCACAGGGGGGATTCTGTTTTGCGGGGACCACCAAATTAAAGCGGTAACAATCGCTAACACAGACCAGGCGGCGAGGGCATAGTAACGCTGCGGCAGCCACTGTGCGAGCCAGGGAGTCAGTACAGCGCCTAAGGCAGCACCACCCATTAAAGCGGCGGACCAAAGGCCGGTAACAAGGCTCAAGTGGCGTAAGTAACGATGCTTTGTTAGCTCAGGAATAATAATGTGCAGCAGTGCAATGCCAAAACCGCCGATAAAAGCACTCACTAGCAGCAGTAGCGTGCTGGGCGGCAAAAAGCGGATTAATAATCCGCCGGTAAGAACTATTAAGCCGAGGCTGATGCCGCGCTTGTAACCCAGTGCCATAGTCAGCTTGCCGGCAAATAAAGCCAACAACCCGATCATCAAAATCGGCAGCGTGGTCAATAATGAGATACTGCTGAAGGAGGCTCCGGTGATGGCAATAAGTTCATCGGTTAAGGGGCCTACCGAAGTTAACAACGGGCGTAAATTAAGACCCAGCAGGACCAATAGCAACAAGCCGAATAGACGACTAGCGCGGGAGTCCGTATAAAATTCAGTATGGAGCTGCGACAAGGGGCATTAGTCCTCTACAAGCAAAAGAGCTTACTGTACTGACTTTTTCGTCGATAGTGAATAATGAGCTTTTACCAAACTCCTTTAAGCGTGATACTATTAACTGCTATAAATCACAACTTGGGTGTTTTACAGCAACATTTATGGCGACGCAATCGGGAAACCTTTTTATCATTGCCGCACCCAGTGGTGCCGGTAAGTCCAGTCTTATCAGAGCGTTGCTGAACCAACACGACGATGGTTCAATGCAGGTTTCGGTTTCCTCTACCACACGCGCTCCGCGACCTGGTGAGCAACAGGGCGTCCATTACCATTTTATGGATATTCCGGAATTTGAACGGCGCATCGATGCGGGTGAATTTTATGAGTGGGCCCGGGTATTTGATAATTATTACGGAACCTCGCGCAAAAGCGTAGAGCAACTGCTGGAACAAGGTGTTGATGTGTTTTTAGACATCGACTGGCAAGGTGCTCAGCAGGTCAGGGAACATCATCCGGCCACCCGTTCCGTATTTATCGTTCCACCCAGCCTTGCTGTTTTAGAGCAACGCTTGCGCGATCGCGGGCAGGACAGCGATGCTGTCATCGCCGGTCGTATGGCAAAAGCGCAGGCAGAAATGTCGCATTATCATGAGTTTGATTACTTATTAGTGAATGATGACTTCACAACCACCTTACAACAGCTGGAGCATATTGTTCTGGCACAGCGTAGCCGTATGCAGCGACAACAATGCTGCCATGCAGAAACACTGAAGGAATTGCTTGGCTAATGGCGGGCTTTTCCGTATAATTTGTAACCTTTCGAAAAATAGAACTCAGGCTTTATTGGGAGTAAACCATGGCTCGCGTAACCGTTGAAGATGCTGTAGACCGCGTTGGTAACCGTTTTGACTTAATTTTATTAGCATCCCGTCGTGCCCGCCAGTTGGCAGTGCAGGGCAAAGAACCCCTGGTTGAAGTAAAAAATGAAAAGCCAACCGTGATTGCACTGCGAGAAATCGAGCAGGGTTTAATCAATAATGATTTGCTGGACGCTGAAGATCAGCAAGCACAGCAACGCGCTGACGTTGAAGAAATGCAAACAGTTAACGCGCTGCGTGGCGTCGAATAAATAAACTCCGCCAACGGCAGCCGGCCGTTGGCTTTTTTCTTTTTTCCCCGTATTCTGTCATAACGTTTCCTCATCGATCTGGTCTAGTAGCGTCTGTCGCGGAGATAGCTGGTGTATCTATTTGAAGGCTTAAAAACGCAAATTAGCGAGTATTTACCTGCGGCTCAGGTGGAGCAAGTTCAGCAAGCTTTTGTAGTGGCTAACGAGGCCCATAGCAGCCAAAAACGCAGTAGCGGTGAGCCCTACATTACCCATCCAGTTGCGGTTGCCAGTTTATTGGCTGAAATGCGGCTGGATTACGAAACCCTGATGGCCGCATTACTGCATGATGTCATAGAAGATACCGAAACCAACCACGAAGAGTTAACTGAGCTATTTGGCAGTAGTGTTGCTAACCTGGTCGAGGGCGTGTCAAAACTTGATAAGCTTCAGTTTGATTCTAAAGAAGAAGCCCAGGCTGAAAATTATCGTAAAATGATCATGGCAATGGTGCAGGATATTCGGGTTATTCTGATTAAACTGGCCGACCGCACACACAATATGCGGACCATTCAGCATTTACGGCCCGATAAACGGCGCCGAATAGCACGTGAAACCCTCGAAATTTATGCACCCCTGGCGCATCGGCTGGGTATCCATGACATTAAAAATGAGCTGGAACAGCTGGGCTTTTGGGCTCTTTACCCGTGGCGGGCCCGCTTGCTCGAATCTGAAGTAAAAAAAGCTCGCGGTAACCGGCGCGAATTTGTTGAGCGGGTACACAGCGAAATCGAAGCGCGGTTGCAGGCTAACAATATTGAAATGCGGGTATTGGGAAGAGAGAAGCTCCTGCACAGTATTTACAATAAAATGCAGTCAAAAGAGCTGCGTTTTAATCAGGTTATGGATGTCTACGCCTTCCGGGTGATTGTTGACACAGTCGATACCTGTTATCGCGCTCTGGGTGTTTTGCATAATCTGTACAAGCCAATAGAAACCCGTTTTAAGGATTATATTGCAATTCCGAAATCCAATGGCTACCAGTCGCTACATACCTCGTTAAAAGGTCCTCATGGGGTGCCGGTAGAAATCCAGATACGCACCGAAGAGATGGACTTAATGGCCGACCGCGGAGTTGCCGCACACTGGCTGTATAAAAATACTGATGACGCCGGCACGACCGCCCAGGTCAGAGCCCGAAAATGGATGCAGAGCCTATTGGAATTGCAACAAAGTGCCGGCAGTTCATTTGAATTTATCGAAAGCGTTAAGTCAGACCTGTTTCCCGACGAAATTTATGTTTTCAGTCCAAATGGCCGCATCATTGAATTACCTCAGGGCGCTACAGCGGTCGACTTTGCTTATGCTGTGCATACTGATGTTGGTAATACCTGTATTGGCGCGCGGGTTAATCACCGCACCTATTCATTAAGTAAGCCGCTGGAAACAGGACAGACTGTTGAAATAAAGACGGCCAGCGGTTCGCGTCCGAATATTGCCTGGTTGAATTTTGTCGTAACAGGTAAAGCGCGCACCAAAATACGCCAGTACCTAAAAGGACAGCAAAGCTCCGAAGCATTGCAGCTGGGTGAGCGCTTACTGCGCTCTGCTTTGGGACCGGTGAGCTATGAAGACATACCTGACAGCGAGTTCGAGCGGGTCGCAAAAGAAACTAAGGTCGAAAGTAAAAACGAGCTGTTGACGCAGATCGGCTTGGGTAACATGATGTCGGTGGCCATCGCGAAGCGTCTGCTGGGCGAAATCCAGACGTTAAAAGATGAAGCTTCGTCGCAAAGCAGCCTGTCCATTAAGGGTGCTGAAGGCTTGCTGGTTAGCTTTGCTAAGTGCTGCCGGCCAATTCCGGGCGATGATATTATTGCCCACGTTAGCCCCGGTAAGGGTCTGGTGATACACCGTAGTGAGTGTAAAAATGTCAGAGGCTATGAAGATGAGCCGGGCCGTTATTTCCCGGTTGAGTGGGATAATAAGCCCGAGGCAGAGTTTATCTCTGAGATTCGTATTGAAATGGTTAATAACCAAGGTGCGTTGGCCAGGTTGACCTCAGCAATTGCGACAACAGGTTGTAATATTGACGGGCTGACGACCGAAGAAATTGATGCCAATATTTACTTTATTGATGTGGCTCTTACGATCCGCGATCGTAAACACTTAGCGGATGTTATTCGCCATATTCGTAAGATGCCTGATGTACAGCGTGTTACGCGTTTGAGGAAATAAAAAATGTCGAAAGTTATCATTGCTACAGAAAAAGCGCCTGCGGCTATTGGAACCTACTCGCAAGCAGTGAAGATTGGCACCACAGTGTACTTATCGGGCCAAATCCCTTTAGTTCCGGAAACTATGGAATTGGTTAGTCAGGACTTCAGAGAACAAGCCGAGCAAGTTTTTAAGAATCTGACAGCCGTTTGCACAGCTGCGGGCGGTGAGCTTCAGGATATGGTTAAGCTACAGATTTATCTGACCGATTTAGATGAGTTTGCGGTACTGAATGAAGTCATGGCCGAGCATTTCACCAGCCCTTTCCCGGCGCGGGCTGCTATTGGTGTAAAACAGCTACCAAAAGGCGCACAGATCGAAATTGACGGTATTCTTGAACTACCTAGTACCGATTAATTTTGCTTAACAATTAACCAGCAAGCAACCTAAAGGGCTGCTTGCTGTACTTCCGGCTCACGGTTTTCCAATGGTTTTCGCCAAATAATCAGCACTAACGCCACTCCTCCCAAAATAAAGCAGTAGCCTGTATTTAAACTAACCGACAAAGGCGAAATACCAAAACTGGCACCCATCAACAGCGCCTGAGCACCATAAGGTAATACGCCCTGCACTGTGCAGGCAAAGATGTCCAGCAGGCTGGCGCTTTGCCGAGCGGCAATATTACCATTGACGGCGAGCCGCTTACTGACTTCACCGGCCAGCAGAATGCTGACGGTGTTATTAGCAACACACAGGTTGGTCAGGGAGGTTAAACCGGCAATACCCAGGGCGGATGACCGCTGTTTGTGTTTGCTGACGCGACTGGCAATTGATTCGACAAAACGGGCCAGAAAAGCCAGTCCGCCCTGCTGCCGAATGAGTCCTGAAAGACCACCGATAAGCAGCGACAGTAAAAAGATTTCCTGCATACTGGTAAAGCCGTCATAAATATCCTGACTGAACTTAACTAACTGGTAGTCCACCGCGACCATGCCAAAAGCCGCTGCCAGTACAATCCCGAGGCCAAGAACGGCAAATACGTTAAGCCCCATTACAGCCAGTACAATGATGGCGAAGTAGGGCAGGCACAGCCAAAAGTTGGCGTCAGGGATTTGCAGCGGTACATTACTGGTATCGTAACTCATTAACCAAACTACGGTGAGAATTGCTGCGGGTATAGAAACCTTTAAATTAGCACGGAATTTGTCACGCATGGTGCAGCCCTGGGTGCGCGTAGCTGCAATGGTTGTGTCGGAAATTATCGATAAGTTGTCGCCAAACATAGCACCACTGACCAGTACCCCGGCCAGTAGTGGTAAACTCAAATCAGTGGCTTCGCCAATACCCAGTACCACGGGAGCCAGCGCGGCCAGTGTCCCCATTGACGTGCCCATAGCGGTGGAAATAACACCGGCAATTAAAAATAAACCGGGCAGAAGAAAAGAGGCCGGAATAACATTTAAACCCAACGCAACCATGGCATCGACGCCGCCCGTTGCCTCAGCCACCGTAGAAAACGCTCCGGCCAGCAGGTAAATCATACACATGGTGATGATATTGCTATTACCGACGCCGGCGACAAAGGTGGCAATACGCTCTTCGAATGCCTGTCGACTTAGCAGGATACCAAGTACAATCGCCGGTAAAATCGCCACCGGACTGGGTAGCTGATAAAATGCGTACTCGACGCCCTCATTTTGGAAATAAATTCCGGTTCCCAAAAACAGCGCCAGGAATAAAGCTAAGGGTAATAACGCTATAGCGCTGGGAGGTTGGACATCAGCCGGTGAATTCATGTATTTCCCTTTATTATTTTTTGTTTGGACGTCCAGAAGTTTATACAGCTACTTGTTCTGGTGCAACCCTTAATCAAATCCGTGTAAACTACGCTTAGCATATCATTTTAATTTTGGGGCAGTTATGAGTCCGGATGACTTACATTTACAGTTACGTAATTTACGGCTAGAAGATTACCCGCAGCTGAAAGTTCTTATGGACGCCGTTTATACAGATATCGGCGGTTCATGGAGCCAGTTCACGATTGAAAAGCTGATTAAGGACTTTAGCGAAGGGCAGTTTTGTCTGGAAGATAACGGTAAAATTGTCGGTGTTGCACTGACGGTAAAAGTGGCATACAACACCTTTTCAAACCCACATACCTACGATGATTTAATTGGTCACCGCGAAGCTATCTTAAACGATAAAAAAGGCGATGCGCTGTACGGTCTGGATGTGTTGATTCATCCCGACTACCGCGGCTACCGCCTGGGCCGGCGCCTGTACGATGCGCGTAAAGAGCTCTGCCGGCAGGACAATATGCGGGCTATTTTGGCGGGCGGCCGGATCATCAATTACCATAAGTATTCCGCTGAGCTGAGCCCCAGCCAATACCTGGACAAAGTTCAGCGCCGGGAAATTTACGATCCGATTCTGACCTTTCAGCTGGCTAATGATTTTAGCGTTAAACGTCTGTTAGGCAAGTATCTTCCTGAAGACGAGCGGTCACGCGGTTTTGCTACCTTACTGGAGTGGAACAATTTTCTTTACGATCCCTCAACTAACATTCTGACCACTCGTATTCAGAATGTTCGGGTGGGTGCTGTGCAATGGCAAATGCGGTCGGTAGAGTCAGTTGACGAATTGTTGCAGCAAGTTGAATATTTTGTCGATGCGTTATCCAATTACCAAAGTGATTTTGCCGTCTTACCGGAATTTTTTAATGCGCCATTGATGGGACTGACTGATAAAAGCCAACAAATGAGCGCCATCCGGTTTTTGGCCGGTTTTACCGAACGCTTTAAGCGCGAAATGTCACAAATGGCAGTCAGCTACAACGTCAATATCATCACCGGCTCAATGCCGCTGCAAGAAGGTGACAGCATCTATAACGTGTCGTATTTGTGTCGCCGGGACGGTTCGGTCGAAGAACAGCGTAAGCTGCATATCACACCGCACGAAAAACGTGACTGGGTTATCGCAGGGGGCAATGAAATTAGTGTCTTTGATACGGATGCCGGACGTATCGGCATTTTGATTTGCTACGATGTTGAATTCCCGGAACTGGGGCGGATAATGGCTGAAGAAGGGCTGGAGATACTTTTTGTGCCGTTCTGGACTGATACCCGCAATGCCTATTTACGCGTGCGTCATTGCGCCCAGGCTCGGGCGGTAGAAAACGAATGCTATGTGGTCATCTGCGGTAGTGTCGGTAACCTTCCGGAAGTTGAAAGCCTGGATGTACAGTACGCTCAGTCAGCGGTTTTTTCGCCTTCTGATTTTGCTTTTCCGCACGATGCAATCATGTCAGAAACAACGCCTAATACCGAAATGCTGATGTTTTCTGATTTAAATCTGGATGAGTTGCGTTATCTGCATCATGAGGGCTCAGTGACTAATTTATGCGACCGAAGAACCGATATTTATGAAGTTTCCCGGAAAATTCGCAGTTAACGTGCTGCCCTGGACTTTTATCTAAATGGCTGTTGCTGTTAGTTCGCCGTTAAATAAAATACCACTGACCACACTTAAAGGGGTCGGTGATAAAGTCGCGCAGAAGCTACTGAAACTCGGTTTGCAAAGCGTGCAGGATGCAATCTTTCATTTACCCCTGCGTTATGAAGATCGCACCCGGGTTAGCACTGTGGCTCAGGTACGGCCGGGTAGCTCGGCGAATCTGGTGCTGGAAGTACAGCATTCTGAAATTAAATATGGCAGAAAACGAATGCTGTTGGTGCGGGCTAAAGACAACAGCGGCAGCATTACCCTGCGATTTTTTCAATTCAGTGCTGCCCAGTTAAAGCAATTTGCTGCAGGCACCCGGGTGCTCGCCTTTGGCGAGGTTCGGTACGGTGTTGCCGGTGCTGAACTGATACACCCGGAATACACTGTGTTGGGGCCAGAACAAAGGGTTACTCTGGAGTCGCACCTGACGCCTGTTTATCCGACCACAGAAGGTGTTTCTCCGCTGGTACTGCGTAAGATAATTACGCAGGCACTCACCTATTTGTCTGAGCAAAGTGTAACTGAGTTATTACCACAATCCTTGCAACCGCACAGCTTATCGTTAGTTGACGCATTGTTGGTATTACATCATCCGCCGCCGGACGTTTCTCTTGCCCAGCTTGAACTTGGTCAGCATCCGGCTCAACAGCGGTTAGCCAGTGAAGAGTTAATTGCTCATCAGTTGAGTTTATTGCAGCTACGCAGTAAGCGGCAGGCAGAAGCAGGTATTGCAGTTAATACCAGTGGAGTGCTGCAGCAGCGCTTTTTGCAACAACTGCCCTTTAAGCCAACCGCTGCTCAACAGCGCGTGGCTGAGGAAATCGCCAGCGATCTGCAAAAGAGTATACCAATGATGCGGCTGGTGCAGGGCGACGTGGGCTCAGGTAAAACTCTGGTAGCCGCTTTGGCAGCATTGCACGCCATTGAAGCAGGCTATCAGGTCGCTCTGATGGCACCAACGGAGTTATTGTCGGAACAGCATGCGCTGTCGTTTCGTCAATGGCTGGAGCCGCTGGGCATCCAGGTCGGCTGGCTCAGTGGCCGCAGTAAAGGAAAAGCCCGCGGCGAGTTACTGCAAGAGCTTGCCGACGGGAGAATACAGCTGTTGGTCGGCACGCATGCGCTGTTTCAGGCCGATGTTAATTATCATCAGTTAGCGTTAGTTATTATTGATGAACAGCATCGCTTTGGCGTGCACCAGCGTTTACAGTTGCGTGAGAAAGGCGAGCAGGCCGGGCGTCAGCCGCATCAGTTAATTATGACAGCAACGCCCATTCCGCGAACACTGGCAATGACGGCTTATGCTGATCTGGCGACGTCGACCATCGATGAGCTGCCTCCCGGACGTATTCCGGTGCAAACAGTGGCAATCGCAGACAGCCGCCGGCAGCAGGTCATCGAACGTGTGCGCGAGGTGTGTTTAACGGAGGGACGGCAGGCCTACTGGGTGTGTACGTTAATTGAAGAGTCCGAAGCACTGGAGTGCCAGGCCGCGGAAGACACGGCTAATGAGTTACAGCAAGCGCTGGGCGAACTGTCGGTTGGTTTGGTCCATGGGCGTTTGAAACCGGCGCAAAAAGAGGCTGTTATGCAGGCCTTCAAAGCAGGCCAGCTGGATTTACTGGTAGCGACCACTGTCATTGAAGTGGGCGTCGATGTGCCGAACGCTTCGCTAATGATTATTGAAAATCCTGAGCGGCTGGGGTTAGCTCAGCTGCATCAGTTACGCGGGCGCGTTGGAAGAGGCTCTGTAGCCAGTCATTGTGTTTTGCTTTATAAAAGTCCGTTATCGAAAACCGCAAGTGAGCGTTTATCCGTATTAAGAGAAAGTAACGACGGTTTTGTGATCGCGCAGCGCGATCTCGAGATCCGCGGGCCAGGAGAGTTACTTGGACACCGACAGACGGGTTTGACACAAATGAAAGTTGCAGACCTTGAGCGTGATGCCGATTTAGTGCCGGCTGCTCAGCAGGTGGCCGAAACCGTTTTAAAGGATTATCCGCAGTCAGCCAAAGCGATTATCGAACGCTGGCTGCCGCGTCGGGATCACTACGCGCAGGTATAAGTGCTGCAAGCACCTGATGCATCAAGTACACTTATAAAAATTCAGTTCAGGATGTGTTAATGAGCGATAAACAAGAAAATCACAAAGAATCCATCGACTTTGGCTACCAACAAGTCGCGCGCGAACAGAAAAAGGGTCTGGTGGCAAACGTATTCAGCTCTGTCGCTGCCAAATACGATGTCATGAATGACCTGATGTCTTTTGGTATTCACCGCCTTTGGAAACGCTACACCATAGACTGCAGTGGTGTTCGCAAAGGCATGAAGGTGCTCGATATTGCCGGCGGAACCGGCGACTTGACAGAGCAATTTTCACGCCGGGTTGGCCCGGAAGGTGAAGTGGTGTTAGCCGATATTAACGACGCCATGTTAAAGGTTGGTCGCGACAAACTGCGTGACCGGGGCGTTATTGGAAACGTGCGTTATGTTCAGGCTGATGCAGAAGAACTGCCGTTTGATGACAATACCTTTGACGTTATCACCATTGCCTTTGGGCTGCGAAATGTAACAGATAAAGCCAAGGCTCTGGGCTCCATGCAGCGGGTCTTAAAACCGGGTGGCAGACTCTTAATTCTGGAATTCTCAAAGCCCATTGCCCCCGTTCTTAACCAGGCTTATGACTTTTATTCGTTTAACGTGTTGCCAAAAATGGGCCAGCTAGTGGCCAATGACGCCGACAGCTATCAGTATCTGGCTGAGTCAATACGTATGCACCCGGATCAGGAAACCTTGAAGCAAATGATGGCGGATGCCGGCTATGACAATATTGACTACCAAAACTTGACCGGAGGCATTGTTGCCTTGCACAGGGGGTATAAGTTTTGATGAAAAGCGTAGGTTTACTGCCCTGGATGCTGCTGGAAAAAATGGTCAATGAGGTACTGCATAAAGATCCGGAATCCGCTTCACGGTTAGCTAAGCTGGACGGTAAAGTATTGCGCTTTGACTTAAAAGAATTGCCTTTCCAGCTCACGGTTAGCGTAACCCAGCAGGGTTTGCAGCTAAGTACTCTGAATGAGGAAAGTGCGGATTGCTGGATTAAGACGGAATTGGGTGTGTTACCCGAGCTTAAAGATACCGCTAACCTAACCCGTCTGATCAAAGCCGACCAGCTGGATATTGAAGGGGATCCTGTGCTTGCCCAGAATTTGGTTAATCTGCTGCGTCATTTGGATATTGACTGGGAGGCCGAGCTGGCGCGCAAAATTGGCGATGCGCCGGCACACTGGTTAAGTCAGCTGTGGCGGCGAAGTCGCGAGAATTTTAAAGCGTCGCATGATTCACGACAGCGTTGGTTGACTGGCGTGATCACCGAAGAAAAGAAATTACTGCCGGCACGGGCAGAGTTCGAGCTACACAAACAACAGCTGCAGCAGTTGCGGGCTGACCTCGAAAAACTGGAAAGGCGTTTAGCAAAAGGAGGCATGAATGCGTAGTCGCCGCCTATATGCCATCACTAAGACCTTATTAAGTTATGGCCTGGATGACTTGATTCCTCCTCAGTGGCTTCCCTGGTCAGTACGGCTGGGGCGTCATGGACTTTTTTGGTTGCCCAACAGACACAGCGATAAAAGTGCCGGGGCGCGGTTGAGGCTGGCTTTGGAGCAACTGGGGCCAGTCTGGGTCAAGTTTGGCCAAATGCTGTCTACCCGTCGTGATTTACTGCCACCGGATATTGCTCTCGAGCTGGCGTTTTTGCAGGATCGTGTGGCTCCTTTTGATGGTAACGAAGCGAAAAAAATTATCGAAAAATCACTGGAACTGACTGATATCAGTCAGTTGTTTACTGATTTTGACACTCAGCCGCTGGCATCTGCCTCAATTGCCCAGGTGCATACTGCGAAACTGAAAGTAGCAAGTGGTGAGCTGAAAGATATCATTATTAAGGTCATCCGGCCGGATATCCGACGAACTATTCATGCCGATCTGGAGCTGATGGAAACATTGGCATCCGTTATCGCACGGCGCTTGCCTGACGGGCGTCGGCTGAAGCCAAAAGAGGTGGTAAAGGAATACCGGAAAACCTTACTGGATGAGCTGGACCTGCAGCGCGAAGCTGCCAACGGGATACAGCTAAAGAGAAACTTCGAAAACTCTGACTTGCTTTATGTGCCGACAATCTACAGCGATTACAGTCGTCATAACGTGATGGTGATGGAGCGTATTGACGGCATTCCTGTTAACGATGTAGAGACATTAAAAGCTCGTGGCGTGGATATGAAAAAGCTGGCTGAGCGTGGTGTTGAAGTGTTTTTTACACAGGTGTTTCGCGACAGTTTTTTTCACGCCGATATGCACCCGGGCAACATCTTTGTTGCTAAAGACGACCCCCGGCATCCCCGCTATATTGGTATTGACTTTGGCATCGTCGGTACCTTAAACAGTGAGGATAAGCGATACCTGGCAGAAAACTTCCTTGCATTTTTCAATCGCGACTATCGTAAAGTAGCCGAATTGCATGTCGATTCCGGATGGGTTCCTAAGCATACCAATATAGAAGAATTCGAGTCGGCAATTCGTACCGTCTGCGAGCCTATTTTTGAAAAGCCGCTGGCGGATATATCCTTTGGCTATGTTTTGGTCAACCTGTTTAATACCGCTCGTCGGTTTGAAATGGAAGTGCAGCCACAGCTGGTCTTGTTACAAAAAACCTTACTGTATATTGAAGGCCTGGGCCGGCAACTGTATCCGGAACTGGACCTCTGGAAAACGGCGAAACCGTTTCTGGAGCGATGGATGAATGAACAGCTGGGATGGCGGGCAGTAGTGCGGTCGCTAAAAGAAAATGCACCGTACTGGGCAGAAAAACTGCCGGAACTGCCGAACTTACTGTACGAGAACTTAAACTCCCGTCAGCATGTTCAGCAGCAGCTTGATCAACAACACCAGCAGCAGCTGAATTATCAGCGCCAGTCTTCTGTTAATTCATTCTGGACTATTATTACCGCCAGTGGGGTGGTCAGTACAACCTGGCTGCTGACCGAAAGCAGCAACCCGAGTTGGCCGATCACTTCCGCGGTTATTACTGTTATACTGGCATTGCAAGCTTGGCGGACAAGGCCACGCATAGAAAAACGTTAACGTTATAGGTGAATTATGGGCATTAGTCCTTGGCAACTTCTTATTTTGCTGGCCATTGTTGTGTTGTTATTTGGCACAAAGCGTCTGCGCAATATTGGTAGCGACGTTGGTAGTGCAGTAAAAGGCTTTAAAAAGTCCATGCACGATGAAAACGATCAGTCAAACAGCTCTGAACAGCACAAAGATAAGCTGCCAGAAGATCAAGATAGCTCAGATACTGAATCCGATAAGCGGAAGTGACTGAATGTTTGATATCGGCTTTTGGGAGCTGCTGTTAATTGCGGTAGTGGGACTTTTAGTGCTTGGTCCTGAGCGTTTACCCTCAGCAATACGAAGCTTACAAAGGACGGTAGGCGGCATTCGCAGTTACAGCCAGCGCATGCAAAATGAGCTGGATCATGAGCTGCGAATTAAAGAGTTACATGAGCACCTTAAAAAAGCCGAAGCTCAGGATTTTAGCGAGCTGAGTCCCGATCTGCAGCGCTCGATTGTGGAATTACAGAGCGCTGCCGCCGATGTTCAGCGACCTTATCAGAAAAAAACCGCAAAAGATGACGATAAGGGCGACACAGAAAGCAATGAGTGATTCCCCCTTACTTAACCATTTACTGGAGCTTCGAACGCGGTTATTGCGTGCTATCCTGGCTGTGGTAATAGTCTTTGCCGGGCTGGCGTACTTTGCCAACGATTTATACCGATTGTTAGCCGAACCCTTAATTCGTAACTTGCCGGTGGGCACTCAAATGATTGCCACCGACGTCGCTGCGCCATTTTTTACGCCGTTTAAGTTAACCTTTGTTATCGCTCTGGCGTTAGCCATACCCTTTTTACTCTGGCAGTTGTGGGCTTTTATTGCGCCGGGCCTGTATCGGTCTGAAAAGCGACTGGTCGTTCCGCTGTTAGCCAGCAGCACCTTGCTATTTTATGGTGGCATTGCCTTTGCGTATTTTGTTGTATTGCCGCTGGCAATGGGATTTTTTACCAGTGTGGCGCCTGCCGATATCGCCATTGCAACGGATATCACCCGCTACCTTGATTTTGTTCTGGCAATATTTATTGCTTTTGGTATTGCCTTTGAAACACCAGTCGCTATTGTATTACTCATATGGAGCGGTGTTAGTACAGCCGAAAGTTTAGCGAAAAAGCGACCCTACATTATTGTCGGTGCGTTCACTGTCGGTATGATACTTACCCCTCCGGATATCATTTCTCAAACGTTATTGGCGATACCCATGTGGCTATTATTTGAGCTAGGGTTAATGATTGGTCGCTGGTATAAGCCTGCACAAAGTGAGTCGGATAAAGAACAAAGATAACAGCGATTATGTGGTTTGACGCCGGAGTTAACTTGACCAATCAGCGTCTTCTAAACGACTTAGAAGGCGTAATGGCTCGTGCAAAAAGCAACCAGGTCGAACAAATGCTGGTTATCGCCACCAATGAAGAAGAGTCCCGCCGGGCTTTGCGGTTATGTGAACGCTATCCCGGACGGTTGTTTGCGACTGTTGGTATTCATCCTCATGACGCCGATCAGGCAAGCGCAAATTTCGTTGATGTATTAGCCGATTTGGCGCGCCACCCAGCGGTGGTTGCTATTGGCGAGTGCGGCCTTGATTTTAATCGAAACTTCTCTTCGCCTGACAATCAGCAGACAGTTTTTGCCGAACAAATCAGCTTAGCAAACCGCCTGGACCTGCCCTTATACCTGCATGAACGCGATGCACAGCAACAGCAGCTGAATTTATTAGAAAAATACTGTGCTGACCATACGCCCTGTTTATCTCATTGTTTTACCGGCGGACCGGCACAGGCTGAAGCCTATTTAGAGCGGGGTCACTGGTTCGGAATAACCGGCTGGGTGACCGACGAACGACGTAACCATCAGTTGCTGCAGGCCCTCCCCGGTTTACCACGGGAGCGCCTTTTAATTGAAACCGACGCTCCCTTTCTGCTGCCCCGGCATATTAAGCCGCGACCAAAATTTAATGAGCCGGCGTTACTTCCTGTAATCGGCGACGCGCTGGCGGCACAGTGGGCGCTGGATTTAGCTGAAGTCGCCGCGATAACGCGCACCAATACTGAGCAGCTTTTTGGTTGCCGGCAGAGCCAACCATGAACCGGGGGATCTCCTCGCTGTTAGTGCTGCTTGGGCTGCTAACTCTGGCATTGTGGGTTAATGGGAACGGGACAAGCGCAGTAAATGGGCCAAATGACACACTTCAGCTGGATTATTTAAGTGTCGAGCAGCCACTTTCCCTGGCCGGTGTTCGAAACCAGCCAGAACAAGCCTGGTCTTCGTTGCCGACGCAGCGTGCCTCCTTTGGCTACACCGACAAAGAGTACTGGCTTCGGACAACAGTAAACGCCAGGGCTTATGACCGTATTCTGTATGTCGGTTATCCGTTACTGGATGAACTGTCGATTTACTGGCTGCACGACGGTAAGTTGACGAGTTATCAGTTGGGTGACCATCAGCCCTTTTACCAACGTCCAATCTTAAGTTCTGCATTTGCAGTGCCCTTACCTTCGGGGCAGGCAGGTCAGCTGTTTATTCGTGCCAACACCGACAGCTCGATGCGTCTGCCGGTTCGGCTTTATAGCGAAACTGAATTTTTTGATCGGCAAATGCAAAAGCGTCTGGCAGAAGGTATTTATTTTGGCGTTTTGCTGTGTATGGCGGTTTATAATTTATTTTCCTTTTTTGCTTCACGAGAGCCGGAGTTCGGCCTCTATTCTCTATACACCGTTTTTTTCGCCGGGCTTATGTTATCTCTGGATGGCCTGGGCTTTCGCTATCTTTGGCCGGACAATTTATTTTTGCAGGAAAAGGGCATCCCGATATTTGGTAGTCTGACCTTTTTAACCGCGGCCTTATTTGCTTACCAGTTGCTCAATTTGAAAGAGTACCGGACGACGCTTGCCCGGGGTCTTTTTATTATGGCAGGCTTATCGGCGCTGACCTTATTAGTCGCCTTAGTAGGGCCTTACCAAGTTAGTATTCACCTATTGTTATCCCTTGCTGCTCCGGGTTGTCTATATCTTCTGATCATAGGTATTTATTTGTGGCGCAAAGGCTTCCTGTACGCCCGGATTTTCACTATTGCATGGGGCGCGCTACTGATTTCAGTGATGGCAAATTCATTGGGCTACCTGGGGATTATTGATAGCATGTTCATCCAGCGTCACGCCATTATGATTGGCTCAGGTATTGAGATTTTACTGCTTTCCTGGGTATTGGCTGTGCGCTATAACGAACAACGCCGACAAAAACTCGATGTGCAGCGGCTGCATAACGAAAAGCTCGAAGATAAAGTTGACGAGCGTACCTTTGAACTGCAGATCGCGTTGCGGGAATTGCAGGATGTCAATGCTGAGCTGGAGCGCCGCAACTATGAAGATGCTCTGACTAAGCTTTACAATCGACGTTACTTTACCCGTCAGTTAGAAAAAGAATACCGCCGCGCACTGCGTAATCAGGGACAGCTGTCACTGGTAATGATTGATATTGACCATTTTAAAAAGGTTAATGATACTCACGGTCATTTTGTTGGTGATCAAATCCTGCAGGGGTTAGCAACACGTTTAAAAAGCCGATCCCGGCGTCCCGCCGATGTTGTCTGCCGTTACGGCGGCGAAGAGTTTGCCGTGATTCTGCCGGACTGCTCAGCGCGTCAGGCTAAAGCATTTGCCGAAAAACTAGTCAATGATGTTCGGGCCAGTACTTTTAACACTGATACAGGGCCGCAGAAGATTACCATCAGTGTGGGTATTGCGGTACTGGATGAACAAACTGGACAATCCACAGAAACGTTATTTAAGGCCGCCGACGAAGCCCTTTACCGAGCCAAGCGTGACGGCCGCGATCAGGTTGTCGCCAGCGAAACCTAATATCTCTGCAAGTAGTTACAGGAGTTAATGAATGTCTGAATTGGATCAATTTCCTCATTGTCGCATGCGCCGTAATCGTGCAGCTGGTTTTCGCCGCCGGTTAGTCGCAGAAAATCGACTGAGCGTGGACGATCTCATCTATCCTATGTTTGTTATTGAAGGGGAAAATGAGCGACAGAGCGTCGCCTCAATGCCGGGAATCGAGCGTTACAGCATCGACCTTCTACTTAAAGAATGCGAGCAGCTGGTCAAACTTGGCATTCCGATGCTGGCATTATTTCCGGTTACACCAATGGCGGCCAAGTCACTGACCGCAGAGGCGGCATACGATGATGAGGGCCTGGCACAACGCGCAGTGAAAGCCATTAAAAGTCACTTTCCCGAGCTTGGGGTGATGACCGATGTGGCTTTAGACCCTTTTACTACCCATGGCCAGGACGGCATTATTGATGACCGCGGTTATGTTGTTAACGATGTTACCACTGAGGTACTGGTTAAGCAGGCGCTCTCCCATGCACGGGCCGGAGCCGACGTCGTTGCCCCTTCGGATATGATGGACGGACGTATTGGCGCAATCCGTCAGGCGCTGGAGCAGGCAGGTCATACTAACACCGGCATCATGGCTTATTCAGCTAAGTACGCCAGTGCTTTTTATGGCCCCTTTCGTGATGCCGTTGGCTCGTCAGCCAATTTGCAGGGTGCCGATAAAAAGAGTTACCAGATGGATCCGGCTAACGCCAGTGAAGCGCTTCGGGAGGTCGCCTTAGATATCCGGGAAGGTGCGGATATGGTGATGGTAAAACCCGGTATGCCTTATCTGGACGTAGTTCGCGAAGTAAAAAACCGTTTTTCGGTACCAACCTTCGCCTATCAAGTCAGTGGTGAATACGCCATGATACAGGCGGCAATCAGTAATGGATGGTTAGCCGAAGATGTTATTGAAGAAAGCCTGTTGGCGTTTAAGCGCGCCGGTGCCGACGGCATTCTGAGTTACTTTGCCAAGCAAATTGCCGAACACTGGCAAAAGCAGCGTTAAGGCTTGATTAAGCCGTTGCCTGGGCAACCAGCTCGCTGAGGAGGCCTTCTCTCAGGGCGCCGTTTGTGACACCAAAACGGTGAATATCAAACTCAATCAAGATAGCGTATAAGATCGCAAGACCGCCGCAGAGGATGGTCTTGCGATCGTCCCGCAGTCCGGGGATCCGCAGCTGTTGTACCTGGCCCTGCTGTACGCACAGATCAATAAGTTGCTCCAGCCAGTCGCGGCTTAGGGTTACCTGGCCCTGTGCCAGAGCAATTTCGGTTACGGCACGAAAAGTTCCTGAGGCGCCCAGTACATGTTGCCAGCCAATAGCCTGATAGTCTTGAGTGTAGGGGTTTAACTGGTTTCTGGCCTGTCCGATGGCCCGAGTAAATGCGGATGTGGTAATTTTACCATCAGCAAAATACTGATTTTGAAATATGACACAGCCCATATCCAGGCTTTTCAGTAATCTGGGACGAAGGGGTCGGCCGGCAATTAGCTCGGTACTGGCGCCCCCGATATCAATGACCAGAATATCGCCCTGCTGCTGCGCCGCATTGCAAACTCCGGCGAAGATCAGTTCAGCTTCCCGTTCGCCGGAAATAACTTCGATAGCACAGCCAAGACTTTGTTCCAATTCGGGCAGGACTTCAGCACAATTACTGGCTTTTCGTAGTGCCGCAGTAGCAACGGCATAGCAGGCGTCGGGCTGGAATAATTTAAGTTGTTCGGCGAAGTTATCAAGGCTGCGTTTGGCGCGTCGAACCGCAGCCTTATCAAGTCGTAAGGCACTGTCCAGCCCATCAGCCAGCCTCACTTTGTATTTGTGCCGGGAAACGATACGGGGCTTCGGAAAAAAGCCCCGCATAGAAACTTCAGCCAGCAACAGATGGAAGCTGTTAGAGCCCATATCGACTGCGGCTAAACGTTTTGTACCAGGCCGCATATCAGGTTTTGCGTTGCGTTCCCGGCTTGCGCTGTCGCGATCGATTTTTGCCACCGGAATTATTTCTACGTCGGCGCTGGGTCGGCCGGGGCTTCTTAAGATCGGTTAACAACGCGGTTTCGTCATAATTAGTGACTGGGATCGGATGTCCAATATATTCTTCGATAGCCGGTAAATTATACACATATTCTTCGCAGGCCAGGCTGATAGCCGCGCCACTGGCTCCGGCACGGCCGGTGCGACCAATTCGGTGAACATAATCTTCGCAATCATCGGGTAAATCAAAATTGAATACGTGACTGACTTCCGGAATGTGCAAACCGCGTGCCGCAACATCGGTGGCGACCAGAATATCCAGTTGGCCACTGGCAAAATCGTCAAGTATTTTCAAGCGTTTCTTTTGCGGAACATCACCGGTTAGCAGTCCAACACGGTGTTCGTTGGCGTCCAGCCATCGGTAGATTTTGTCACATACGTGTTTGGTGTTGGCAAAGACTATCGCTTTATCTGGCCAGTCCTCTTCTAACAGAGTCAGCAATAAAGGCATTTTATCGGCTTTCGCCGGATAGAATAACTCTTCACTAATACGTACGCCGGTTTTTTGCTCGGGCTCTACTTCAACTTTCGCCGGTGAGTTCATGTGCTCGTATGCCAGTTCCTGCACCCGATAAGAGAGCGTGGCCGAGAATAACAGGTTGAGACGTTCTGTCGGCGGTGGCATTTTGCTCATGAAATAGCGAATGTCATCGATAAAACCGAGATCAAACATGCGGTCGGCCTCGTCCAACACGACGATTTCGATGTTATCCAATTTGAATAAGCCCTGCTTATAAAAATCTAGCAAGCGCCCGGTCGTACCCACTAAAATATCCGGATTGCCGGCCAATTGCTGCTTTTGATCTTCATAGCCTTCACCGCCGTAAATAACGGACATGTTAAGCTTACAGTGGTGATTTAATGGCTCGGCATCGTGGGCAATTTGGATAGCCAGCTCCCGCGTAGGGGCCATGATTAAAGCTCGTGGACCAGAGCTTTCCTCGTTGCGCGGCGCTTTCATCAAACGGTTGAAAGTCGCCAGCAGAAATGCCAGTGTTTTGCCGGTTCCGGTTTGTGCCTGACCGGCAACGTCCTGGCCAGCCAAAGCGACAGGAAGACTTAGTGCCTGGATTGGAGTACAATACTCATAACCGGCACTGCTCATTGCTTGCTCGATCTGTGGATGTAATCCCAGTTCAGCAAAGCGTGTTTCTGTAAGATGTGTTTTATTCATAGGTTAATAGCATATCAGTTTGCGCTTGCATTCAAAAACATAAATAATAGTATTTCCTAAATATTTCAACGCCAAGAACGTAGCGGAGAGTACCATGAGTGACGTAATTGTTCAGCTAAGCGATGACAGTTTTGAAGAAGATGTCATCAAATCCGAAAAGCCAGTATTAGTCGACTTCTGGGCTGAGTGGTGTGGCCCATGCAAAATGGTAGCTCCGATACTGGACGATATTGCCGATGATTACGCGGATAAATTAGTAATTGGCAAACTAAACGTTGACCACAATGACCAGACTCCGCCGAAGTACGGTATCCGCGGCATTCCGACTTTGTTATTGTTTAAAAACGGTGAGGTGGCAGCGACCAAGGTAGGCGCTTTGTCACGTGCGCAGTTAACAGAATTCCTGGATCAATACATCTAATAAAATAACGTAAGACGGCGCAAGTTAAGCGCCGTTTTACGTTATCCGCCGATCATTAAAAAGTAAATCACTGCTAAAAACTGGACGGAAACGGTTTTTGGTGATAACTTTCGCTCATAAACTGAGCATCCAGGTGATGCACACCATCAAATCGCCCGGTAACGCGTCTTTTCAATTGGTCGCTTCGCTCCACGCGAAACTGCAATCAAAAACAGCAATACATGAGTACACTTAACTTTTAACTGAGTCCTGGTGACTTAACCATTAATCGATAACTCGAAAACCCTCCTATGAATCTAACAGAACTAAAAAACAAACCGGTAAATGAACTCGTCGAACTTGCGGATAGCATGGGCCTGGAAAATATGGCTCGGTTGCGAAAGCAAGATATTATTTTTGCTATTTTAAAAGCCCACGCTAAAAGCGGCGAAGATATCCACGGCGGAGGCGTACTTGAAATCTTGCAAGATGGTTTCGGCTTTCTGCGCTCCGCAGACTCGTCTTATTTGGCTGGGCCAGATGATATCTATGTTTCACCCAGTCAAATCCGACGCTTCAATTTGCGCACTGGTGACACTATTGGTGGAAAAATTCGTCCGCCGAAGGACAGTGAACGTTATTTTGCCTTATTAAAAATAAGAGAAGTTAACTTTGATAAGCCAGAAAATTCGCGCAATAAAATTTTATTTGAAAACCTGACACCAATTCATGCGAATGAACGTTTTCGTCTGGAGCGGGGTAATGGCAGCCGGGAAGACATTACTGCCCGGGTACTGGACTTATCAGCACCGATTGGTAAAGGTCAGCGGGGCTTGATAGTGGCTCCGCCGAAAGCCGGTAAAACGCTTTTATTGCAAAATGTGGCAACTTCCATAGCGGCCAATCATCCGGATGCCGAGCTCATCGTTTTATTGATTGATGAACGGCCGGAAGAAGTGACCGAGATGCATCGGCTGGTAAAAGGTGAAGTTGTTGCTTCAACCTTCGACGAGCCCGCGAACCGGCATGTCCAAGTTGCCGAAATGGTTATTGAAAAGGCCAAACGGCTGGTTGAACACAAAAAAGATGTGGTCATTTTACTGGACTCGATTACTCGTCTGGCGCGGGCCTATAACACGGTTATCCCAAGTTCGGGTAAAGTATTAACCGGTGGTGTTGACGCGAATGCCCTACATAAACCCAAGCGCTTTTTCGGTGCAGCCCGTAATGTTGAGGAAGGCGGCAGTCTGACCATCATTGCTACGGCCTTAATCGACACCGGCTCGAAAATGGACGAGGTTATTTACGAAGAATTTAAAGGTACGGGTAACATGGAACTGCACCTTAACCGTAAAATTGCCGAACGCCGTGTGTTCCCGGCCATTGACTTTAATCGCTCTGGTACGCGTCGCGAAGAACTGCTGACAACGCAAGATGAGTTACAGAAAATGTGGATACTCCGCAAGATTATGAATCCAATGGGCGAGGTTGAAGCCATGGAGTTTCTCATCGACCGCCTGCAGATGACAAAAACGAATGACGAGTTTTTTGAATCGATGAAGCGTCAGCGAAACAGTTAGGGTACTATGAAATATCAAGACCTGCGTGATTTTATTGCTCAGTTGGAAAAACGCGGTGAGTTAAAGCGTATCACCACAGTCATTGATCCCTATCTGGAAATGACCGAGATTTCGGATCGGACCTTAAAAGCAGGTGGTCCTGCACTGCTGTTTGAGAACGTTAAAGGTCATTCTACACCGGTACTTGCTAATCTGTTTGGTACTCCGCAGAGGGTTGCTCTGGGAATGGGACAAGAGTCGGTAAAAGCGCTGCGGGATGTTGGTAAGCTGCTGGCATTTTTAAAAGAGCCAGAACCCCCCAAAGGCTTTAAAGACGCGTTGAGCTTATTGCCCACTTACAAAAAAGTGCTCAGCATGTCACCTAAAGAAGTTAAAAAGGCCCCTTGTCAGGAAGTCGTTTTAAGTGGCGAGCAGGTGGATTTAACTCAACTGCCGATCCAGCATTGCTGGCCCGGTGATGCAGCTCCTTTAATTACCTGGGGGCTGACCATCACCCGGGGGCCCCATAAAGTGCGCCAAAATCTGGGTATCTATCGGCAGCAGCTATTGGCACCCAATAAGTTGATCATGCGTTGGCTTTCGCACCGCGGCGGGGCATTGGACTTTCAGGAATGGTGCCAGCAACATCCGGGCGAAAAGTTCCCGGTATCCGTTGCGCTTGGTGCCGATCCGGCGACTATTCTCGGGGCGGTAACACCGGTACCGGACAGCTTATCGGAATATGCTTTTGCGGGGCTTTTGCGTGACGGTAAGACGCATGTCACCAAAAGTATCAGTAATGACCTGCAGGTACCGGCTCATGCAGAAATTATTCTTGAAGGCTATATCAACCCCGGCGAAGTGGCCCCCGAAGGCCCTTATGGCGACCACACCGGTTATTACAACGAAGTTGATGATTTCCCGGTATTTACTGTTACCCACATAACCCAGCGCAAGAACCCGATCTATCACAGTACTTATACTGGGCGGCCACCGGATGAGCCGGCAATACTCGGGGTGGCGCTGAATGAAGTGTTTATTCCGTTATTGCAAAAGCAGTTTCCGGAAATTGTCGACTTTTATCTACCTCCGGAAGGCTGTTCCTATCGGCTGGCGATAGTGACGATGAAAAAGCAGTACCCGGGACACGCAAAGCGCGTGATGATGGGAGTATGGTCTTTTTTACGGCAATTCATGTATACCAAGTTTGTCATTGTTTGCGATGACGATGTCAATGCCAGAAACTGGCACGATGTCATCTGGGCCATGACTACGCGGATGGATCCCGCCCGTGATACGACACTGGTTGAAAACACGCCAATAGACTATCTTGATTTTGCATCGCCGGTGTCAGGTCTGGGTTCTAAAATGGGGATGGACGCGACTAATAAATGGCCGGGCGAAACGGACCGTGAATGGGGAGAGCCAATCACGATGACCGATGAGGTTAAGCAGCGCGTTGACGAATTGTGGGAACAACTGAATATTCTGGAGAAGTAGATGTCACAGCAGCTCACTTGTCAGGCAAACATTACTCGCCAGTTGGCTGAGTTTGTCTGGGAAGTTTGTATTAAATTGCCGAAGGCGGTTGAATTTAAAGCCGGCCAGTACTTGCAGGTTGTTATGGGCGAGCGCGATAAGCGGCCTTTTAGTATTGCGTCGGGCCCCGCTGACCAGCGGCAGTGGTTATTGCATGTTGGGGCTCCGCCAGACAACGATTATGCTGGCGAAGTTCTGGAAAAAATTAAGCAACAGGGCGAATTAATCATTGAGGCGCCAGCCGGTGACGCCTTTTTACAGTTGCCTCAGAAAGACCCTATTATTCTGATTGCCGGTGGCACAGGGTTTTCTTATACCTATTCCATTTTGCAAAAACTGTTGCAGGATGGGCTATCGCAGCCGGTGTATTTGTACTGGGGCGCGCGACAAAAAGCTGATTTGTATTTACACGAAAAGCTGGAACAGTTAGCTGCTGAGCACTCAGAGTTCTTTTATCGGCCGGTGCTGGAAGAAACCGATGGCCAATGGCCCTATTCGGTAGGCCTGGTACACCATGCCGTTATGAGCGAATGTAATGACTTGCAGAACCATCAAGTCTATATGGCCGGACGTTTTGAAATGATTCGCGTTATTCGCGATGACTTTGTTGCGCACGGACTGTCACTGCAGCAATTACATGCTGATGCACTTGCCTTTATTTAAAACTATTTAATTCACCGTATGCCCGCGTTATACTGACGCGGCAATACCAAGGGGCGCCCCCAGTGGGCTGAGATGCGATTGTGCAGACCCTTAATACCTGATCCGGTTAATACTGGCGTAGGGATGGTAGACAGTTCAATTATCTCGCCATTTTATAAGCCTTGCCGGATTGTTTCTTGTTAGTGGTAAAGGAAATAGTCCATGTTTAAAAAATCATCGATTGCGCTCGCAGTTAGCTTAGCCTCAGTGAGCTTGTCGTATGCTCAGCAAACGGCTGAAACTACTGATAGTGATATCGAAATTATCAATGTAACGGCCGATTTTCAGCGTCAGACGATAAATGAAATCCCGCAGAGTGTCGGTATCATCGATGCCGAACAAATAGATGAACGTAACGCTGAGCATTTGCAAAGCGCTCTTAATGCTGTTGCTAATGTTAATTTTGCCGGCGGCACCTCAACGGCCCAATATATTCAAATCCGTGGCATTGGCGAACGTTCGCAGTTTGTTGATACGGTAAATCCTTCGGTTGGCTTGCTTATTGATGGTATTGATTACTCAGGCCTGGGTGCAGCCGCCAGCCTTTTCGATATTGGCCAGGTCGAAGTATTTCGTGGCCCGCAAAGCGGACGATTTGGCGTTAACGCTTTGGCCGGCATGATCGTATTAGACAGTGAGCAACCCACAGATACCCTAACTGGTAAACTCTTGTTATCGACTGCTAATTATGACGAATACCGAGCGGGTTTTGCAGTGGGTGGCGAGATAGCCAACATCGGCAATGCGCGTTTATCGGTAACGCAGTTTGCAAATGACGGCTTTACCGAAAACCGTTTTTTACAACGCGATGACACCGAGCAACGCGATGAACTATCGGCACGTCTTGGTTTACAGTCAGAACTAACCGAGAACTGGCGTTTACAAACCAACTTCCACCATATTGATATTGATAATGGCTATGATGCTTTTAGCCTGGAAAATGATCGGCAGACGCTGTCTGATGAACCGGGAACCGATGCACTAAAATCTTCGGCTTTACGTCTTGAAACCATTTTTAGCGGATTTCAAAACAGTGAGTTGTCGTTTGCAGTCAGTGGTTTGCAGGCGGACAGCGAGTACAGCTTTGATGAAGACTGGACTTATGTTGGCATTGCCCCCGGTTGGGAGTATTCCTCGTTCGATGCCTACTTCCGTGACCGTAATGACACCACTTTGGAAGCAAGGTGGCGCTCCACTAAGCCTACGCAGCTGTTTGGCCAGGAAACAGACTGGACCGCGGGTGTTTACTATTATCGTAAACAGGAACAGTTAATGCGGGATTACTTTAACTGGGATTTATATCAACCAAGCGTTTTTAACAGCGATCAGGATCGCAGCCACTGGGCGCTTTACGGTGAACTTATCCAGCAACTTGATAATCGCTGGTCGCTTGTCGGCGGGTTGCGCCTGGAGCGTTACGATACCGATTATGTCGATAGTAACGGTGTAAACGCTACTCCGGAAGACGATATGATCGGCGGCACTTTGAGTCTGCGTTATCAGTTTGCCGAAAAAGGCTACTGGTACGGTACCCTGGCACGAGGCTATAAGGCCGGCGGGGTTAACGGTGAGGCTCTTGGCCGGGCGAAAGACCAACAGTTGAACGAAGTAGAAGATTATCTGTTGGAGCGGGCCACGTTTCAGCCGGAAATCCTCTGGAACCTGGAGTCCGGCATTAAGTGGAGTGATGCTGCTGACCGGTTGTCGACTCGCGTTACCGTTTTTTACAATCAGCGTGACGATGTTCAGTTAAAGAGCTGGATAAATCAGCAACAGTCTTTTGTTGGCTTTTTAGAAAATGCCGCAGAAGGGACTAACTATGGCGTTGAGTTCGAAGGTAACTGGCAGATAATCGACAGGCTGGCAGGTTTTGCATCAGTTGGCTTACTGGAGAGCGAAATTGAGGGCTTTACCACCGCTGACGGCGAGGATAAAAGTGGTCGGGAGCAGGCTCATGCTCCGCAATATACCGCGAACGTAGGTTTGCGGGGTCAGCTGACAGAAGCGCTGGAGTGGAGCGTTCAGGGCGACTTTAAAGACAGCTTTTATTTTTCTAACTCACATGATCAGCAGTCCGAGCCAACGGCTCTTTTGCATGCTCAGTTAAGTTACTACTGGCAAAACTGGCAGTTTAGTCTCTGGGGACGCAACTTAACCGATGACGATACCGAAATCCGCGGCTTTTATTTTGGTAATGACCCACGGGATGAGTACGTTACCGAAACTTATGTGCAGTATGGTGAACCACGCCGCTATGGTTTCACTGCAGAATATCGATTCTGAGCGAACTGATGTTTAGTGAAATCATCGATAAACTGTTGTTAAGTTCGGGGTGGGAGCTAATGGCATTGCTGTTAGCTCTTGCTTATCTTGTGCTTGCTGCCCATCAACGCCAGTGGTGTTGGTTGGCAGCAGCCATTAGTTGTACTATTTATACCATTATTTTTTGGCAGGCAAAGCTCTACATGGAGAGCCTGCTGCAGGTTTTTTACATTGTTATGGCGGGTTATGGCTGGTGGCAATGGCAAAAAGCCCAGGGGCAGGAAAAAGCCTCTGATTATAACTTTTCTTTGCGCTGGCACTTAACTCAGTGGCTATGGATCCTGCCGCTGGGGGCGATAATTGTCTTCGGTTTGCACAATTACACTGACGCCGAGGCTATTTGGATAGATACTTACACAACACTGTTTAGTCTGCTTGCGACCTGGCTTATCACGCAAAAAGCGTATGAGAGTTGGTGGTACTGGCTGGTCATTGATAGTTTTTATGTTTACCTGTACTGGCACAAAGGCTTTGTAGCAACCGCTTTACTGTTCGTTCTGTACTTGCTACTGGTGGTTTATGCCATGTACCGTTGGCGTAATGATCAGCAAACTGTGCCTGCGTCTGAACTGCAATGATAGAAAAACCGTTAGAAGTTATCCCGTTAGCCTCCGGGCTTGCCAATGACGTACTGCTACTGAAAGGGCAGCACCAATCGTATATTTTTAAGTGGTTAAGGCATTCAGACGCCCTGGGCCTGGATCGCAACGACGAGTACTGCTTACAAAGCTTGTTAGCGCAGGCAGGGCTGGCCCCTGAGGTCATTGCGCTAGATCCCGGGCGCTGGGTTTTACAGCAGTATATCAGCGGAAACTCACTGGCTGACATAAGCTATTCACATGAAAAAAAATTGCGCTACACGGCCCGCGCGCTGGCCCTAATCCACCGTCAGCAACCGGCCTGGCAAGGGACAGATCTTTGGCAAAAGCTAGCAAAGTATGTGGCACGTTTAGGTGCTAAAGAGCAGCTTCAGCTGGCTTGTTTTCGCAATGACTTAAAAACAACGGAGCAGCCGGTGTTGTGCCATTTTGATTTATCGTTCGGGCACATCATAGTACAAGACACTATCCGCATTATTGACTGGGAGTATGCCGGGTGGGGGGATCCATTGACGGATATCGCCAGTGCCGCCGAGATTAACCAACTTGATGAAAGTAGTGTAGAAGCATTATGCTGGTATTATTCTGCCGAGACAGGGCTGGTCTTCGATAAGCAGCGGTTTGAACTTAACCGATTTTTTATCCGATGGATTAACCGCCAGTGGCAACAGCTTTTACAACAGGAAGTTTCTCATGAGTGAAAAAGGTGTAACGGACAAGGTTTACGGTTACCTGGCCGAAGACGAAGATGCCAGGGTTTGTAAAGACATTCCCGAATCTGCCTGCAACCATCAACCACGTTCCTTCGTGCTCATGCTGTTATCGCTAACTCTGACTAAACTGGGTGATTCGCTGGTCAGTGCTCGCCTGGTACTGCCCTGGATGCTGAGTGCTCTGGGCGCCCCAGCGGTCTTTATCAGCGCGCTGGTACCTTTGCGCGAGTCGCTTGCGCTATTACCGCAGCTGTTTGTGGCACAAAAGCTGCGTGAACAGCCGGTAAGGAAATGGTTTTGGGTGGCTGGTAGCTTTGGCCAGGCAATAGCACTGGCTTTAATGGTAGTGGTGGTGGCAACACTGACTGGCGCGGCACTGGGTTGGGGTGTGGTTATCCTGTTAGCGGTATTTTCGTTATCGCGTGGGATCTGCTCTGTGGCCAATAAAGATGTTACCGGAAAAACCGTTTCTAAAACGAAGCGTGGCAAACTATCCGGCGTTGCAGCAGCATCGGCAGGGTTATTAACCTTACTGACTGCCTTAGTCATCATCTACAGTCCGCCGTTAGAAGCCGATAACTGGCTGTTTCTTTTGTTATTGGGGGCAGGCGTCATCCTTTGGACCGCTGCCGCGCTGTTGTATGCCGGTATTCCGGAAGTTTCAGGGGCAACGTCAGGCGGCGGCAATGCGGTCACTGAAGCGTTAAAGTCGATTGCTATATTATGGCGTAATGGCCAGTTTGGTCACTTTGTTTTGACCCGTGCGCTGCTGGTTGCCGCAGCTTTCGCGATTCCTTATATCGTGGTTATGATCCAACGGCAGGGAGAGAGCGAACTCACTGGCCTGGGTAGTTTGCTATTGGCCAGCGGTTTAGCCGGTTTGCTTGCCGGTCGATTTTGGGGGCGCTGGTCGGATACGGCAAGTCACCGGGTGATGGCCGCGGCTTCGGTCATGTCGACTTTGGTGATGCTGGCAACTTTAGCCATATTTTATTGGCAGCCCGGCTTGTTCTCTGTGGAGTGGATAGCGGCGCTGCTATTATTTACATCGGCAGTGGCCCATCATGGGGCGCGCGTTGGCCGGAAAACTTACCTGGTGGACATGGCCGACCAGGACAACCGGGCACAACTAACAGCCGTGTCTAATACCGTAATGGGTGTGGTGTTGCTGGCAGGTATTTTACTGGGGTGGCTTGATGCCGCTTACGGTGCTGCGGCAGTGCTTTGGTTTCTGGTCGCCATCGGTTTACTGGCTTTTGTTTCTTCGCTGGTCTTACCTAACGTATCCGGGGACTGAGCCCCGGATATCGACTTTTTTACCGTCCCCGCAGCAAGGCGTACAGGCCAATAATGAAGGCTGCTACCCCGCCAATGAGATACCAAAGTGTGTTATCCGTGGGCTCATTGGTGAACACCTGTGAAGCCTCCGAAGCCAACGACTGCGAAGCTTCATAAGACATGTAGAGTAAAATGGCACCGATAATTATTAACACTAATCCAACAATTTTATTCATATTAGCCTCCTGGCTTTTGTCACTCTGGTATTAGCTTAGCCTAAATAAGAGGTCAGCATCCAGGAGGTTTTTTCCTGCTCAGCAATATAGTCACTCATCAGCGCTGAAGTGCCTTCATCACCGGCCTCATCAGCTATATCCTGAATATCCCGCTGCAGCTTGATAATTGTTTGATAGCTGTCAAGAATGTTCGCCACACAGGCACGACCGTTATGGACATCCTTAACTTCTTCTATTGCACTGGACTCAATGTAGCTTGAGTACGCATGCATTGGGCGCTGACCCAGGGTTAGAATCCGCTCAGCAATTTCATCAACCTTAAGCAGCAGGTCATCGTAGGTTTCTTCGAACTTTGCATGCAACTGGAAGAACTGTTCGCCTTTGATATTCCAGTGAAAGCCGCGTACGTTCATGTAAAAAATCTGGTAATTAGCCAAAAGCTGATTTAGCTTTTCCGCTAAGTTCTGTGATTTTTTTTCGTCTAACCCAATGACTTGCAATTGTTTCATACCTAACTCCAGACTAATGACATCGTCCAATAAGCATACGCCTGACGCTAGGTAATGATCAACTTTCTGTTAACTCTTCCTGCTTGCCGTCGCGGATATGCTTTTCGCCGCGCTTTTTAGCCAGTTGTATTTGGCGCTCCCGCTCGGCGTAGCGTGCTTTTTGCTCGTCAGTAGTGGTGTTATAACAGTGCGGACAGCTTACCCCTTTTTGATACAACGAAGATTCCTTCTCTGCATCGGTAATGGGCATGCGACAGGCGTAGCACTGGTCATATTCACCCTGCTCAAGACCATGTTTAACGGTAACTCGCTGGTCAAATACAAAGCAGTCACCACGCCACCGACTGTCATCCTCAGGAACCAGTTCGAGATATTTAAGAATTCCACCCTTCAGGTGATAGACCTTCTCGAACCCTTGCTCTTTCAGGTAAGCCGTTGACTTTTCACAGCGGATGCCCCCGGTGCAAAACATAGCGACTTTTTTATGCTTACTGGGGTCCAGGTGCTGTTGTACATAGGCGGGAAACTCACGGAATGTATCGGTTTTGGGGTTTACTGCTCCCTCAAAAGTACCGACCGCGTATTCATACTCGTTTCGGGTATCGATAAGCAAAACTTCAGGATCAGCAATTAAGTCATTCCACTGCTCTGGCTCGACATAAGTGCCAACAGTATTTTTTGGGTCGACCCAGTCGATACCCATGGTGACGATCTCTTTTTTCAGCTTTACCTTAGTACGATAAAAGGCTTGCGTATCGCTGGTTGACTCTTTATGTTCTAAGTCGGCCAGACGTGGGTCCTGACGCAGGTAAGCTAACACCTGATCTATGCCCTGGCGAGTGCCGCAAATAGTTCCGTTAATACCTTCACGGGCTAGCAGCAGCGTGCCCTTAACGTTGTTGTCGACCAACACTTGATAAATAGCGTCACGACGTTGCTCAAAGTCATTGAGTTCGACAAACTTATACAAAGCTGCGCAAATATACATAATCATTACCTTTATAGCTGTCCGGAACGTAAATCCGGGGCGTTAAAATCGCGCGAATTATAAACGCAACGGGAGTTTTCCTCAATGACTGCTGCAGACGGTTTATTTTGGCTGTTGATCGCTCTTTCGGCGTTAACCTCATTATTAAGTGCGGTTGCCGGCGCGGGCGGCGGCGCTGTGCTAATTGCGGTGCTGGCGCTGGTGCTGCCGGCTGCTGCCGTAATCCCGGTACATGGACTGGTACAAATGGGGTCAAACGTAGGCCGCTCGGCGCTGGCTCGGCAACACATCGACTGGGCGACAGTAGCCTGGTTTGTACCTTTTGGCTTGCTGGGTACTTTTTTAGGCAGCCTGTTGCTGGTGCAATTACCGCCGCAGATACTGCAGCTGTGCATTGCAGTATTTTTGCTGTATCTGAGCTGGGGGCCTGCATTACCGCGAGTGGTCCTGGGCCGCTCAGGACTGGCTATGGGCGGATTAATAACGGGATTTATCTCGCTGTTTGTGGGTGCCTCGGGTCCCGTCGTTGCAGCGTTTATTAAAGCGCGTTTTGCCAACCGCATGACAACGGTTGCCACTTTCGCGGCAACTATGAGTATGCAACATGCGCCCAAAGCCCTGGTGTTTGGGCTGGCCGGATTTGCCTTTCAGGACTGGCTGCTGTTGATTGGGGCGATGACCGGGGCCGGCTTACTGGGAACTTATGTCGGGCTGCACTGGTTAAAACGCATAAGTAATCAGCGATTTAACCAGGCGTTTAAGTGGATTATTACTTTGTTAGCCGTGCGCCTGTTATGGGTCGCTCTTCAGGCGCTTATCCCAGCGCTGCCTGGCGTAGCGTCTTAGGCTTGGGACGTTATCGGTTTCGTCCATAATAGGGGTCCCTAGAATGGTTTCAATAATATCCTCCAGGGTGATTAAGCCCAGCCAGCTGCCGTGCTCGTCATAGACCAGACAAAGATGTTGTCGTTCTCTTAATAAATAAGCCATTAAGTTTTCAATGCTGACGGTTTCTGTGACGATTTCAACGGGCCGGGCCAAATCTACAACGGGCTGGTGTAACTCAGCATTAAGGGCGTCACTGCGAAACAGTAAACCAAGTGGTTCCTCGTCTGCATCAATAATCGGAAACCGTGAAAAAGGCAGGCTGCGGGCTTTTTCGGTAAATTCCGCCAGGGTCATATCCGGGTTAATTGCTTCGCAAACGGTACGTGGCGTCATTACATCTTTAACCCGGATATCGTGCAAATCGAGGATGTTATAAATAACTCTGTGCTCATCTTTATCAAGAGCGGTCTGGGCAAGGCCCATGCTGGCCATAGCTTTAATCTCTGAGCGCACATCAATATCGGGCTCGTTGGCGCCGATACGACGGGTGATTTGGTCGGATAACCAGATAAAGGGCCGTAAGGCAGCGATCATGACTCTTAAGGTAGGCGCCAGAACCGGTGCCAGAGGGCGCCAAAACTTAGCGCCAATGGTTTTGGGGATAATTTCTGACAAAATTAAAATCAATAGTGTCATCACCGCGCTGGCAATACCCAGGTAGCCGTCACCAAAAACCACGGCAACCTGTGCTCCGACACCGGCAGCTCCTGCCGTATGAGCGACGGTATTCAGTGTTAGTATGGCAGCTAATGGTTGATCGATATTCTGCTTTAATGCGATCAGCTGCTGATGCAGTTGCGGCTTTTTTTCCTGAAGCTGGGCAATATAACTGGGGGTGATAGATAACAGGGCGGCTTCAAGGATCGAGCAAATAAACGATACCCCCACAGCCAGCAGTGCAAAGATGATTAATAAAAACATATATTCTTCACCCTAAGTGAAATGAAACACCAAAAAAGCCAATAAAACCAGCCCGATAACACTCCAGCCCAGCCGCGAAGCGTTTTTTTGCCACCAGCTTTGCGCATAGGGGCCTAACCATAGCGCGAGTGCGGCAAGTCCGTAATAACGGATACCACGGGACAAACCGGCCGCAAGCAGGAACACAGTGAAAGAAAAGCCCGCTGCGCCTGCAGCCAGCATTGCGGTCTGAAACGGCACAGGGGTCAAACCCACTAAAAAAACAGCGATAAAACCATCGTCTTTGAGGGTTTGCTGAAAGCTATCATAGTATTGTTGTAGTGACAGGTAATCAATAAACCACTGACCGACCGAGTCAAATAAGGCGAAGCCGATGTAATAACCGATGGCGGCACCGAATAAGCAACCGGCTAAGGCCACGGAGGCGATAGTCCAGATGCGTTTTTGTTCGATAATCATGTAGGGAATCAAAACCAGTTCGAGAGGGATCGGAACAATAGTGGCCTCCAGAGCTGACATGAAAAACAGTATGATAAGCGCATTCGGCGACTGGAGCAGTCGCTCCAGCCACTTTTGGGCTGATTTACTGTCTGGTTGGAAATTTGCTTGTTTACTCACGCGACTAACATATCGATGGCTACAATCGTTGCTAGTGTAACCCGAAAGCTTTGCATTAGGGGATCGAAGTGTTTAAAAATGACGTATGCTTGGCTTAGGTTATTTATTTAAGGAAGTTAATTTTATGAAATATCGTGGTAGTCCGAGTTTTTCGCACCAGCAGGCTGATAAAATTGGTATCCTATTGACCAATCTCGGCACTCCGGAAGCACCAACCAAGGGAGCTTTAAAGCCCTATTTAAAAGAGTTTTTATCGGATCCACGTGTGGTCGAAGTACCGCGTTTACTATGGTATATGATTCTTAACGGTATTATTTTGCGGATTCGCCCTAAGCGGTCAGCTGAAGCCTACGAGACGGTCTGGACCGAGCGCGGCTCGCCCCTGCTTTACCATACTCAGGATCAGACTAATGCGATTAGAGAGCAGTTGCAGCAGCGCTATGGTGAACATGTAATAGTCGACTTTGCTATGCGCTACGGCAACCCGGCCATCAATACCGTGGTCGATAATATGATGCAGGCGGGTGTCCGTAAGCTGTTAGTGTTGCCCTTATATCCACAATATTCTGCGTCGACCGTAGCATCGACGTTTGACAAGCTGTCAGAAGGTCTGACTAAACGCCGTTGGATGCCTGACTTACGCTTTATAACTCACTATCATGACTATGAACCCTTTATCGAAGCAGCGGCAGAGCGGATTGAGCGACACTGGAAGGAACATGAGCGCGCCGATAAACTGATTTTCTCGTATCACGGGGTGCCTCTGCGTTACCTTAAAAACGGCGACCCTTATCACTGTGAGTGCCATAAAACCTCGCGATTACTGGCCGAGCGTTTGGGCTTAACTGACAGTGAGTATTTAACGACTTTTCAGTCTCGTTTTGGCCGGGAAGAATGGCTGCAGCCCTACACCGATGAAACGCTTAAAAGTTTACCCGGCAAAGGGGTTAAATCGATACAGGTGTTCTGCCCGGGCTTCTCCTCAGACTGTCTGGAAACTATTGAAGAAATCGGCGAGGAAAATCGCGAATACTTTATCGAAAATGGCGGTGAGCGCTATGAGTACATTAGCGCCCTTAATGCCGAGCCTAAGCACGTTGAGGCACTGGTTAGCCTGATTGATGAAAACCTGCAGGGCTGGAGTGTTGCAAAAGATCAAAGCGAGCAACTGGCAACGCGTCAGGCAAACGCGGATAAGGTAAAAAATCAGAAGTTGCCCTATGCAAAGGATTAGAATTGTAGCGGAGGTACATTATGGAAAATCGCTTTAATTTAAGCCTGGAACTGATAAATGATTATAAGTTTACCATCGACTTCGGTGGCTTTGGCGAGCTTATTACTGACGAAGCCAAACCCCTGGGCGGGGGCGAAGGACCCAACCCCTCGCGCATGTTAGCGGCCTCGGTAGCTAACTGCCTGGCAGCAAGTCTGTTGTTTGCGTTACGAAAATACGATAACGAACCGGGTAAAGTGACAGCCGATGTCGAAGGTCAGGTGGAACGTGTTGAAGGCCGCTGGCGGGTTACTGAAATAGACGTAAAACTTTATTTGGGCAAAGAACAAGACTGTTTTGATCAACTGCAGACGGCCCTGGATGCTTTTGAGGACTTTTGTGTGGTGACGCAAAGTGTCCGCAGCGGCGTTAACGTTAATGTTGATGTCTATGACCTCAATAATACCCGGTTAAAGCATGGCGACTCGTAGTGGTTTTGGCAGGCCATTTGTGTTTATTGCCTGGGGCCTGGCTCTGGCAATGCTGGTATGGCTTTTTCAGGACAAATTAGAGCAGCAGTTTAATCCAAACCAAAATATCGAAACCCAACAGGTTGGTAATCGCTTAGTCGTCGAGCTGGAACAAAACCGGATGGGCCATTACGTTACCGAGGGTAAAATAAACGGTCAGCCGGTAACATTTTTACTGGATACCGGAGCCACAGTTGTTGCGGTACCCGCAGGACTGGCCAGGCGCTTAGGTTTGCCGAAAGGCCGCCAGGGTATGTCTCAAACCGCAAACGGCCGAACCATCACTTACCGCACGGTAATCGACCGGCTGCAACTGGGGGGCATTCAACTCAATAATGTGCCGGCGTCTATTACTCCCGGCATGGAGGGAGATGTCATTCTGCTGGGCATGAGCGCCCTAAAACAGTTTGAGTTAACCCAAAAAGGCACTACCCTTACCATACGCTATTGACGAAAGGTAACAGATTATGAAAAAACACAGCATTACTTATTTAGCCTCCGTACTGACACTGGTTGTGTCTGCGGCGACCCAGGCGCAGCAAAACGAGATGCAGCGCTGTGCGGCGATGGAAGATTCGCTGGAGCGACTGGTTTGTTATGACAACATGGCTAAAAACCAACAGCGGCAGCACGGCGAGGATATGCAGCAGCGCCAGCAAATGGGTCAACAACAACAGGAAATGGGCAAGCAACAGCGCGAAATGGGCCAGAAGCGCGGTAAAAAGCAAGGGCAGGAAGGCAGGCAGCACGGTCAGCACATGGCTGAGCAAGCGCGGGAGAAAGGACAGGCAATGCGTTCTGAGCGTAACCATCGGGAAGATGATGACCGGCAGGATAATGCCGAGCGCTTTGGTATGGAGCATAAAAACGCCGACCAGCAAGGTAAAATCGAAAAATTACAGGTTAAGGTAGCAGAGCGGCGCGAGGATCCTTACGGTAACTGGATTATTACGCTGGAAAACGGCCAGGTGTGGAAGCAGACTGAAAGTGTGGGATATTTCCGCTGGCAGGAAGATGGCGATTATTACATTGAACGAGGAGCGTTGAACTCGTTTTTCTTTGGTCGGGAAGGTGCTAATCGGCGCTTTCGTGTAACCCGAGTTGAGTGAGGCGTCTGCAAGTATGAAGTTATGGGTTGACGCCGATGCCTGTCCGGTCGCTATTAAAGAAATTCTCTATCGTGCAGCGAATCGTAAGCAGATACCCGTTACTCTGGTTGCTAATCAAATGCTAAAAGTGCCGCCTTCAAAGTGGATATCCTGCGTTCAGGTAGCCAGTGGCTTTGATGTTGCTGATAACGAAATAGTCAACCGGGTCGGCGCTGGCGACCTGGTCATTACCAGCGATATTCCGCTGGCAGATGAGGTGATCAGTAAAGCCGCTTTAGCGCTTAGCCCAAGGGGCGAGTTATTTACCAAAGAAAATATCAAAAGTCGTCTTAATGTGCGGGATTTTATGGATACTATGCGGGCCAGTGGAGTACACACCGGAGGGCCTGCAGCACTGTCGCAACGAGACAAAATGGCCTTTGCTAACCAACTGGACCGCTGGTTAGCAAAGGTGCCTCGCAGTACCTCTTAGCGCAAAGTAACAAACTCCTCTGCGGAAGTCGGGTGTAACGCTACCGTGGCGTCCAGATCCGACTTGCGAGCACCCATTTTAACCGCCACAGCAAAACCCTGAAGTATTTCGTCCATACCTTCACCAATCCCGTGTATTCCAACCACCTTTTCTTCAGGCCCGTAGCACACCAGTTTAAAATAGCTGAGTGCACGGTGTGGGGTTACGGCGTTGTACATGGCTGCAAAAGACGACGTGTAGGTTGTGATATTCTTGGCTCCGTATTTTACTACAGCATCTTCTTCGCTCAGACCGACGGTACCGATGGTCGGGTGGCTGAAAACGACTGTTGCAATATTTTCGAAGTCCATGTGAGCATTCGGCATGTCGTTGAATAACCGCTCTGCCAGCTGCCGGCCAGCTTTAATGGCTACAGGAGTCAAAGCGGTTGCTCCGGTGTTATCGCCCACTGCGTAAATGCCCTGCACATTAGTATTCTGGTATTTGTCGACGTGGATATAGCCATCAGCATCCAGCTCAACGCCGGTTGCTTCAATGTTAATACTGTCGGTTGCCGGCAGGCGGCCAATAGCCCAGACCAGGCAATCAACATCCGTCATTTGTTCGCCATTTTCAAAATGCAGAGTCAGGCGCCCGTCATCAGCTTTGACGACTTCCTTTACAGAGGTTTCGGTATGTAAGCTGGGTCCGTCCTGCTGCATCCGTTCGACTAAGCCATCGGTAATATATTTGTCAAAGGTACGTAAGGGGCGATCACGGCGCACCAATAAATGGGTATCGGTACCCAATGAATGGAAAACTCCGGCAATCTCCACCGCAATATAACCTGCGCCGACCACCGCAGCTTTTTTAGGCTGTTCGGTCAGGGCAAAAAAGCCGTCCGAGTCGATACCGTGCTCTGCACCCGGAATATCCGGAATCATCGGCCGGCCGCCAGTCGCAATAGTAATATGGTCAGCGGTAATCTTTTCGCCGTTAACTTCAACAGTTCGTTGATCAACAAAGGTCGCAAAGCCTTCGATAAACTCGACCCCGTTACCCTCAAAGCCCCGGTGATAGCCGCCGTGAATTCGCTCGATATAAGCTTCACGATTTTTTACCATGGTACCCCAGTCGAAGCCTTTTTGCTCAACATCAAACCCATAAGCAGACGAATATTTCATGGCCTCTGCAATATGGGCGCCGTACCACATGACTTTTTTCGGTACACAGCCAACGTTGACGCAAGTGCCGCCGACAGCTTTAGCTTCGATAACCGCTGCTTTTGCGCCGCGAATGGCTGCACGATTGGCTGAGGCTATACCGCCACTGCCCGCACCAATCGCTAAATAGTCATAATGTCTGCTCATACTGCATAACTCCTGTCAGAATGTTTAGTCTGCCCGTATCTTGAATAAAAAAACCATCCGCTGCAATTAGAGCACGGATTTGGATGTAAAATTATACCCGCAGGGGACACTTAAAGATCAGCATTCCCTAATTGTTGGCGGGTAAATGTTGCTCAATGAACTGAGTCATCATGGTACGCAGGTGAAGTGTTGTTCCTTGTCCTTCGTAGATACCATGACTGCGATTAGGGTAAGCAAAAAAATCAAATTGCTTACCCTGTTTGATTAATTCGTTAACCAGCCGTTCGGTGCCCTGATAATGAACATTATCATCACCTGTGCCATGTACCAGCAACAAATCGCCGGCTAAATTTCCAGCGTGGGTTATAGCCGAAGTTTGCTGGTACTGCTCGGAAGACTCCGGCAGCAGGCCCGAATAGCGTTCCTGATAAATCGTATCGTACAGCGTTAAGTCCGGAACCGGCGCCAGAGCTATGCCCATCTGATAGGTATCGGGGTAACGAAAAAGAGCGTTAAGAGTCTGCGAGCCTCCGCCGCTGTGTCCCCAAATTCCCACCTGGCGGGTATCAATAAAGTCCCAGCGGCTGGCCATTTGTTGCAGCGCATCGTATTGATCCCGTACCGTAATAACGCCAAGTTTTTTGTAAATCGAGCGGCGCCATTGAAAGCCTCGCGGCGACTTCGTGCCGCGGTTGTCGATGGAGGCAACAATGTAGCCCTGTTGAGTAAGCAATGTGTGCCAGAGGAAAGTTGAACCGCCCCATTTGTTAGCAACGGTCTGACCCCAGGGTTCGCCATAAACATAAAATAAAATAGGATATTTTTTACTGGCGTCAAAGTTAGCAGGGCGCATGATATAGCCATCTAACGCAACGCCGTCGCGAGCGTCGACACGGAAAAACTCAACGGGTTCGCGGTCGACGTTATCAACTGCCTGTTGAACTGCTTTGTTGTCGACCACCGACCGGATAACCTGATGATCCGGTAAGCTGATCATATCCGTTGTCGGCACCTTGTTTGTGGCGCTGTAACTGTGTTGCGCGTAACGACCATCGGTGGAAATCTGGTAATTGTGTGTACCTGGCCGGTCAGGGGTCAAACGCTCTAAAACACCGTTGCCGCTTAAACTGGCCCGGAACAGGTAGCGTTCAAGCGGATTATCGGGTGAAGCAATAAAGTAAACCCAGTCCTGGCTTTTATCAAAACGCAGTACATCGATGACATCCCAGTTACCCTTAGTTATGGCAGTCATCCTGCCGGTTTGCCGGTTAACCGTGTAAAGATGACGGTAACCGCTGCGCTCTGAGAGCCAGCTGAACCGTTTGCCCTGATCAAAAAAGTGCACATCATCCACATATTCGGCCCAGGACTCTGTGGTTTCCCGGATCAGTTCCTGACTTTTGCCCGCTGATATGTCACTCAAAAACACCCGGTTGATGTGCTGGCGCCGGGTTAGCTGCTGAATCAGTAGTTGCTCGCTGTTGCCTGCCCATTGCATACGCACTAGATAGTGTTGGCGGGGGTCGCCGGGCAACTGCATCCAGGTTGTGGGGCCACCGCCTGCGGGCAGCACCCCAATGCGCATTGCGGCGTTAGTTTGCCCGACTTTGGGGTAGGGAAAACGCTTAAGCGTCGGATACAAATCCTCAGTATTGTTAATCATTGTAAATATCGGCGTGCCTTCGGTGTTTAACTGCCAATAGGCAATATGCTCACCGTCCGCACTCCACCGAAAACCATCCCGCAAAAAGAACTCCTCTTCATTAACCCAGTCGAAGGTGCCGTTCACAATCGTCTCACTGCCGTCATCAGTGAGTGCCAGGATGCTGTCAGTGGTCAGGTTTTCGACATACAGATTGTTCTGCATTACGTAGGCAACTTTATTGCCCTGGGGATTAAATTTTGCAAATTGCAGACTGGCTTCCGGTGCACTTCCACCTAATTGCCGCAGCTGGTTGTCTGTTCGATCTAAGACCCAGTAGTCACCCAGCGTATGAGTCCGCCATGAGCGCCGGGTATTAGTGAATATCAGCACTTTATTACTGTCTGCCGACCACTGGTAGTCCGCTATTGAGAGAGCTTCGTCTTTACCTTTTGGTGTTAGCTGACGAGCACTAACCAGCACTTCGCGCTGGTTCGTTTGCGGATGGTAGCGAACAATATCCTGGCCCTTGCCGGAACTGGATTGTTCCAGAACTGTGTAGCCTGAGCCGTCAGCTAACCAACGGGTGGGTGTAGGGTAGTCCAGCTGGTATTTATTGCTGCTGTAAATCGACTCTAAAGTCAGTGGCCCCGCAGCTGCATTGGTTCCCGAATTTTTTACCGAAGCGGTTGTAGTGGCAGTTCCGGAGCAGCCAGCGATAAAAAGTAGGGTCAAACCGGCCAGCCACAGGCTTTGTCCGGGTCGTTTTTTAATGGTTAGAGACCTTAGTGTCATTTAATTGCCTTTAATAATTTTTAGCTCGCAATAATTAAACGCAATGATACCTTATGCAAAAGATAATTACAGAGCAGCAGCTTGAAGATGTTCTGTGCAGCCCAATATCTATTCCAGGCTAACAGCAAAATTACTACAAATCGTTTTATGAGGTAACCATGACCGACAACCCTTTACTGCAAACCACGTCAACGGGCGAGAGTTTACCGAACTTTGCCGCTATCGAGCCAGAGCACATTGTACCGGCAATGGAACAGCGTATAGCGGAAGCCAAACAAACCATCGATGAGGTATTACAGCGGGGTGACTTTAGCTGGGTGGGTCTGGTTGAGCCACTAACCGATGCTGATGAAAAGATTGAGCAGGTATGGGCACCGGTGTCGCATCTTAATTCAGTGGTCAGTACCGCAGCCTTGCGAGAAGCTCACGATGCCTGCCTACCGCTGTTGTCTGACTATTCGACTTTTGTCGGTCAGCACAAAGGGCTTTTTGACGCGTATCAGAGCTTACGCGACAGCGAGTCGTTTTCGCAGCTTAGCCAGGCGCAGCAGAAACTGTTAACCGATACATTGCGTGACTTTCACTTGTCGGGTGTTGATTTACCGGAAGACAAAAAGCAACGTTACGCCAGTATTTCGGCGAAACTATCCGAGTTGTCTTCTCAGTTTAGTAACAATTTGCTGGATGCAACCCAAGCCTGGAGCTGCCATGTTACTGATGAAGCGCGGCTAGCAGGGCTGCCCGAGAGTATTCAAGAAGCCGCGGCCGAAGCAGCCGAGAGTGCCGGAAAAAGCGGCTGGTTATTCACCCTGGATATCCCCAGTTATTTGCCGGTGATGCTGTACGCAGAGGATCGTGAATTGCGGCGCGAAATGTATCAGGCATTTACCACGCGAGCATCTGATCAGGGGCCAAACGCTGGTCAGTACGACAACAGCGAAATTATGAACGAAACCGTTGCCCTGCGTCATGAACTGGCTAATTTACTCGGCTTTGATGACTATGCTGATATGTCACTGGCAACAAAAATGGCGGAGTCACCTGAACAGGTGCTGGAGTTCCTGGATGATTTATCTGAGCGCTCGTTGCCTCAGGCTAAGCATGAGTACGCTGAAATAGCGGCTTTCGCAGAGCAAGCTGGTGTTAAGGAACTGCAGGCCTGGGATGTGCCCTACTACAGCGAACAGTTAAAACAGCAACGTTACGCTGTGTCGGATGAGCTGCTGCGCCCTTACTTTCCTGAACAACAAGTTCTTAATGGGTTATTTGAAGTCGTCAAGCGCTTGTTTGGCATGACGATAAGTGAACAAAAGGATGTTAATAGCTGGCATCCGCAAGTTCGGTTTTTCCGAATCCATGACGCTGAAGGTCAGTTACGGGGAAGTTTTTATCTTGATTTGTATGCGCGCTCGGGTAAGCGTGGCGGGGCATGGATGGCCGACTGTGTGGGCCGTCGAGTCAAACAGTCTGGTGAAGTTCAGTACCCGGTGGCGTTCTTAACCTGCAATTTTAGCAAGCCGGTCGGGAACAAACCGGCGTTGTTTACTCATGACGAAGTGCTGACTTTATTTCACGAGTTCGGTCATGGCCTCCACCATATGCTGACACAAATTGATACCGCCGGCGTGTCGGGTATTAATGGTGTGGAATGGGATGCTGTTGAGCTGCCCAGTCAGTTTTTAGAAAACTGGTGCTGGGAGCCTGATGCGTTAGCTCATATTTCCGGCCATTATGAAACCGGTGAGCGATTGCCTGAAGAACTGCTGCAAAAGATGCTGGCAGCTAAAAACTTTCAGTCAGCAATGCAAATGGTGCGACAGCTGGAATTTTCGTTATTTGATATGCGCGTCCATCATCAGTATGACCCCCGGCGCGGTGCCGAAATCGCAGAGGTGTTACAGCAGGTACGCGAGCAGGTTGCGGTTCGCATGCCGCCGGAATATAACCGTTTTCAACACAGTTTCGGACATATATTTGCTGGTGGCTACGCAGCGGGTTACTACAGTTACAAATGGGCTGAGGTATTATCCGCTGATGCCTTTTCGCGCTTTGAGGAAGAAGGCATTTTTAACGCCACGACAGGGCGCGACTTTTTGAATGCTATTTTGGAACGGGGCGGTAGTCGCAGCGCAGCCGATTTATTTGTTGAATTCCGAGGACGCGAGCCACAAGTCGAACCCTTATTGCGACACAGTGGTATTGTCGCGGCTTAACGCCATTAGGTGGGGTGGTTCGCCAGTACTAACTGAACAATGGCGATAAGCCCCACTACCATCAGCGTCGCTAAGGCGATGCCAATAATGATAAAGGTTAATGGCTTACCGTGGGTGAAGTCACGCTGGCGGTTACTGTCACTCTGGACGCCAAAAAATGCAGCGACAACGCTCAATATCGTTGACAGAAAACCAGGCTTTTGGTTTGACTGTGACATTAAAGCGATGATTGCTGTTGAAAGTGCTCGTTTGAATTCCGTGATTTTTCGCCGGAGCTGAACAGTAATTCAAACAAATCAATAAAGTGAAACTGTACTGAGCGGCTTTCGCCTTTAAACCAACCCATCCACGTCAATTGCTCTGATACGCTTTGACATTGTGTACGGGTTTTAACATTTTCACTGGCGGATAACAGTTGTTCGCATTGTTGATTTGAATTGTTAACTGTAGAACTGGAGGACGCAGGAGACCACAACAAATAGGCCGACAGTAACAGACCTAAAAAGGCCGCGATCCTGGTGGTTTGTTTTAGATTATGAAGCATCTGACATGTCTCCTCTGCCATCGCTGCTTAATTTATCAGCGATTTGTTACAAATACCAGTTAATTGCAACAATTTTTTTGTCTTGTTATTCCTGCTATAATCCGCGCCAAATAGGATCAGAGGCACTCTAATGCAACCACTCATCGCACCATCAATCTTATCGGCTGACTTTGCCCGTTTGGGCGAAGAGGTTACTGACGTTCTTAACGCCGGTGCCGACGTTGTTCATTTCGATGTTATGGATAATCACTACGTTCCAAACCTCACCATTGGTCCGATGGTATGCCAGGCGCTGCGTGACTACGGTATAACGGCACCGATTGATGTACACCTGATGGTTAAGCCTGTGGATCGCATTATTCCCGATTTTGCCAAGGCGGGAGCCTCTATTATTAGTTTTCATCCTGAAGCATCCGAGCACGTTGATCGGACAATTCAGACTATTAAAGAGCATGGTTGCCAGGCCGGGTTAGTGTTTAATCCAGCAACGCCTTTGCATTATCTGGATTATGTGCTGGATAAAATTGACGTTGTTTTGCTGATGTCGGTCAATCCGGGTTTTGGCGGACAATCTTTTATTCCCGCTACGCTGGACAAATTACGTCAGGTAAGAGCGCTTATCGATGGCGTAGACCGAGAGATACGGCTGGAGGTCGATGGCGGCGTTAACGTAGACAATATTGCATCAATAGCAGCAGCTGGCGCCGATATGTTTGTTGCCGGCTCTGCAATTTTTAACCAACCCGATTATGCCGACGTTATTAAACAGTTACGGGCACAAATCTCACTCTCAGGATCAGGAAATTAAGATGTCAAAACCCATTGTACTCAGTGGATGTCAGCCTTCAGGGCAATTATCCGTTGGCAATTATATTGGAGCTATCAGCAACTGGGTTAAAATGCAGCAGACCCATGACTGTAAATTTATGTTGGTCGATTTACACGCTATAACGGTCCGTCAGCAACCTAAGCAGCTGACTGAAGCAACCTTAGATGGTTTGGCTTTGTATCTGGCGTGTGGCCTTGATCCTGATCTGAGTACCTTATTTATTCAGTCGCATGTGCCCGAACACGCTGAACTGGCATGGGTATTAAACTGCTATACGCAAATGGGCGAACTTAACCGGATGACGCAGTTTAAAGATAAATCACAGCGCCACACCGGTAACATCAACGCAGGTCTGTATACCTATCCAGCCCTGATGGCAGCAGACATTTTACTTTATCAGGCCGACGAAGTGCCTGTGGGTGAAGACCAGAAGCAGCACCTGGAGCTGGCCCGCAACGTAGCCGAGCGTTTTAACAATCTATATGGAGAGGTGTTCAAAATTCCGGCTCCTATGATACCGAAAATTGGCGCGCGGGTGATGTCGCTGCAGGAACCTGCTAAGAAAATGTCCAAGTCGGACGATAACCCTAATAACTATGTAGGCCTGTTAGAAGATCCGAAGAAAATCACTAAAAAAATTAAGCGGGCGGTTACGGACTCTGATGAGCAAGCCCGAATTTTCTTTGACCCGGTAGAAAAGCCCGGGGTGTCTAACCTGTTAAGCATTTTGTCAGCAGCAACCGGTCAGTCTATTGAGGGCCTGGTTCCGCAATATGAAGACAAAATGTATGGACACTTAAAGAAGGACGTTGCCGAGGCCGTTGTGACCATGCTGGAGCCGATTCAGCAACGTTACAATGAGATGCGAAATGCCCCGGACTTTTTACAAAGCGTAATGAAACAGGGAGCTGATAAAGCTCGTAAGCAAGCGGCTGAAACACTGGCTAATGTATACCGTGCTGTGGGGTTTGTGCCCTACCCGGGATAGTGACTGGCTGATGATTGCGCTGATTGATAACTATGACTCATTTTCGCACAATCTGGCGCGCTATTTGGCGGAGCTGGGGGCCAAGGTTGTAGTTTTTCGCAATGATCAAGTCAGTCTTGATGAGCTCAGGCAAAAAAATATTAAGGCGCTGGTGATTTCTCCCGGCCCCTGCACCCCCGACCAGTCCGGGGTTTCCCTGCAGGCGATTGAGTATTTTGCCGGCCGCGTACCAGTTCTGGGGGTTTGCCTGGGACATCAGGCGATAGCCCAGGTATTTGGGGGCCTTGTGGTGCAGGCGAAACGAGTCATGCATGGCAAAATTTCAAACATAAGTCATAACGGGCAGGGGCTATTTGCCGGGCTGGAAAAGCCGTTGACGGTTACCCGCTACCATTCGCTGATCATTGAACCGGAATCGTTAGCTCCCGAGTTTGTGGTAGACAGCTGGGTGGAGAGTGCAGAATTTGGTTACGAGATCATGGCTATCCGGCACCAGACCTGGCCAGTTTTTGGGGTTCAGTTTCATCCTGAATCGGTGATGACCAAACAGGGTCATCAGTTGTTACAAAATTTTCTTTCGGTTATCTAAATACTAATTGCGCGGAGTACTGATGTACGATTTTTTTGCAGTATCGACAGAGGGTGGAAGCCAAGATCCCGCACTTCGCCTGGAAAAGCGATTCATAAATTATTTGATCAGCTTTCCCTTTGCCCGAAAAAGTCGTGATAAAGATGAAGGTCGCGAGGTCGAACAGCAGGAGCAGAAGCGCCGTTTGTTGCAGGTCGAGCAAATTAATTACGATGAACGGGAGCGTATGAAGAAGGCCCGCCAGCGTTATCTGGATCGAGTTTCTGATGAGCTGCACGAAGCCATTTATTATCGCATTCTGGAGCGTATTCAAGACCCTGCTTATGTGCGTGAACGGCTGATTCCTTTGCCCGAGCGGCTGCCCGAGCTATTGGATATCCTGAGTACTAAAGCCGCCTCGATGAAGCGCATCGAGGAAATTGTGCAAGGCATGGAGTGGTTTCATACCGGTGTTATCCGAACGGTTAACCAACCCCCGTTTATTGATAAGCGGCGTAAACAGAAACAGGTAAAGCTAGAAAGTCTGCGTACTGCCATGAGCTTTATGGGAAGCGAAAATCTCCGTACCCTGGCGCCTGCGTACATCATGCAGAATTGGTTACCGCCGTCGACTCAGCCGTTTACTCTATTCCGGCGTAAAATTTGGGAGCATAGCCTGGGTACAGCCATCCTGGCCCATGAAATTGCCACTATCCGTCAATTAAAGGATCCGGTTTTAGCGTACACCATCGGTATGTTCCACGAGTTAGGCAAAATAGCTCTGACCAAAGTGTATCTGCGGGTCTTTGATGATGTCCAACGGGAACTGGCGATTAAGAGTATGAAGGATAGCCAGGCGGATAAACATAATGCGTTAGTCAAATTACAACCGGATGAACGGTTCTTGCGTAACTTAATGCTGGAGCAAGACAGGAAAGTCAGCTATTTAGTGGCCGAGGGTTGGGGTTTACAGCGAGTTCCTGTAAGTGAGCACTTGCTAAGCTTTACCCAGTCGAAGTCGCTGGATGACTTAACCCCGTATGCCAAAGCCCTTGATCAGGCAAACACATTTTGTGAATACCGTTTGTTAAGAGATGTTGAGCTTGCGTCCGTTGAAGAAGGTTCGCAATTGCTGAAAAAACACGGTATCGATGCCTCTTTGGTTGCAAAACTTAATAATCTTAACTTAAAGCGACCTAAAATAGTCGTTCCCCAATAGTGGACTTGAGTTGCCTTTTATGACTATTAATGCGCCTGTAATGGCGCATTAAGAATACTTATTCGGTTCTTATGAAAGTCTAGCAAAGCCGCGTCCTATCTGGCCCGCCTGCTAATTAAAACAGACAAATGCGGCTATTTTTGGCATAATAGCGACACCTTAATTAACCATGACTCTTATCAAATTAATTCGCATTAGCGATAAGGAACTGAGCAATGGCAGATAATCAAAATACACAGACGGTAACCCGTGAAACGTTTAATGACGTGATGGTTCCTAACTACAACCCGGCCCAAATGATCCCGGTTAAAGGCGAAGGCTCACGAGTCTGGGATCAGCAGGGTAAAGAATATATCGATTTTGCCGGGGGTATTGCGGTTAACTGTCTGGGCCATTGCCATCCTGTTATGGTTTCTGCTTTAAAGCAGCAAAGTGAGAAGCTTTGGCATTTGAGTAATGTTTTTACTAATGAGCCTGCTATTCGCCTGGCTAAGCGGCTGGTCGAGACAACCTTTGCTGACCGTGTTTACTTTGCAAACTCGGGTGCCGAGGCAAACGAGGCGGCATTGAAATTGGCGCGTCGCTGGGCATTGGAAGAACATAATGAAGATAAGCAGCAAATTATAGCGTTTAGTAAGGGCTTTCACGGCCGCACGTTCTTTACCGTGACGGTTGGCGGGCAACCAGCATATTCTGAGGGTTTTGGTCCAAAGCCCGGTGGTATCGAGCACGTACCATATAATGATATTGACGCTTTACGAGAACTTATCTCGGACAAAACCTGTGCTGTTATGATGGAGCCATTACAGGGTGAAGGTGGTGTTGTTCCGCCTGATGCCGACTTTGTTAAGCAAGTGCGTGAACTTTGTGATCAACACCAGGCATTACTTATTTTTGATGAGGTGCAGACAGGCTTTGGCCGCACAGGCACCCTGTACGCTTATGAACAGTTTGATGTGATGCCCGATATCCTCACTACCGCAAAATCTCTGGGCGGCGGTTTCCCTATTGGGGCGATGCTGGCTACTGAGGCGGTTGCAGCGCATTTAAAACCCGGAACACATGGCAGCACCTATGGCGGAAACCCACTGGCCTGTGCCGTTTCTGAAGCAGTCCTGAACTTTGTTAACACAAAGGAAGTGCTGGATGGAGTTAAATCGCGTGAGCAATGGCTGAAAGAACAGCTGAATGCTATCGGTGAGCGTTACGGCGTATTTAAAGAAGTTCGCGGTAAGGGCTGCCTGATTGGTGCAGAGCTCAGTGATTCATATGCCGGTCGGGCCAAAGATTTCATGCTGGCGGGTCAGGAGCATGGTGTGATGGTACTGATTGCCGGTGCTAACGTGCTGCGCTTTACTCCCTCACTTATTATTCCCGAAGATGATGTCAAAGAAGGTTTGCAGCGTCTGGAAAAAGCTGTGGCACAAGTTGTCGCGCAATAAAAGGAAGCGACTATGTTGCTGATTCGACCTATTGAGTCATCAGACTATCCCGGCCTGTACGACTGTGCAGTCGAGTCGGGCCACGGCTTTACCTCTTTGCCTGTCGACCAGAGTCTGCTTGAGCGCCGTATCACCAATGCTAAGGCGGCGTTTACCAAACAGGATATAGAACGTCCGGGTAATGAAAGTTACCTGTTCGTTATGGAAGATACGGATACGGGTGAGATAGCCGGAGTAAGTGGTATCGAAGCGGCGGTGGGTTTATCCGAGTCTTTTTGGCATTACCGACTAGGCAAAGTGGTCCACCACTCGGAGCAGCTGAATGTCTATAATGCGCTCGAAACTTTGACCCTTTGTAATGACTACACAGGGGTTTCAGAGCTTTGTACGCTATTTTTACGCGAACCTTACCGCCAAAATATGAACGGCAGGACCTTGTCGCGTTTCCGGATGTTATTTCTGGCTCAGTTTAAACAGCGCTTTAGCGACTGGGTGATAGCGGAAATGCGCGGTGTTTCCGACGAGAATGGCGAATCGCCCTTCTGGCAGTGGTTACAACAGCACTTTTTTTCGGTGGATTTCCCCAAGGCCGACTATTTAAGCGGTATTGGCGAAAAGACATTCATTGCTGAATTAATGCCACGCTTTCCCATCTATACGTGTTTATTATCCGAACAAGCCCGGGCGGTCATCGGAAAAGTTCACGACAACACCCGGCCGGCGCTGCGCTTATTGGAATCTGAGGGCTTTCGGCGGCGTGGGTTTGTTGATATTTTTGATGCAGGACCAACCGTAGAAGCCGAAGTGTGCAATTTACATAGCGTACGCAACAGTCGCTTGCTACCGGTTCGGATCACCGCTAAAGTCGATGCCCAGGCAGCCGAGCCGCATATTGTCTGCAATACTCAGCTGAGTAAATTTCGCGCATCACAAGTGGCCCTGAACGCACAGTCAGATGAACTATGGCTGACTGCAGATCAGGCTCGCCATTTACATTTAGAATCAGGCGACAACGCCCGTGTTGTCGCTTTGTAACAGGAGATCAGTTAATGAGTTCCAGTGTACAATTTATTCAGGGTTGCTGGTCAGCCGGTAACGGTAAACTTTTTAAGTCCATTGATCCCGCTCGTAACGAGCCGGTTTGGGAAGGTGCGGCGGCCGATGATGAACAAGTTGAAGCAGCGGTTCTGGCCGCCCGAAAAGCTTTTCCGCAATGGTCTCAGACCGACTTTAACGAACGATTGGCCATTTGCCAGCGTTTCTCAAAACTGCTGGAAGAAAATAAAGAGGAGCTTGCTTTTGTCATAGCAGAAGAGACGGGCAAGCCGCTTTGGGAAACCCGCACGGAAGTTGGTGCTATGGTTGGTAAAGTTGCTATCTCGGAGCGAGCCTATCACGAACGCACCGGCACGGTGGAAAATCCAATGCCGGGAGCAAAAGCTTTTGTACGTCACAAACCCCATGGCGTTGTTGCTGTTTATGGCCCGTACAATTTTCCCGGACATCTGCCGAATGGTCATATTGTACCGGCACTGATTGCCGGTAATACCGTTGTTTTTAAACCGTCAGAACTAACGCCTAAAGTCGCTGAGTTTACCGTTAAACTATGGCAAAAAGCTGGTATTCCCGACGGTGTATTGAATTTACTACAGGGCGAAGTGGAAACGGGTAAGGCTTTGTCTGTTCACCCGCAGCTTGACGGGCTGTATTTCACCGGCTCTTCGAATACTGGCCATTTGCTGCATAAACAGTTTGGTGGCCGGCCGGATAAAATACTCGCTCTTGAGATGGGGGGCAACAACCCACTGATTGTTACGGATGTGGCTGATGTTGATGCGGCGGTACACAATATTGTGCAATCGGCTTATATTACCTCAGGGCAGCGTTGCACCTGTGCGCGCCGGTTATTTATTGAAGACACCCCACGAGGTCAGGCAGTCTTGGATCGGCTGGTCGAGGTGACTAAGAAAATTGCCGTGGATGACTATGAAGCAGACCCGCAACCGTTTATGGGTGCCATGATTTCAGCTAAAGCTGCAACCGGAATGGTCGATGCCCAGAATGAACTGTTGCGCTTAGGTGGCACATCACTGGTACGACTGGTGCAGGAAGATCCGAAAAAAGGTTTTGTCAGCCCGGGTATTGTCGACGTTAGCAAGATAGACGAAGTTCCTGATGAAGAGTACTTCGGACCGCTGCTGAAAGTGTACCGTTTTAAAGAATTGGATGAGGCCATTAAAGAGGCTAACAATACCGAGTTTGGTCTGTCCGCCGGTATTTTGTGTGACGATGAAGCGACTTATCGCCACTTTTTCAAGCACATAAGAGCAGGAATTGTAAACTGGAACAAGCCAATTACCGGAGCCAGCAGTGCAGCACCCTTTGGCGGTATTGGTGCCAGTGGTAACCACCGCGCCAGCGCTTATTATGCGGCCGATTACTGTTCTTACCCGGTGGCATCAGTCGAAGCTGATAGTATGTCATTACCGGAAACATTGGCCCCGGGGCTAACATTTTAAGTTGAGCTTTTATGATTGTTGACACTGATGGTTATCTGGAGCTGGTTCAGTATTTGACTGGCCAGCTCCCCCTATTTTCTCAAAATACGGGTACTGCTCATACCGCAGATTACACACTTCGCGAGCTGCTTGAAGAGAAGCTCGGGGAGAGCATTATGGCTGTATTTGAGCAAAATCAACTGAGCCAGGAGACGCGCCTCAATATTGTGCGGGAAGCGGATGCCATTATGTACGATCTTGAAGAAGTCTTATCTTCGGTCCTGAATAATCACCCGACCGCTAGCCAGGAAGAGTTTGTGAAAGAGTTTGTTGGCCTGGTTAAAAACCTGTTTGACGAGAAACTCAATCAATAAGGAATATTATGTCTGAGAATACACTGACTGCGTCCGTCAAATGGATTGATGGCTTAACCTTTGTGGCAGAGTCGGGGAGCGGGCATCAGACTGTCCTTGACGGTAACGCGCCAGGCACCGCGCCCAGTCCGATGGAGATGGTCTTAATGGCAGCCGGCAGCTGTGCTTCAGTGGATGTAGTAAACATTCTGGAGAAAGCGCGGCAGCAGGTGGTCCAGTGTGAGTGCCAGGTAAGTGCTGAACGAGTGGGCGGTATACCTAACGTGTTCAAGTCGATTCACCTGCAGTTTATTGTGACAGGTCATAACGTTGCGGAACAGCATGTGCAGCGGGCCGTGCAACTTTCAGCTGAAAAATACTGCTCAGTAGCAAAAATGCTCGAAGCCAGTGTTGAAATGCAGCACAGTTATACGATTAAAACAGCGTGAACTATCGGCACATTTACCACGCCGGTAATTTTGCCGATGTGTTTAAGCATCTGCTCTTAAGCCGGGCTTTAGGCTATCTGAATAAAAAACAGAAGCCCTATTTTATGCTGGATACCCATGGCGGCATCGGTCGCTATGACTTGACAGAGGAACAGGCTAATAAGACTGGAGAGTATGAGCAGGGTATCAGCCAGCTTTTTCGAGACTCTGACGCGCCTGAATTTACCGATGATTATTTGCAGGTGATCCGGCAATTAAATGAGACTGACGAAGTACGCTACTATCCAGGCTCGCCATGGTTGTCCGGTAGCTTAATGAGAGCGCAGGATCGGCTCATTGTTTGTGAGCTTCATAGCCAGGACGGCGAAACATTAAAACACAACATTGTCTCTGCAGCGTCCGAATGTTCTGTACAAGTATTGGCCCCGCAAAATGGTTATCAGGCGGTGTCTGCTTTACTACCACCGCCTGAAAAACGTGGTTTAGTGCTGATTGATCCGCCGTTTGAACAACTGGATGAGTTTGATCAGGTTGTGACTGCCTTAACAAAAGGCCTGAAGCGTTGGCAAACCGGCAGCTATGCAGTCTGGTATCCTATTAAGGATACGGTAAAAATCGCTGCCTTCCATCGCGATGTCGCGGCAATTAATGATATCCCAAAGACTTTAGTTATCGAACTCATGATCCGTTCGACCGATGGTGGCAAAGGCTTACATGGATGTGGTTTTGTCTGGGTTAACCCCCCCTTTGGACTGGTTAACGAGTTAGATCAACTGCTCGCTTATTTGCGTGACCAGTTAGCCCAAAGTGCGGGTGCAGAAAGCCATTATCGCTGGCTGGTTGAAGAGGGCTGAAAGCTACTTAGAGCTAATCCAGTCTAATTGGGTTCTGGCTTTCAGTTTCCGTTCAATAATCTGTTCAATCAATGGCGTCAGAATAAGCTCCATAGCCAGCGCCATTTTTCCGCCCGGCACGACTAAGGTGTTGGTGCGTGACATGAATGAGCCGTCAATCATCTGTAAATAGTACGAAAAGTCTACGTTTTTAATGCCTCTGAAACGAATCACCACAAAACTTTCATCTAATGACGGGATATCTTTTGCACTAAACGGATTAGAGGTGTCAACGGTCGGTACCCGCTGAAAGTTTATGTGAGTGCGGGAAAATTGCGGGACAATATGATGGATATAGTCTTCCATACTGCGCACAATACTGGTGGTGACGGCCTCACGAGAGTGGCCACGGTCCTGGGTGTCCCGGATCAGCTTTTGTATCCATTCCAGGTTAACGATAGGTACCATACCAATCAATAAGTCAACGTACTGGGCAACATCATAGTTAGCCCCGGAAACTCCACCGTGTAATCCTTCGTAAAAAAGCGCGTCAGTATTGTCAGGCAGGTTTTCCCAGGGGGTAAATGTACCGGGCATCTGGTTATAGGGCACCGCATCATCAAAGCTGTGCAGGTAACGCCGCACCTGACCCTGGCCGCTCTGCCCATATTCCTGAAATAGCTGCTGCAAAGCTTCGAAGTTGTTTGCTTCAGCGCCAAAGTAACTGATGTGCTTACCAAGCTCCTGCGCCTTGCGGATTTCTACGTCCATTTCGGGACGGGAATAGCGATGAAAACTATCCCCTTCGACAAAAGCGGCGGTTACACCAAGCGACCGAAAAATATGTCTCAGTGCCTGGCCGGTGGTGGTGGTGCCGGCTCCGGACGAGCCGGTTACCGCAATAATTGGGTGTTTAGCAGACATAAACGCTCGTTAAAAAAATGTGAACGACCTTTATACCCTAGCCACTGAGCGGTTTCAATAATGGGGCGGTGGTGGCTCTTGAGCGGGATCACTGTCAGGCCCCTCGGTTTGTTGCTGTAGCTGATTAAACTTACGACCCAGCCAGCGTAATTGCTCCTGAATGGTAGCAAGCTCACCCGATTGTTGTGTAACCAACTGGTTTAGCGAGTCGATAGTATCTTCCTGAAAGGCTATTTTTGCTTCCAGGTCGTCAATACGTTGGATTAAGGTGGTCGTATCTTTCATTATTCTTGGTTCCAGTCAGCGGGCAATTGCCACCATTCTGCCAGACCGGCCGAGCTTTCACTAAAGACAATATTATCGTTGTCGTAATAATGTAGCGACAACACTACCGCACTATTCGGATTACGGTCGTCCACTAAACCAACATTCCAGTGTCTTATTGACTCTCCGCTTTGTGTATCCCATAAATTGATACGACGCGAGGGCGAGCCGGTTAGCAAGGTGTCGCCACTGGCGCTGAAGCGGGCGCTACTGAAAATGCGCTGGCGATCGATGAATTTTAGCCGGCTGTGTTCTTTGCCGTCGGGTAAACGCCATATTTTGGCGTTATCGGTGCTGCCGGAAGTAAAAACATATTTTGCTTCGGGGTGCAGAGCAATCTGCGTTACCCGGTTTTTATGCTGCCAGCGGTGAACAATTTGTCCACTGCGGGTATCCCATAAAATGGCTGAAGCGTCATTACTGCCACTTAGAACATAAAAACCATTGGCTGACACTTCCACCGAGTTGACGCGCTCGGTGTGGCCATAAAATTCCAGCCGCCGACCAGAATCAGGACTAAAGGCTATCTGAGTGCCGTCGCGTTTACCAAGGATCAAAACCGAGCCTTCATTACTGACTGCAACATCCTGAATACCGCCACTACCAATCTTCCAAAAGCCCAGGTTATCTCCGGCTGTAGCGTCCCATAGGGCAAACTCAAAGCGTGTAGCCGTAGCGACTACAGTGCCGTCGGGGCTGATATCTACGGCGATAACCTGTGAGGTTTCGTCGTCGTGGCGCCAGGAGTATTTGGCGTTATTGGCATACCGAGGCCACAGTAAGATGCCGTTATCATTGGTGGATACCACACTAAAGGCGCCGGTCTCAGAGATATCTGCAACGTAGGTTCCCTGCTCGGCATGAAGCTTTTTATGCACGATATCGGGAGCCGGGTTGCAGCCAGATAAAAGCAGCAGCACAGGCACCAAAGACAGGCCGAGTTTGTCACGAAAAGTCATGGGCAAGCCTCCTCTGGTTGTGTAGTATGGTACTGACCTCATTATTGAATTATGGCATAGTCCGTTGCACAACGGGATGTAAATTGGAGAAAAATATGAATCGTATGATTAAGCCTATAGCACTATCGGCTTTGACTTTAGCGTTAGCTGCCTGCTCTCAGCAAGAGCAATATCCTGTTAGTCAGGATGAGCTGAAAACCGAAGAACAAAAACAAGCGTATGCGCTGGGCTCATCGGTGGGTCGCTTTGTCGGCCGCAACCTTGACCAACAGGAAGAAGCTGACGTTATGCTTGATCGTAATACGGTCATTGCCGGCTTTGTTGATGCGGTTAAAGGCGAAGTAAAACTGTCAGAAGAGGAAGCCGAAACGTTACTGAATGATTTACGGTCGACAGTAATGGAGCAACGTCAAAATGTTCTGGGCAGTAAAGCCGCTGAGCAAGGCCAGGCTTTTCAAGAAGAAAATGCCAGTAAAGAAGGGGTAACAGTAACTGAGTCAGGACTTCAGTATGAAGTACTGGAAGAAGGGTCGGGTGTCAGCCCGGCGGAAACCGATACTGTTGAAGTGCATTATGAAGGGACACTGGTTAACGGCGAAGTCTTTGACAGTTCATACGAGCGTGGCGAACCTACGGTATTTCCACTTAACCGTGTGATTCCTGGCTGGACCGAAGGTCTGCAGTTAATGAGCGAAGGCGGCAAGTATCGTTTTGTCATTCCTGCTGAGTTGGCCTATGGTGACCGCGAAGTGGGTGGTGGTCAAATTCCGCCTAACTCGACGCTGATTTTTACGGTTGAGCTACTGGACGTCAAAAATGATGAAGGTAACGATGCTGATGCAACCGCAGGTTCTGAAAACAGCAACTAAATAAAACAGAGAAAGATTAAAAGCCGGCATTAAAGCCGGCTTTTTTATTGCCCCAGCAGCTTATCTTCGTGCAAGTGATTAAGCAGCTGGTCTTCAAACTCCATCCGTAATTCCAGCGCTTCACCTAATGCCGATAAGTTGCGGTCAAATTGCTCCAGCCGTTCAACACTCTCAATTTCGCCATAGTTATCGTTAAAGTCTAAGGCAATATCAGTGGTGTCAGAAATTAACGGGAATAAACCTTCCATCAGGTTATCCATGGACAGTGAGGCACCGTTATCCCGCGCAGCTTTGATAAGCTGCCCGTAAATTTCAAAGTGGCCGCTGGATACATAGTCAACTAACTGGCCGCAAAATTCCCGAATAGCGGTAATATCGGGCAGTTCTTTACGTTCTTGCTCGTAAGGTGGCAAACCCGCCATCTTACAATAATTAATCAGTAAGTCTTGGCGCTCGGCTAACCATTGGTCAATGCTATCATTGGCTCCACCCCATTTAGTTTGAGCCTGTTCGCCTTTGCTTAACATATGCTTCTCCATGCATTCTATATCTGTCACAATTCGCTGACACAGCGTAACTGCTTTTTCGTTTGACTAAGGGCGAGCTCACCACAGGAGGCTGACATGGTAAAGCTCTATTCAAGACCTGCATTTGACGAACCGGCGTGGTGGTTTGTCATCAGTGCCGACCAAATTCTAACGTTTAACGATACCCAATTACCCTTTGGTTGTCTAGGAGAACTGCCGTTTCCGGCTCTGGATGATTATCCGGTGGTACAGCTCGGGGAACTTCGTGAGCGCACTTGTTATCTGATTATTGCAGACTATCTGGATGACAATTTTGATGCTGGTGAGTTTAAGCCATTAAGAAATCTGCTCGATGCCGGCGATATGGAAAAATTCGCATTAGCCGGGCGTGCGCGACAGTTTAGTGACTTTCTCAGTACGCACCGCTTTTGTGGCCGCTGTGGTACCCGGATGCAGGCGGTAGACTGGGAACTGGCGATGCATTGCCACCAGTGTCAGCACCGCTGTTACCCCCGAGTATCACCGTGTATTATTGTTGCAATTACCAAAGGTGAGAAGCTATTGCTGGCCCAGGGGAAGCGGCATAAGCCCGGTATGTATTCCATCCTTGCGGGTTTCGTCGAAGCCGGCGAAACTCTGGAGCAGGCGGTCGAGCGCGAAGTTCACGAGGAAGCCGGCATTCAGGTAAAAAATATCCAGTATCAGCTAAGCCAGCCCTGGCCATTCCCGCATTCTTTAATGGCGGGTTTTACCGCGGAGTGGGCAGCTGGTGACTTGCATATCGACCCCCACGAACTGGTTACGGGTGACTGGTTCAGTGTTGATCAGCTACCCGCTATTCCTCCGCCGGGGACGATAGCAAGAACATTGATAGAAAAGGCTATCGGCAAAGAAAAGCAATAGTGGTAAAATCAGTCTATTCTGACGTAAAAATGGAAATCCCCGATGCAAAAACCGGCGTTACAAAACGATCGTTATTTAAGAGCTTTGCAAAAGCAGCCTGTCGACCGCACACCGGTCTGGATGATGCGGCAAGCCGGTCGCTACCTTCCTGAGTACAAAGCAAGCCGTGCAGAGGCAGGGGATTTTATGTCGCTGTGCCGCAACACGGAACTGGCCTGCGAAGTGACCTTGCAGCCGTTACGCCGGTTCGACTTAGATGCCGCCATCTTATTCAGTGATATCTTAACGATCCCCGATGCCATGGGACTTGAGCTGTACTTTGAAACGGGCGAAGGGCCTAAATTCGCAAAACCGATAACCACCACCCGGCAAATTGAGCAATTAACTGTGCCCGACATGGGCAGCGATCTAAAATACGTGACCGATGCGGTCAGCCTGATTCGCCAGGAGTTACAGGGCAAAGTACCTCTTATTGGCTTCTCCGGAAGCCCCTGGACTCTGGCCACGTATATGGTTGAAGGCGGCAGTACAAAAAACTTTTCAAAAGTTAAAAAACTGATGTTTGCTGAGCCTGAAGCGATGCACCAATTATTGGATATTCTGGCTGACTCAGTGATTGCTTATTTAAATGCACAGATCGCAGCCGGGGCTCAGTCGGTGATGGTTTTTGATACCTGGGGTGGCGTATTATCGCCGCGGGACTACCGGGAGTTTTCATTAGCTTATATGGAAAAAATCGTTCGGGGTGTTACCAAACGTTCCGAAGACCGTGATGTTCCGATTACGTTGTTCACCAAAAACGGCGGACAATGGCTGGAAGCCATGGCGGATGCTGGCTCAACTGCACTGGGTATTGACTGGACAACAGATTTAGCCGATGCGCGCTCGCGAGTTGGCAACCAGGTTGCTTTACAGGGCAACATGGATCCCAGCGTGCTGTATGCCAGTCCGCAACGTATCGAAGCAGAAGTTAAACAGATTCTTGCCAGTTATGGCCACGGTACAGGGCATGTATTTAATTTAGGACACGGAATTCATCCCGAAGTTGACCCGGAACATGCCGGAGCCTTTATTGAAGCCATCCATAAACACAGTCCAAAATACCACCGCTAAAGTGTACTAAAAGATCGGCGGGGCCTTGCAATTTGCGATTAATGTCCCCTTATCTTCGTTGGATGCACCGCCTTTTAGGCGGTGTTTCCGTATAATAGGGCAAGTTTATTTTGCCCTAACTCCCCAGAGGTACACATGGCCAATCGTTCCTGGTTCAATCCGCTTACTGTGATTGTTGTCGTTCTTATTGGACTTGCCGTTTATTTTTTTGCTTTTCCCCCTGAAGAACAAGCTCAGCAGCGTGACCAGCCGGGCGTACCAGTGCGCACCCAAATTGCCGAAATAAGTGAGTTTAGAGATGTAATTAATGGTCTGGGTACTGCCCAGGCTAATGAAACCGTAGCAATAACGGCACAAACTCAGGATGTTATTGAAGCCCTGCATTTTAGTAGCGGCGATTCGATAGAGAAAGGTCAGTTATTGGCAGAGCTTAATGCACGCAAAGAGATTGCCCGGGTCGAGCAGCTTGAATTCAGCCTTGAAGAAGCTAAACGTCAGCTTGACCGCTTGGGGGAGTTACGCCGTGGTAATGCAGCATCACAACAGCAACTGGAACAGCAGCAGGTCGAGGTTAATCGTTTGCAGGCCGATTTGGAAGTTGCTGAAGCGACCTTGGCCGAAATGAAGGTTTATGCTCCCTTCTCAGGGCGCGTAGGCATTCGTCAGGTTAGCCCCGGAGCATTAGTTTCGCCGGGTGATGTGTTTACTACGTTAGATGACATTAGCCCGATTAAAGTCGATTTCAGCATTCCCGAGCGCTATTTTGCCAGTCTGGCTGTTAATCAGGAGATTATTGCCAAAAGCCGGGCCTACCCGGGGCAGCAGTTTTTAGGGCGGATAAGCAGTATTGATTCACGCATCGATCCCGTTACCCGCTCGGTCAGAGTCCGGGCTCAACTTCCGAACGAGGACAATCTGCTGCGGCCGGGCATGCTGCTGCAAATTACGTTGCTGAGAAGTATCGATCAAGCTTTGTTGTTGCCGGAAAAAGCATTGATGCCAATTCAAAGCCGTCAGTATGTTTTCAAGCTGACGCCTGATGGCAGAGCGCAGCAAACCGAAGTGACTATCGGTCGTCGCAAACCCGGGGTAGTCGAAATTACTCAGGGCGTTGAACCAGGCGATGAAATCATCGTTGAGGGCCTTGTTCGCTTGCGCGATGGTGTACCCGTCAACGTTCAGGGGGAATAAACTGTGTTTTTATCAGACGTTTCGGTAAAACGACCAGTTTTTGCCACAGTACTTAATATCCTGCTGGTTATTTTTGGCATAGTCGCGTTTACCATGCTGCCACTGCGCGAGTTCCCGGATATTGACGCGCCTGTGGTCAGTGTCAGTACGGATTACCGGGGCGCTTCAGCTGAGGTTGTTGAAACTCAGATTACTCAGCTGATCGAGGACCGTATCAGTGGTATCGAGGGCATTAAAAACATTAGCTCCAGCAGTCGGCCCGGGCGCTCTAATATCAGTATCGAGTTTAATTTAACCCGGGATATTGATGCCGCCTCCAATGATGTCCGCGAACGGGTATCGCGAGCGTTAGACAACCTGCCGGAAGAAGCGGATCCTCCTGAGGTATCCAAAGCATCGTCCGATGAAACAACGGTAGTCTGGTATAACCTGCGCAGCGAAAGTATGTCGATACTTGAGCTGACCGACTATGCCGAGCGGTATATCGTTGATCGGCTGGCTGTGGTCGATGGGGTAGCCCGGGTCCGGATTGGTGGTGACCGTCGCTATGCAATGCGAGTCTGGCTGGATCGTGATGCCATGGCTGCCCGCGAAATTACGGTGCCGGATATTGTTAGCCGCCTGCGGGAAGAAAATATTGAATTACCGGCAGGAGAAGTTGAGTCAACAGAGCGTGAATTTTCAGTGCGTATGGCACGCTCTTATTTATCTGAGGAAGACTTTAAAAACCTGGTTATCCGGCGTGGAGATGATGGCTATTTAGTTCGCCTTGCAGAAGTCGCGCGAGTTGAGCTGGGGGCTGAAGACGACAAAACTGATTTCCGCGGCAACGGCGTGAATATGGTCGGAATTGGCATCATCAAACAGTCAAAAGCTAATACGCTGGCGGTTGTTGAAAACGTCCGTGAAGAGATGAAGCGGCTGGAAAAAACGTTGCCTGAGACAATGTACTTAGCGACAAGTTATGACTCCTCAGTATTTATCCAGGGCTCAATCGATGAGGTTTATAACACCCTGTTTATTGCCATGTGCCTTGTGGTGGTGGTGATCTATCTGTTTTTAGGCAATGTTCGGGCAACTCTTATTCCGGCACTAACCGTACCGGTAGCGATTATTGCTTCGTATATCGTCCTATTCAGCCTTGGCTTTTCCATTAATTTATTAACCTTGCTAGCCCTGGTACTGGCGATTGGGTTGGTTGTTGATGACTCGATTGTGGTGCTGGAAAACATCTACCGCCGCATCGAAAGTGGTGAGCCACCGCTTCTCGCTGCTTACCGGGGGGCCCGCGAAGTTGGCTTTGCCGTAGTTGCCACTACTCTGGTACTGATTTCAGTTTTTGTTCCACTGGCCTTCCTTGACGGTAACATTGGTAAGCTATTTACCGAGTTTGCCTTTGCCATTGCGGCGGCCGTGGCATTCTCAAGTATTGCGGCGCTTACATTAACTCCGATGCTCAGCTCAAAAATCCTGACTCATCGCGAACGTACCAGTAAGTTTGGCAAAGGGTTCGACAATGTATTTGCCTGGTTTGAAGCCAAATACCGACGCTTACTGGAAGCCTCAGTCAGTCGCCCGATTTTTGCTTTAGTTCTGGTTGTTCTGGCGGGTGTGGTGAGTTTTGGAGTGTTAAAGCAAGTGCCTCAGGAATTCGCTCCACCCGAAGATAGGGGTACTTTTTATATCAGCATCCGCGCGGCTGAGGGTGCCAGCTTTGAGTCTAATTCCCGCAATATGGACAAAATTGAACAAATTTTGCTGCCTTATGTTGATGACAATAAAATAGACCGCGTTATTGTGCGCACTCCTGGCTGGGGCAATACAGCCGGCATAGCTATTGTAGGTGCTGTGCCTTTTGATGAAAGAGACTGGTCAACGTTTGAGCTAATGAGCGAAATGCGCAGCAAGCTTAACGAAATTGCCGGGGTACAGGCCTTTGCCTTTATGCGCAGCGGTATCAGTGGTGGCGGTGGCCGACCGGTGCAATTTGTATTGCAGGGTAATACCTATGATCAGCTGGCAGAGTATCGCGATATTGTGATGGAAGAGGCGGCAAAAAATCCGGGGTTACAGGAAGTTAACAGCGATTATAAAGAAACTCTGCCACAACTACTGATCGAAGTGGACGAAACCCGGGCGGCCGACCTGGGCGTGTCTGTGCAGGATATTGGAATTACGCTGCAATCGATTCTGGGTCAACGGCGGGTGACCACCTATCTGGATCGTGGTGAAGAATACTACGTGATGCTGGAGGGTGAAAAAGCCGATTACCGAAGTCCTGATGCGATTGATAACATTTATGTCCGGTCTAACCGCTCCGGTCAATTAATTCCGTTATCGAATGTTGTCAATATTTCTGAGCGGGCAACCTCCGGTCAGCTGAATCGGTATAACCGGATGCGCAGCGTAACCATCGAGGCTAATCTGGCTGAAGGCTACTCGCTGGGCGAAGCTCTGAATTATCTGGAAAATATCGTTGCTGAAAAATTGCCCGAGGATGTGTCAATTGACTATAAAGGAGAGTCACAGCTTTATCAGGAAAGTGGCAGTTCTATTGTCTTTGTGTTTGGGCTGGCACTGATTATTACCTTCCTGGTGCTGGCGGCTCAGTTTGAGAGCTTTGTTCATCCCCTGGTGATTATGCTGGCGGTTCCTATGGCTGTAGTCGGAGCCCTCATTGGTCTGTATCTGACGGGTCAGTCGATCAATATCTATTCGCAAATAGGTATCGTAATGCTGATTGGTCTGGCGGCTAAAAACGGCATTTTGATTGTTGAGTTTGCAAATCAGCTGCGCGACGCCGGTGTTGAATTTAAAGAGGCGGTAATGCAGGCAGCGCAACAGCGCCTGCGGCCCATTGTAATGACCGCCTTTACCACCTTAATGAGTGCCTTGCCGTTGATTATTGGTTCGGGGCCGGGCCATGAAAGCCGGATGGTCATCGGCATTGTGATATTCTCGGGAGTGGCAGTGTCAGCGTTCCTGACTCTGTTTGTGATCCCTGCGCTGTACTTATTGATGGCCCGAAATACTACTTCGCCGCTGTCGATAACCCGTAAATTGCAGGGACTGCAAAATGAGTACCCTGACCATCATCAGCGCTAGGTAAAGTGATAAAGGGGCTCGTTGCCGCGTGGCGACAGTCCCTTTATGATATTTTGTGCAAAGGTGGGGTTGTTAGTAAAAATCCCGTCTGCACCCATCTCATGAAGTTCTTCAATGTCATGTCGTTCGTCGACCGTAAAAACATAAATTTCGAGATTACGGCGATGCCCGTCGTCGATTAATTCCTGAGTGACAAAGTCTACGTCAATATGCACTGAGTTTGCCTGTAACCGGCTGGCGAAGGCGCAATAATCAAGCGGGCAACAGGTGCTGAGTGCGCCTATTCTGAGTGCTGGACGGCACTGTTTTAAGCTTTGTAACCAGTGGTGATTAAATGAAGAAACCAGTAACTGAGTTAAATCAAAATTAAAGTGTCCGACAGCATAGTCCAGCTCTCTTAGCAGCGCGCTGGCCGGAACCTTACCTTTTAATTCAATATTGACCTGGCAACGCCCGGCGATGTGTTGCAGAGCCTCGCGCAAAGTGGGTATGCGCTGTTGACCAAAAACTTTAAGCTGTTGGATCTGGCTACATTTCAGGTCTTTTAAACGCCCGGCTGTCGCAGTAAGCCGCTCCAGATAGCGGTCGTGAAAAACAAAGCACTCGTTATCAACGGCATAGACATCCAGCTCAATGCCGTCAACCCGACTATCGAGCGCCCGGCTAAAAGCCGCCAGCGTGTTTTCCGGCGCCTCTGCCGAGGCTCCGCGGTGCGCCCATATTTTCATGCCGACTGGCTGGCCATTACCTCACCCATACGGGTAATTGAACGATGTCCCAAGTCCGGGTCAAATTCGACAGCATCTTTTGCGAACGCCAGAATAACTGTTGAACCCAGCTTAAAGTGACCCATCTCTTCACCTTTTTTAAGCTGTACAGCATTTAGGCCTGAGGCTGGATAGGACCAGCTCTGGACCTGTGCGCCTGTTGGCGGCGTCACAGTGCCGGACCAGACAGTGCCAATACTGGCGACAATGGTTGCCCCCACCAGCACCATTGCCATTGGGCCGACATCGGTATCGAATAAAGCGACTACGCGCTCGTTGCGGGCAAATAAATTGGGTACATTGCGCGCGGTCAGGGGATTAACCGAAAACAAATTACCCGGCACGTAAATCATTTTTTTAAGGACGCCGTCACAGGGCATATGAATGCGGTGATAGTCTCTTGGGGCCAGATAAATTGTTGCAAATTCACCGTCGGTGAACTCTTTGGCATTGTCACTATCGCCACCGAGTAATTCGGTCAATGAGTAGTCATGGCCTTTAGCCTGAAAAATGCGCCCGTCTTTAATACTTCCGACCTGGCTAACAACACCATCAACCGGATGAGCTAACTGACCTGATTGCGTCTTAAGCGGACGTAGTTCAGGTTTCAGATGACGGGTAAAAAAATCGTTAAATGTTTTGTAGGCGCCGGGCTGCTCATGAACCGCTTCGCTCATATCAATTTTGTATTGGCGAATAAACCATTTGATAAACAACTGGGTGAAGATTCCCGCGCGGGCAGCGGCAAAGCGGCCGACCAGACGCGATAATAAGTGCTTGGGCATAGCATACTGCAATGCGATCTTTATTTTGTCGGTTATAGACACCTTAATTAACCTCTTACTATAGCCCTTGGGGGCTTTTTACTGTTCATTGAATCCATAATACGGTGAAAATTATCCAATCGCCATGCGGCAATATGTTGTTCTTCTACAGCCTCTCGCAAGGCGCAGCCGGGATCATTTTTATGTTTGCAGTCGCGAAATTTGCACAGCCCGAGAAACGGCCGAAAGTCTTTGTAACCCTGCTCTATCTGTTCTGCTGCAAGGTGCCAGAGTGAAAATTCCCGGATTCCGGGAGAGTCGATCAGTACCCCGTCATCAGGCAGTGAATACCAAGTGGCGACAGTAGTGGTGTGCTGTCCGAGTCCTGAGTTTTCTGAGACTTGTTTTGTTTCGGCGTTAACCTGCGGCATAATTTCGTTTACCAGAGAGGATTTACCCACCCCGGACTGCCCAACGACGATAGACGTACGCCCCGGCAACTGCGCCACTAAGGGCAGCAGGCCCTGCTGGGTTGTGCTGCTAACCCGCACTGTGGAATAGCCGATTGCCTGATAGTAATCCAGCGCTGCATTGATGTGGGTTTGTTCTTCAACGCTTAGCTGTTCAATTAAATCCACCTTATTCAGAACGATGGTGGGTTCGATACCGATATCTTCACAGGCAACAAGGTAGCGGTCAATAATTTGTGTACTAAACGCGGGCAGTACACTGGAGACGACGAATATCTGATCAATATTAGCTGCGACTGGTTTTAAACCGTCATAAAAGTCGGGGCGTGATAATAAAGTTTCCCGTTCATGAACTGCTTCAATAACACCCTGCATTCCGTCTTGGGAATTTGTTGCCTGGCGCCACTGCACCCGATCGCCACATACCAGACTGCTGATGTTGCGGCGAATATGGCAACGTCTGGTAATACCGTCGGCACCCAACACGTCAGCATGCTGGCCGTAGCGGCTGATAATCCGCCCACCTTCTGCCGGCCCTAATTGATCGTTATGCCATTCGACTTCGGTCTGATCCAGCCGTTTTTGCTGATTGGTGTTTACGCGCCTTTGCTGACCTTTATTCAGACGTTTTTTCTTTACCAAGCTACTCAACCTGTTGCTTGTTTAAAATTAACGCTATCATACCTTAAATTGTCGTAACTTTAGAGTTTGATTATGAATGAAACCGATAAAAGTCAGCGTTTGATCTGGATTGATTTGGAAATGACCGGCCTTGAACCTGACCAGCATCACGTTATCGAAATAGCAACGATTGTCACCGATGCTAATTTAAACATGCTCGCAGAGGGTCCGGTTATCGCGATTAATCAGCCTCAGCGTTACCTGGATCGTATGGATGACTGGAATGTTAGGACCCATACCGGTTCCGGCCTGGTTGAGCGAATTAAAACCAGCCGGTATGACGAGAAAGCCGCGGCTCGCGAAACGCTTGAATTTTTGCAGCAACATGTGACAGCAAACACTAGTCCAATGTGCGGCAATAGCATTTGTCAGGACCGCCGCTTCCTTGCCCGCCACATGCCAGAGCTGGAAGCCTTTTTCCATTACCGTAATTTAGATGTCAGTACCTTAAAAGAGCTTGCCAAACGTTGGAACCCAGAAGTGTTAAAGGGTTTTAAAAAACAAGGGACGCATCAGGCGCTGGACGACATCCGGGAGTCAATTTTGGAATTACGTCACTACCGCGACAATTTCCTGACAATCAGTTGATTAGGCCATTTTGCCATTGGACCAAGCTAGCGCATCTATGACAAAAGACTCTTCAAAACAAGGCCTCGGCGATCCCATTGTCGTGGTCCTTACTATTGGCTTTATCGTCGCTTTCCTAGGTTTATCACTGTGGAATATGAATGCTGTGGCAGACCTGATTAGTGCGGGTTTTGCCTGGACCGCTCAATATTTCGGCTCTTTTTTCCAGTTACTGCTGTTACTGACTTTCATCATTGCAATCTTAACGGCTTTTAGTCGTTACGGCTCGGCTCGAATTGGTTCAATAGCAGAACCCGAAATATCAACCTTTCGCTGGTTATCAATGATCCTATGCACCCTACTGGCGGGTGGTGGGGTATTTTTTGCTGCAGGTGAGCCGCTTTATCATTACTTGATACCGCCGCCGGCGTCTTCTGCCCCGGCAAAAACGGCCGAAGCGATTGCTCCGGCTTTGGCGCAATCCTTTATGCATTGGGGCTTTTTGGCCTGGGCCGTTCTGGGCTCGTTATCGGCCATCGTGTTGTCCTATTCGCACTATGTCAAGGGGAAGCCGCTACAACCGCGTACTTTACTGTATCCGGTGGTTGGCGAAAAACTACTTAAAGGTTGGTTAGGCAGTGTTATTGATGCCTGCTGCGTTATTGCCGTCGTAGCGGGTACGGTTGGCCCCATTGGTTTTCTGGCGACCCAGGTCAGTTATGGTTTGAGCGAATTATTTGGGGCCACTAACGGGATTGCTTTGCAGCTGACTATCTTGATGGTGCTGGCTGCCGTTTACATGATATCTGCGCTAACCGGCATTCATAAAGGGATTCAATTTCTCAGTCGAATGAACGTTTATCTGGCGCTGATTATCGCTGCCATTATCATTATCTTTGGCCCAACGCTGTTTTTTGCTAACAGTTATCTGCAGGGTCTGGGACATTACATTAACGGCTTTTTCAGTATTGCCACGGTTACGGCTCAGACGGCTCCGGGTTGGTGGATGCAGTGGTGGACGGTGTTCTTTTTTGCCTGGTTTATTGGTTACACACCGCTGATGGCTATTTTTGTGGCGAGAATTTCGAAGGGCCGTACCATTCGTGAAATGATAATCTCTGTGGCGATTATAGCACCGCTGGTAACCACGCTGTGGTTTACGCTGTTGGGTGGTTCCGGTATTTATTATCAAAGTGAGGGTCTCTTTGATCTCACCGCGTCCCTGACTAACTTTGAGTTCGATGTTGCCACATTGACAGTGGCGCAGGCACTGCCTGGGGGCAAGTACATGGCGGCAGCAATTCTTCTGTTAACGACGGTATTTGTTGCCACAACCGGCGATTCAATGAGCTATTCGATTGCTATGGTTGGTGCCGGCCACGAACAGCCAAACCGCTGGATCCGCTTATTTTGGGGCGGTGCCATGGCGGTCATGGCGGCAGTCCTGCTGAACATGGGGTCTGGTCAAATTGGGGTTTTACAGCAATTTATTGTGATAACGGCGTTACCCGTCTCCTTGATTATTCTGCCAACACTGTGGACCGGACCGCAAACAGCGAAAGCAATGTGGCAACAGCAAGTTACCCTGGAGCAGCAAAATTAATGAAAAACTATTGACGGCGGCGGCGTAATGGGTAGAATACACGCCGCATTGATAGCGCGGGAATAGCTCAGTGGTAGAGCACAACCTTGCCAAGGTTGGGGTCGCGAGTTCGAATCTCGTTTCCCGCTCCAATGTCATCAATAAAAAGCATGATCCTCAGTTTAACAATCGAAAAGCGGGAATAGCTCAGTGGTAGAGCACAACCTTGCCAAGGTTGGGGTCGCGAGTTCGAATCTCGTTTCCCGCTCCAAATATTGTCCTTAAAAATCCTGACTGCCTAGTAAACCTTTTAAATGCGCAACAACGCTACGACCTAAGGCACTCTCGTCATAGCCACCCTCGAGAGTTGACACGATGCGTCCCTGGCAGTGCTTATCCGCCAACCGTTTCAGGTGGTCGGTTACCCAGAAATAATCGTCCTCTGTTAATAAAAACTGCGACATTTCGTCTTCGATATGACCGTCAAAGCCGGCCGAAATTAAAATTAACTGTGGCTTGAAATCATCCAGCCTTGGCAGCCATTGCTGATACACTGCTTCGCGCCACTCCAGGCTTTTACAGCCCGGTGGCAAGCCGACACTAATGATATGGTCACTGTTATTGTCTTCGTCAACAAAGGGAAATAACTGCTGCTGATAAGATGAACAAAATAAGACGCGGGGATCGTTTTTAAAAATATCTTCGGTGCCATTGCCATGGTGAACATCAAAATCAATGATCGCAATTCGGTCTAGTTGATACGCTTCCATCGCATAGCGCGCGCCCACAGCAATGTTGTTAAAAATGCAAAAGCCCATGGCCTGACTGCGAGTCGCATGATGCCCGGGCGGCCGTACTGCGCAGAAGGCCTGGTGGTTTTCGTGGCCCATTACCTTGTCAATCGCATTAATATTGGCACCCGCAGCCATCAGTGCCGAGGGCAGGGTGTCTGCAGTCATAGGTGTATCAGGGTCCAGCCAGATATGGCCTTCTGCGGGTTGTTTAGCAAACAGTTCATCGACGTAGTGGCGATCGTGTACGCGGTAAATATCCTCGATCGTTGCTTTACTTGCCTGTTCCCGGACTAACACGTAGTCCAGCCCGGAGCGGATGATCTGGTCATTAATCGCATCAATGCGGGCAGGGCTTTCCGGATGGTTGGGATCAGGATTATGCAAGTTACAGTCATTGTGGGTAAACAGTGTAATGGACATCGGGTTTCCTATCGACGGCAATGAACGATTAAGACGCGCTATAGTCGTCAAGTGATAATTTAAGCAATACTTCACCAGGTTCGTCTGCAGGTTGACGTTTAAAGCCGGCTTTTTCAAAAACGTTAAGCATAGCGGTGTTACTGGCGAGAACCACAGCCTGCATACTAGCCAGGCCCCGCGCCTTGGCAATCCGGGCCATTTCTTTTAATAACACACTGGCCATACCCTGTCCCTGATAGTGCTCTCGCGTTACAAAAGCGACTTCGCAGCTATTGTGCGACTCAATATAATAATAGCGACCAACCGCCATGATTTTAGCGGCCGAACCTTTTTGCCGGACAATACATAAGGCCAGATCACGCGACTGATCGATGCTGACCAGAGTACAGGACTTTTCTCTGCTCATCTGGGTCGGCACTGCATTGTAGCGTAGCTGAAGGGTTTCCTTGGTATGTGAATAAAAGAACTCTTGTAAGCGTCGCTCGTCCGACGGGTAAAGCGGACGCAGATCAAACTCTTCATCATTAAAGCTAATTTTAGTAAAGCCCATGCTGCCAAGTTCGGGGACATCTACCGGCGTCTGTTGCTGGTAATGCGGCACCCAATAATGCTGCCTGACTTGCTGTAATAAGTGTTGCCGGAACTTGGGGTGGGCAACCCGGATAAGCTCCAGAGCGCGCTCGCGAATACTTTTACCGCGCAAAGACGCCACACCAAATTCTGTAACCACATAATGGACATGACCACGAGAGGTTACGACTCCGGCACCCTCGTTAATATGAGCAACGATACGTGATGTTTTGCCATCGGGTGTGGTCGATGGAAGGGCAATCACAGGCTTACCGCCTTTGCTTAGTGAGGCTCCGCGACTAAAGTCAACCTGACCCCCGATGCCACTATAAAATTGCTGACCAATAGAATCCGATACCACCTGACCGGTCAAATCAACCTCGATGGCACTGTTAATAGCGATCAAATTATCGTTGCGGGCGATATTAGTAGGGGAGTTGACGTATTCACTGGGATAAAAACCAACATGTGGATTCTTATCGACAAAATCGTACAGCTTTTGTGTTCCCATGCAAAAGCTGGTGACAATTTTATTTGGGTGAAACGTCTTTTTGCGGTTATTAACGACCCCTTTAAGCATCAGCTCCATAATATCATCGGTAATCAACTCGCTATGTATGCCAAGGTCGCGGTGGTTAGTTAAATAACGTAAAGCCGCAGCGCAAACTCTGCCAACGCCGATTTGCAAAGTACAGCCATCGCGAACCAGAAGCGCAATATACTGACCAATACGCTCGATTATTTTATTATCTTCGGTGCTGGGTGGCGTTAGTTCCGGCAAGGGGTGCTCACCCTGCCAAAACACATCAATTTGGTTTTTATGCAAAAAAGATTGACCGAATGTGACCGGCATCCGGGGATTAACCTGGGCGATGACGGTATGCGCCGACTTGGCCGCGGCCGACACAACATCAACTGAGACGCCCATTGAATGATAGCCGTATTGATCCGCCGGACTAACCATAATCAATGCCACGTCGATAGGCAAAATGCCATTTTCAAAGAGGTTCGGGATATCCGACATAAAACAAGGGGTGTAATCGGCGCGGCCTTCATTAACCGCTGTTCTGACGGTTTCACCGCCGATAAAAAAGGTATTAACTTTAAAGACCTGCTGGAATTCGGGTCGTGCCCACTTATTATCAGACAAGGTCATGAGTTGAACGACTTCAATGTCGTGCAGGTTTTTCGAGTGCTCAATTAAGTCGTTAATTAAAGCCGTGGGTACCGCAGCGTGGGAACCGATAAAAATACGTTGTCCTGATTTTAACAATTTTGACCAATCCAACTTTTTATCTGTCATTTTTGTCTCACTTTTTTGCCGATTGGGTACTTGGTAACTGTGTTAAAATTAAGTTACACTTGACTTTTCGATGCGTACGGTAACAGGTTTATAAAACCGCGAGGTTTATGATTAAGCAATTAAAAGACCATTGGGCGGAAACCTCAGTACGTTCTCTCTACTTTTTAACGATAGCTGTTTTTATACTCCTGTCGATAGCCAATAGCTATGCCCAAAAAGTCGTAGACGAAAGCCAAATTGACCCCGCCCTGGAACAACGCCTGGATGATTACCTGGCTTTGTCTTTTGACGATGAAACAGAATCCAGGCAGTTTTTACAGCAAATTGTCGCTGATGTGGATGCTGCTACCCCATTCCTTAGCTATGTGCGTGCTAAAGCTTATTGGGCCTCTGAATATTTTTATGCAGATGACGCTGAAAAAGCTTACGAAATCCTTGAGCAGTTATGGCAGCAGGCTGTTGCAGTTAAAGCCGTGGACGCTCAAACAGAAATACTTGCCCATGAGATCGACTTTTTGGCCATGGAAGGCAAGCGTGGCGAGGCGTTTTTACGGGTCCCCGAGCTGGAAAGGTTGCTGGAACAAACCACCTCGGCCAGGATCCGCTACTATGCACACAACTTATTGGCTTCAGTGTACAGCGAATGGGAGCGTTATGATGAAGCGCTGGCGAACCTACTAAAAGCGCAGACCGCCCTCAGCCAAATCGATTCTGAGCTAAATGCCGGACGGCGGCTTTATTTGTTAAGTGAAATTGCCAATCTTTACCTTGCCACTGAACAGTGGAACGAAGCCATTGCGTTGGTTAATCGCCACGCCGACGAAGCGGTGGAAAATGGTGACGAGTATACGTCCTATGACTTCTGGTTTACGAAATATTATGCCCAGGCAGCGAAAAAGGATTATGAACAAGCGCTGGACAGTTTAACTAAAGCCTATCAGCTAGCGCAAAAACTCGAGCTGACATATCAGCAAGTTATTATCTTAAATAATTTTGCTGACGCTTATATTAAGCTAGAACAATATGAGCTGGCGCAAAAAAACTTAGCGCAAGCACAGGAATTAGCAGAGCAGCTTGAATACACCGAGATGCAGGCAACTCTCGAGTTTAACTTTGGATTCCTCCGGGTTAAAGAAGGGGATAGTCTGGGAATCAAGCAAATGGAGAAGGTGCTCGAAGAGTTTCGAGAGACGCTGCCTAAACTTGAGCTCGAAATGCTGCTGGGTGAACTGGCAGAGGCGTATGGTTTGCTGGAGCGTTATCAGCAACAATCCGCGGTACTAAAAGAGCAAATCAAGTTAAAAGAAGAAATTTCAGAAACTTCTCGACGGCAAAACATCGCTGAACTTCAGGCTGTTTATCAATCACGCGACAGAGCTCAGCAAATCGATTTGCTCGAACAACAAAATCAGCTGAAAGAACAAGTGATAAAAAATAACCAACAGCAACAGCTGATTTGGTTGCTCGTCATGCTGATAGTAGTTGCCAGCGCCATCCTCTTATTCGTTTTGTACCGGAAAACCCGGCGCAGTAACCGCCTACTGAACTTAACCAATAGCACCTTAGCGGACCAGTCAATGCGTGACCCGTTAACGGGACTGTTGAACAGACGAGCCATGCAGGAGGGAATGAAGGCCCGGCAGTCGCAAAGTATTGCCTCCCGGGATGCTCTTATCTTGCTGGACATTGATCACTTTAAAAAGATTAATGATAAATTAGGTCACGCGGCGGGCGATGAAGTGTTAGTGGAAATTAGCCGCCGCCTGCAGAGTATCTGCCGCGCTAAAGACTCGCTGATACGCTGGGGGGGTGAGGAATTCTTATTCCACCTCGTCGATATTGATATGCAAGGGCTACAGCGCTTTGCTGAGCGCACGCTCAGCGTCATCGCCGCTGAACCTATCACGGCCGAAAACCAGCAGGTTGAGGTAACCGCTACCCTTGGCTTTATTCAGCTACCCTTTGATGGTCTGGATGAGAGTCAGGTGGGCTGGGAGCGGGCACTGCAGATTGCTGACATGGCACTTTATCAAGGCAAGCGGGAGGGTCGTAATCGTGCCTGTGGCGCGCTGCGCTTAAAAGTCGACTTTGGTACTGCCCGTAAAGCATTTCAGCAAGACTTATCGGTGTTGTTGAAAAACGACTGGGTTGAACTAATAACCCTACCCGGTCCGAAGCAGTGAAGCTTTCTCAGTTTGGTCCGGGCGCATTAGTCGCTGCTGCATTTATTGGTCCCGGCACTGTGGTTACCGCCTCCTTAGCAGGCGCAAATTTTGGCTATGCGTTGTTATGGGCGCTGTTATTTTCAGTGGTTGCCTGTCTTATTCTTCAGGAAATGGCACTGCGCATTGGCGTAATAACCCAGCAAGGGCTGGGCGAGAATATCAAAAGTAATTTGCCCCACCCGTTAGCCCGGGTGTTTTTTACCGGACTTATTTTTGTCGCTATTTTGGTCGGCAACAGCGTCTATCAGGGAGGGAATTTATCCGGTGCCAGCCTTGGCTTAGCCGGCCTATTGGGTCCGTTAGCCATGCCAGCGCTGGGTATTGTCGATGCCTGGCCATTATTGGTAGGCGTGGTGGCATTTTTTGTGTTGTGGTCTGGCAGTGCAAAAGTTATCGAGAAGTCACTGATCGGGCTCGTGTTGCTCATGAGTCTTGCTTTTGTAGGTACTTTTTTACTGACCAAACCTGATTTTTCTGCGGTTATTCCGGGGCTGTTAATTCCTTCACTTCCGGACGGAGCAACCTTAACTGTGGTGGCTTTGATTGGCACGACTGTCGTGCCGTATAACCTCTTCCTGCACGCCTCGAGTGCAGCAAAGAAATGGCATAGCCAAGCGCAGCTTAAAGCAGCTCAGTTGGATAGCCTGATTTCTATTCCACTGGGAGGGTTGATTTCAATGGCTATCCTGGCGACAGCCGCCACCGCATTTTTTGGGCATCAGGCAAGCATAAACAGCGCCGCCGACTTGTCGGGATCACTGGAGCCTTTATTTGGAGTATCTGCACAATACCTGATGGCAGTGGGGTTATTTGCCGCAGGGATTTCCTCGGCTACGACAGCGCCCTTAGCATCCGCTTACGCTGTCAGTGGCATCCTGGGCTGGTCAAAACAGCTCGATAGCCGTTCGTTCCGAGCGATCTGGTTAAGCATACTTTTTATTGGTGTGGTTATCAGTAGCCTGGGTCTGGAGCCGGTGAGTGTTATCTGGCTGGCGCAGGTCGCTAATGGCATTCTGTTGCCGATAATGGTGGGCTTTTTGTGGTGGCTGTGTAATAAGCCCGCGTTAGGAAACTATAAAAATACTGGCTGGCAAAACATGATGGCAGCGGTACTCATGGTCGTCTCTCTTCTGCTTAGCGGGAAAAGTCTCATGGCGGCTTTTTTATAAAACTATTGACAACGGCCTGACTAAGTTCTATATCGTCATTGTCGCAAATTAGCGACGGGCCTTTTTGTTTGGTTTTAGTCTTTTAGGATGCCTGCCATGACTAATATAACCCGCGAGTCTCTGCTCAAGAGACCTTTTAATGATTTTCGTAATTATCCTTATGGTTTTTCCCGTTCAGGCGATTTTTCGATAAAAGAGAGCGATGCCCTGACGCAGTATGGGTGTCTGATTACCGCACTTTTAAAAGGCGAATACTTACCCGAAGATTCTCACGACCTGCAACTGTTGGCGGCGGCAAAGGGCGAAAGTGCCCCTGTTAGTACCGTCGAAAAAGCCTGGGCAAAGTATCAGGCTCGTATTCATCGTCCTAAAGTGGCCAGTATGTATGGCAAAGGCAAGTTTGCCGACGACAGCTTTGACACTGGCGGGGCGAAAGACAGCGAAGACGATTTAATTATTGAAGATTAGTCGACAAAAGCGGCAGCCAGTAGTGTAAAGGCTGCCACTTTTCTTATCGGTTACTGCTCTCGACTAATTGCACGGTGGGCAATATCAGTGCGGTAGTACACGTTGTCCCAGCTGATTTGCTCGACCAGTTGATAGGCGCGTTGCTGCGCCTCGGTGACATTGTCGCCCAGTGCAGTGCAACACAACACCCTGCCTCCCTGAGTAACGACTTGGTCATCGGCGAGCTTGGTGCCGGCGTGAAACACTTTAGTGTCCTCGTGGGAGTCGTTTGGCAACCCATGGATTGTATCACCCTTGCTATAGCTGGCCGGATAGCCCCCGGCTGCCATAACCACCCCAACTGCAGCGCGAGAGTCGAAATCAACGGGTACGGGTTTAAGTTCTGCGGCCACTGCCTGTTCGCACAACTCAACCAGATCGGACTTAAGGCGCATCATAATGGGCTGTGTCTCCGGGTCGCCAAATCGACAGTTATATTCAAGCACTTTGGCACTGCCATCGGCACTAATCATAAGCCCCGCATACAAAAATCCGGTGTAAGGATGTCCCTCTTCGGCCATACCTTTGATAGTGGGCTTAATAACGTGCTGCATAACCCAGTCATGCACCTTAGGAGAGACAACGGGGGCCGGCGAGTAGGCGCCCATACCGCCGGTATTTGGACCTTTATCGCCGTTATCGCGCGCTTTATGGTCCTGGCTTGAGGCAAAAGCTACAGCATTGTCGCCGTCGGCCATGACGATAAACGAGGCTTCCTCGCCTTCTAAGAACTCTTCAATGACAACCCGGTGGCCCGCGTCACCGAAGCGATTACCTGCCAACATGTCTTCAATAGCAACGTCTGCCTGTTGCACTGTAGTGGCAATGATAACCCCCTTGCCAGCGGCTAATCCGTCGGCTTTAATGACGATTGGCAGGCTGTTAGCCCGGACATAGTTCTTGGCTGATTCGACATCGGTAAAGTTTTGGTAAGCGGCGGTTGGAATATTGTGACGCTTTAAGAAATCCTTGCTAAAAGCTTTCGAACCTTCCAGCTGCGCAGCCGCTGCGGTTGGTCCGAAGATCTTCAGGCCGGCTTCGTTAAATCGATCGACAATGCCCAGAACCAGAGGTGCTTCTGGACCCACGATGGTTAGCTCGACAGACTCCTGCCTGGCAAAATCGACTAACGCCTGAATATCTTCAGGGCTAATATCGATATTCGTGAGGCCGGGCTCCAGCGCTGTTCCGGCGTTCCCCGGAGCCACATAGACTGTGTCAACTTTTGGCGACTGCGCCGCTTTCCATGCCAGAGCATGTTCGCGGCCACCAGCGCCGACAACCAAAACTTTCATAAAGGTCCTTAATTAACAGGTTTTTTGAATTTAAGTGTAAAGCGGTCGCTTTCACCAATGGCTTCATAAAATGCAGGATCATCGCCCTCGGCCACATTAAGGGTGGGTGGCAGATTCCAGACACCTTTAGGATGATCGGCTGAGTCTTTGGGATTGGCATTAACTTCTGAGCTTTCAACAAACTGGAAGCCGGCCTCTTCCGCAATACCAATTACCCAGCTCTCTTTTATATAGCCACTCTCTGCCATAGCTGCATCAGTGGCATCTTCAGGTAGACGGTGATCGACAACACCTAATACTCCGTCCGGGATAAGGGCCTGGTAGAACTGTAAAAAGGCTTCACGCACGGCTTCTTCACCGCCGCCCATATACCAGTTATGTAAGTTGCGGAAGGTCAGTACCCGGTCAGCGCTACTAGGCGGAGCGATATCGGACTCAAGCGGTGTTGTCGGCGCAAACTCGGTAATTTCTACGCGCCCGAAAACCGGCTCAGTAGAAACCCGCTGCTTAAATTTATCAAGTGAACGCTGATAATAGTCGCTGTTTGTTTCTTCAGGAAAGTGTGCTGCGTAAAGTGTACCCTCGGCTTCAAGGTACGGCGCCAGTATCTCAGTGTAGTAGCCGCCGCCGGGCCATATTTCGACCACCGTCATGTCCGGTTCGACACCGAAAAATTCCAGGGTCTCTACCGGGTTCCGATGTTCATCGCGGCGCACATATTGCGGTGTACGATCCGGATGTTTAACGGCTTCTTCCAGTGTCATTGTCTGGCTGTCATCAAGCTCAGGAACCGAGCTTTGCTGCGGCCCTGAATCACAGGCGGCAAGGGTGACTGCAGAACCTATAATTAAAGCTATGGCTGAATGTCTCATTAGTGTGCTCCTTAGTTTAAAACAGATATTTTAAGACTAGCCCCAATCGTCCGGGGCGGCAACTAACATTAATTTTTACTGCTCATTAATGCCGAAAATGGCGCATTCCGGTAAATACCATGGCAATGCCATGCTCGTTGGCAGCGGCAATAATTTCTTCATCACGAATTGAGCCGCCTGGCTGAATAATGGCCTGGATACCATTTTCAGCAGCCGCGTCAATGCCATCACGAAATGGGAAAAAAGCATCAGAGGCCATTACTGAACCCTGCACTTCAAGCCCTTCGTCGGCCGCTTTAATGCCGGCGATTTTTGCGCTGTAAACCCGGCTCATTTGGCCTGCGCCAACGCCTATGGTCATGCCGTCTTTGGCATAAACAATCGCGTTAGATTTAACAAACTTAGCAACTTTCCAGCAAAATAGTAAATCAGCCATTTGTGCTTCAGTGGGTTCTACCTTGCTGACCACTTTCAGATCATCACGATTAAAGTCCAGGGTATCGGCCTGCTGCACCAGCAGGCCGCCATTAACGCGTTTATAATCCCACTGTTCGGCACTTGCCTGAAACGCTCCCGCCTCGAGCAGGCGCACATTTTTCTTCTCGGCAACGATATGCTTAGCCTTATCACTAACGCTTGGTGCAATGATGACTTCGACAAATTGCTGGCCAATAATGGCTGCTGCAGTATCGGCATCTAGTTCGCGGTTAACGGCAATAATGCCGCCAAATGCTGAGGTAGGATCTGTCTTAAAAGCCTGCTGATAAGCGTCGCTGAGCTTATCGGCAATGGCAACACCGCAGGGGTTTGCATGCTTGACAATAACGCAGGCTGGCTGGGCAAAGCTTTTTACGCATTCCAGAGCGGCATCGGTGTCAGCAATATTATTAAAGGACAAAGCTTTGCCCTGTAATTGAATTGCACTTGAAACTGTACCCGACGGGACTTCAGGGTCACTGTAAAATGCTGCAGTCTGATGACTGTTTTCGCCATAACGCAACGCTTGTTTATGCTTTACCTGTAGGTTTAGTGTGCGCGGGAACTGCTGTTCGTTATCACTTAACTGGGCGCCAAGGTAGTTTGCGATCATTCCGTCATACTGTGCCGTATGTTCAAAAGCGGCTACGGCCAGTTCAAAACGGCTATGCTCTGAAACACAATTGCCGTTACTGGACATTTCATCCAAAACCCGTTGGTAATTTTCCGGGCTAACAACAATAGTGACATCGTTGTAGTTTTTGGCGGCAGCACGGACCATAGTGGGTCCGCCAATATCAATATTTTCAATTGCGTCGGTTAAAACACAGTCGGCTGCTGAAACCGTTTCCTTAAAAGGATAAAGGTTAACGACAACTAAATCGATCGGCGCAATATTTTGCTCTTGCATCACCTGTTGATCGATATCGCGGCGTCCTAAGATACCCCCGTGTATTAACGGGTGCAGGGTTTTTACCCGACCGCCCATGATCTCAGCCTGGCCGGTGTGCTCGGAAACATCAGTTACCGGTATGCCGGCTTCACGAAGTAATGTAGCGGTGCCACCGGTAGAGAGAATTTCAATGTCTTTAGCCGCAAGTTGAGTGGCGAATTCTACAACGTCGGTTTTGTCAGAAACACTAATAAGAGCGCGTTGAATAGGTCGGGTTTGCATAGGTTTGCCTTTCGTTTAACAAGGTAAATTACGTAGACTAAAAGAAAAAAGAGCGCTCGGGAGCGCTCTTTTTGTACTACTTAATTCATGCCGTATTTTTTCAACTTTTTGCGTAAGGTGCCGCGGTTAATACCCAGCATGGTTGCAGCCCGGGTCTGGTTCCCACGAGTGTAAGTCATTACTTCCTCAAGTAAGGGAGCCTCAACTTCTGACAGAACCAATTCGTAAAGCTCCTCAGGATCTTGGCCGTCTAGTTGCCGTAAAAAGCTGTTTAGCGCTTGCTTCACCGAGTCGCGCAAAGGCTTCGGTTGCGAATTATTGCCGATAGTGGTTAAAGGTGATGCATTCTCACGGTTAGGGTTTTGATCAAACATAATGCGCTTATCTCTTTTCTACAGTGACAAAATAATTTTCTAATGAATCAAGCTGCTGCGAGGGCTGCTCGATTTGATTAAACTGTTGGCGAAATTCGCTGCCGTTTGGCTGCGCTTTGATGTACCAGCCGACATGCTTACGAGCAATGCGGACGCCCTGGTAATCACCATAAAACTGATGCAGATTGCGCACATGGCGTATGACTGTTGATGCCACCTCTGCCAGCGTCGGAGGGGCCATCAGCTCTCCATGCTGTAAAAAGTGGTTGATTTCGCGGAATAGCCAGGGGTTACCCTGAGCGCCACGACCAATCATAATGGCATCTGCACCGGTGTAATCAAGTACCTGTCGGGCTTGCTCCGGCGTCGTTACATCGCCGTTAGCAACAACCGGTATCGATACACATTTTTTTATTGCCTTGATGGTGTCGTATTCGGCATTACCTTTATACATGCAGGCACGTGTGCGGCCATGAATGGCTAATGACTGAATACCACAACGCTCAGCAATTTGAGCAATTTTAATACCGTTTTTTTGTTCTGGATTCCAGCCGGTACGAGTTTTTAAAGTAACCGGTACGGTTACTGCCTGCACCACTGCGGCAAGAATCTCTTCAACGAGCTCCGGGTATTGCATTAACGCCGAGCCCGCTAATTTTTTGTTCACCTTTTTTGCCGGGCAGCCCATATTAATATCAATGATCTGAGCGCCTTTGGCAACGTTCAGGCGCGCCGCTTCAGCCATTAAAGCTGGCTCACAACCGGCTATCTGGACCGCTCGAATGCCAACTTCGCCGGAGTGATCCATGCGCTGTCGCGACTTATCTGTCGCCCAGACTCTAGGATTACTGGACAGCATTTCAGACACTGTTAACCCGGCACCCAGCTCATGGCACAATTGCCTGAATGGCTGATCGGTTACACCGGCCATTGGCGCAAGAATTACATTATTTTTTAAGTGGTACTGACCAATCCGCATCGGTTAAAAACTATGCAGCGAAAAGGGTGAAGAATTTTATGGAATTTACCGCCTAAAGGAAAGGCGAAAAAGTATGCAAAAGCCGCCTTTTTTTAAATTTTTACTATTGACAAAAACCGGCTGCTATAGCGTATTCAGTTGTTTTGCCGTCGGCCGGATAACATTACCCAGTCGCCGTCGGAGGTTATTGGGTCAAACTCGATGACAGGCTGGTAAGCCTGCATCACTTGCTCGGCCTGATGGCTAAGAATTCCTGACAGCACAAGTTGGCCACCTGCAGCGACATAACTGAGAATAACTTCAGCCAACTCTTTTAATGGGCCGGCCAGTACATTAGCCATCACTAACTGAGTTGATGTTGCTGGTGCTTCGCCAGGTAGAAAAACGTCAAAGGCATCAGCTACCTGATTACGAAGCGCATTGTCTTTAGTGGCAATCAGTGCTTGTCGATCGATATCAATACCTATTGCGTGCTGTGCCCCCAGTTTCAGGGCGGCAATACCCAGGATACCCGAGCCACATCCAAAGTCGATAACCTCAAGCCCCTCGGGTGGGTTACTATCCAGCCAGCTCAGGCACATTGCCGTGGTGGGGTGGGTGCCGGTGCCAAAGGCCATACCAGGGTCCAGAAGAATATTAACGGCATCTGGCTTTGGAATATCACGCCAGCTCGGACATACCCACAATCGTTGACCAAAGCATATGGGCTGAAATCGATCCATCCATTCTCGTTCCCAGTCTTTGTCCTCTAAGGCATCGGTTTTATATTGTAGCGGAGACTTCAGTAAGTCTGACTGTTCTAGAGCCGCAACAACGGTAGTAAGATCCTCGTCGGCATCAAACAAGCCTGTGACTAACGTATGGTGCCAAAACAGTACTTCGCCTAACGGTGGTTCAAAAATCGGCGTGTCGGCACCGTCCCGGTAGGTTACCGCCTGTGCTCCATTTGCCATCAACAGGTCGCCCACCTGGGGCGCCCGCTGTTCACTGCTCGACAAAGTAAGTTGTATCCAGGGCACGGTATTAGTGTCCCCCTAAACCAAGCTTTTTCTCCAGATAATGGATGTTGGTACCACCATGCTGGAAGTTTTCGTCCGCCATAATATCTTTTTGCAGCGGTACATTGGTTTTAATATTTTCAATGATTAGCTCGCTGAGCGCATTTCGCATGCGGGCAATAGCAATATCACGGTTTTCGCCATAAGTTATCAGTTTGCCGATCATGGAGTCGTAATTGGGCGGTACTTTGTAATCAGCGTAAACATGGGAGTCCCACCGCACACCAAAGCCGCCGGGCGAATGGAAACGGGTGACTTGACCGGGCGAGGGTACAAAAGTATCAGGATCTTCTGCATTAATACGGCATTCGACAGCGTGGCCACGAATGACGACATCTTCCTGGTTGATTGATAATTGGCGGCCAGCGGCAATACGCAACTGCTCTTTAATTAAATCAATACCGGTAACCATTTCCGTGACTGGATGCTCAACCTGAATACGCGTATTCATCTCGATGAAATAAAACTCGCCATTTTCGTATAAAAACTCAAAGGTGCCGGCACCGCGATAGCCTATCTCTATGCAGGCTTTAGCACAGCGCTCACCGATAAATTTGCGCATTTCCGGAGTGATGCCGGGTGCTGGTGCCTCTTCAACCACTTTCTGATGGCGCCGCTGCATCGAGCAATCACGTTCGCCCAAGTGAATCGCATTGCCCTGGCCGTCAGCAAGCACTTGCACTTCGACATGGCGCGGGTTTTCCAAAAACTTTTCCATGTAAACAACCGGGTTACCAAAAGCCGCCCGTGCTTCATTCTGAGTCATGCTAATGGCACTAACTAATTCGCTTTCTTGACGGACCACCCGCATACCACGGCCGCCGCCACCGCCGGCAGCTTTTATAATAATTGGATAGCCAATGCGTTTAGCTAGCTTGATGTTGCGCTCAGTGTCGTCATCCAGCGGTCCGTCGGACCCCGGCACACAGGGTACACCGGCTTTTTTCATGGCTCTTATCGCTGATACTTTGTCACCCATCAGACGAATGACATCAGCAGTGGGCCCGACAAAAGTAAACCCTGACTTTTCAACTTGTTCAGCAAAATCTGCGTTTTCGGCTAAAAATCCATAGCCCGGATGGATGGCTGCAGCGTCGGTAATCTCCGCCGCGCTAATGATCCGCGGTATGTTGAGATAACTCTCTGAAGCCGGCGCTTTACCGATACAAATCGATTCATCGGCAAGCAACACGTGTTTTAAATTCTTATCAATGGTTGAGTGAACAGCAACTGTCTTAATACCCAACTCTTTACAAGCGCGAAGAATTCGCAATGCGATTTCGCCTCGGTTAGCAATGACCACTTTATCTAGCATGATAAATTCCCGGTGCTTAAGTTGTTCAGTAAGGGCTTATTCAATAACAAACAGCGGTTGATCAAATTCAACCGGCTCTTCGTTTTCGACCAGGATTTGCTTAACCACGCCACCTTTATCGGCTTCGATTTGGTTCATCATTTTCATTGCTTCAACGATACACAGAGTATCGCCGGCGTTAACTTTTGAGCCAACCGAAACAAAAGGTGCTGCGTCCGGTGACGGCGACTCATAAAACGTACCAACCATCGGTGAACGAAGGATATGGCCTGAAGGCTCTTGCGGCGCGGGTTCTGCGTTACTGCTAGCAGCGGCTGGCGCAGCAGAGGGAGCTGGTGCCGGTGCGGCGGCTGGTGCAGCGGCGTACTGAACCGGCGCAGGTTGCGCGCTGTAACGGTTAATACGCACGGCCTCTTCACCTTCAGTGATTTCTAACTCGGCGATGCCAGATTCTTCGACCAGTTCGATCAGTTTTTTAATTTTACGTATGTCCATGGTAATCGTCTGCCTTCAATTAATTACGAGGTAATTGGTTAATGATCGCGAGCATTGCTAATGAGTAGCCATAAGTTCCAAAGCCGCTGAGCGTCGCACTGGCAATATCGGCTAAATAAGAAAAATGGCGAAACTTCTCGCGTCGGTATATGTTGGAAATGTGTACTTCAAAAAACGGAATCGAAACGGCGGCTAACGCATCGCGTAATGCGATACTGGTGTGTGCGTATGCGGCGGGGTTTATTATGATAAAGTCGACCGCATTACGTGCCTCGTGAATCGCTTCGATTAATTCTGCTTCGGCGTTAGACTGCACAAAATCAACCTCAAGGTTGTAAGGTTGGCTTAAACTGATCAGTTGTTGCTGCACGTCCACAAGCGTTTGGCTACCGTAGACTTCGGGCTCACGGGTACCCAATAAATTAAGATTAGGTCCGTTAATCACCAACACTTTTGTTTTTTCTGCTTCTTTTGTGTTCATCATGTTGCCAAATGTTTTAAACGTGTCGGCTTAGTTGTTGTTTTGGAAATGGGATACCAAAAGTAACAGATAGCCAGCTTTATTTATGCATTATAGAACATGATGTGGCAAATGCAGCAAAATACTGGTCTTATCACCGCTTTTCGCCGCAAGTTATGGGCTGGCCGCCGACTTCATCTGCTCCAGGTGGCGCACGAATTCATCGGCCCCCTTAAAGCCAGTGATACGCCACTCCCGTAACTCTTCACCGCCAGGAGAAAAGAACATTACAGTAGGCAGGCCCAGTACCTGGAACTGGTTTAACAGTTTTTGGTCAGCCTTATCATTAGAAGTGACATCAGCCTGCAATAGACGCATCGCACTTAACTGACGACGGACCTTTTCATCGGCGAATGTATACTGTTCAAATTCTTTGCAGGCAACGCACCAATCGGCGTATAAATCCAGCATAACCCACTCTCCGGCTTGCTGAGCCTGGTCCAGCTGTTGCTGTAATTCGGTACTATTGGCGACTGCATAAAACAGACCATGGACTTGCTCGGCTTTTTGTAACTTATCGACCTGCCAGTACATGCCAACAGTGCTGCCGGCAGTCAGCAAGATAAAGAGTAAGGCCCGGGCGTACCACTTTTTAAAGGTCAGTAAGTGTTGACCCATAAAGGTGGTTAAGGCAATAAAGTAAATGACCCACAACCAGAAGCTTTGTTGCGTTGCTAATAAACGTTCCAGTAACACTACGACCACGGCCAGTAACAACCAGCCAAAGCTATGTTTAACAACATTCATCCAGGCGCCGGCTTTGGGCAGTAATTTACCGCCGGAGACGCCAAAGATGATCAAAGGTATACCCATGCCCAAACTTAACGCATACAGAATTGCCGCACCGGATACCACGTCACCCGACTGAGCAATATAGAGAAGCGCGCCGGACAGTGGGGCTGTGGTACAGGGGGAGGCCACTAAGCCGGAAATAACACCAATAAAAAACACCCCAAGAGTAGAGCCGCCCCGCTGTTTGCCACTTACCGCCTGCAACTTTGTTTGCCAGGAACCCGGCAGCTGGATGTTGTAAAGCCCTAACATACTCAAGGCAAATACAGCAAAAGCAGCGCTTAATACGATCAGCACGGCAGGGTGTTGAAAATAAGCCTGGTACTGCATACCCGCAAGCGCGACCAAAAGCCCGAGTAAGGAATAGGTAATCGCCATACCCTGAACGTAGATAAATGACAGCCATAAGGCATTTTTGAATGTTCGCGGTTTATCGCCAATGACAATGGATGACAAAATGGGGTACATCGGGAAAACACAAGGGGTAAAGGCAAGACCGATGCCCAGTATAAAAAAGAGAAACAACGACCAGGCCATGGGTTGTTGCTGTAGATTGAATAACTCATCGCCTTTGTTATCACTGTTTGGGGTAGCCGGATCCGGATTAGTTTTCGGTTGGCTCTGTTGTTCAGATAAATCGAGCTTGGTTGGCGGGTAACAGAGACCCGCATCAGCACAACCCTGATATTGTAGTGTTACAGACTGGGCCTGGAGATCCGGCTTTAAATGCACCTCAAACTCAACATAATCACGAAAAATTTGAGTTTCGCCAAAAAATTCATCAACGTGCGCTTCGGCTGGGGGAAAATTAATTGGTTGTTGTAAGGCGCTGGCGGGCTCAACCTTAAATTGATGTTTGTACAGGTAATAGCCCGGCTGAATATTAAAGCTGACGGTTAAAACATCACCCTGACGTAGTTCGGCTTCAAACGCCTGTTCAACCGGCAAGAATTCAGGCTCACTGCTAAATGGGTTGCTGTTCTGGCCATAGCCGGGAGCTATAAAAGACATAGCAAGCAGCCACACGCCAATAAATTTCAGCACCGAACACTTCATATTATTTGCACCTTTGCCCAGCCAGTTTAAGGCTGCAAAATAGCACAATTTGTCTGGCCCGGTTAATAAGAAAAATCGATAAAATTTTTTGACCAAACCCTTGATAACAAAATTTCATCCCCCATTTAATGAGCACACCATGTTTTAACGCCCCTTAGGGGTACTAACCACTAACAACAATAGGTTGAGGAGTTATCAACAATGAAACTTCGTCCTTTACACGATCGAGTCATCATTAAACGCATCGAAGTCGAAGCAAAATCAGCTGGCGGCATTGTTCTGACCGGATCTGCGGCAGAAAAATCAACCCGCGGTGAAGTCGTTGCGGTTGGCAACGGACGTATTTTAGAAAACGGTGAAGTGCGCACGCTGGACGTAAAAGTCGGTGATAACGTGCTGTTCAACGAAGGTTATGGTGTAAAAACCGAAAAAATCGACGGTGAAGAGTATTTGATTATGAGCGAGAGCGACATCCTGGCTATCGCCGAATAACTGTTGCTCAAAATAGACACGAACCGTAAATCGTATTTAAGAGGAAAGCAAAATGGCAGCTAAAGAAGTACAATTTGGAAACACTGCACGTCAAAAAATGCTAAAAGGTGTTAACGTTTTGGCGGACGCAGTCAAAGTAACTCTGGGTCCTAAAGGCCGCAATGTTGTGCTGGATAAATCTTTTGGTGCTCCAATCATTACCAAAGATGGCGTGTCCGTAGCAAAAGAAATCGAACTGGAAGATAAGTTCGAGAACATGGGCGCGCAAATGGTTAAAGAAGTTGCGTCTAAAGCTAACGACGAAGCTGGCGACGGTACAACCACTGCAACAGTACTTGCACAATCTATTGTCAACGAAGGCTTAAAAGCGGTTGCTGCCGGCATGAATCCAATGGATCTTAAGCGTGGCATCGATAAAGCGGTTGTTGCTGCTGTAGCCGAACTTAAAAAAATCTCTCAGCCATGCGCTGACAGCAAAGCTATCGCCCAAGTTGGAACCATCTCGGCTAACTCTGATGAAACCATCGGCAAAATCATTGCCGAAGCAATGGATAAAGTAGGTCAGGAAGGCGTCATCACAGTTGAAGAAGGTCAGGCCTTAACTGATGAGCTAGACGTAGTAGAAGGTATGCAGTTTGACCGCGGTTACCTGTCACCTTACTTTATTAACAATCAGGAAAGCGGTTCAGTAGAGCTGGATAATCCGTTCATCCTGCTAGTTGATAAGAAAATTTCCAATATCCGTGAGCTTCTGCCTATTCTGGAAGGTGTGTCGAAAGCAGGTAAACCTTTGCTATTGATTGCTGAAGACGTAGAAGGCGAAGCCTTAGCCACTCTGGTTGTTAATAACATGCGTGGTATTGTTAAAATTGCCGCGGTCAAAGCTCCTGGCTTTGGTGATCGTCGCAAAGCCATGTTACAGGATATTGCACTATTAACCGGTGGTACGGTAGTTTCTGAAGAAATCGGCATGGAACTGGAAAAAACCCAACTTGAAGATCTGGGTACAGCAAAACGTGTCGTTATCACTAAAGACAATACAACGGTTGTTGATGGCAATGGTGATGATGCAGCTATCGAAGGTCGCGTTGCACAAATTAAGCAGCAGATGGAAGACACAAGTTCTGACTACGACCGCGAAAAACTGCAGGAGCGCTTAGCTAAACTAGCCGGCGGTGTTGCGGTTATCAAGGTTGGTGCTGCAACTGAAGTTGAAATGAAAGAGAAAAAAGCGCGCGTCGAAGATGCCTTAAATGCAACTCGTGCAGCGGTAGAAGAAGGCGTTGTACCGGGCGGTGGTGTTGCTTTAGTTCGCGCAGCAAGCCAGTTGGCCGAACTGCGTGGCGATAACGAAGAGCAAAACGTAGGTATCCGCTTAGCCTTGCGCGCAATGGAAGCACCATTACGGCAAATCGCTATGAATGCCGGCGCTGAAGGCTCTGTTGTTGCAAACAACGTGCGTGGCGGTGAAGGTAACTACGGTTACAACGCAGGTAATGACAGCTACGGCGACATGTTGGAAATGGGTATTCTGGATCCAACCAAAGTCACACGTTCTGCATTACAGTTTGCTTCTTCGATTGGCTCACTGATGATCACAACCGAAGCTATGGTTGCTGACTTACCACAGGATGACAACGCCGGCGGCATGCCAGGCGGCGACATGGGTGGTATGGGCGGTATGGGCGGCATGATGTAAGCAATGCTTGCCCAGTCTGTAAGACAAAAAAGGAGCCGACACGTCGGCTCCTTTTTTTGTTTCTTCTAAAATGCGGACTAAACTTAACAGCATGTAGGAATTTTTGTGCCTACTTTGGGTCTAAATTCTTGATTAATATTGTAGGAGTACAATCAATGCGTAAGTTAAGTTTAATGACATTAGCTATCCTGTTGGCTTTTACCAGCCTAAAAAGTGTCGCTGGTGAAGCCGAAGTGAATTTTGAAGGGGTAGAAGATTACACCGACTTTGAGCCCGCTGATGGCATCGAAAAGCGCTTTCAGGAAAAGCGTATGGAAGAATTAAAGGATTATCTGGGTAAGTTAGCCGAAGATCTCCCGGATGGACAAATGTTAAGTATGACGGTTACTGATATTGATTTAACCGGTCGCCTGGAGCCAACTTTTGGACAGAGCGCTTCCAGTCATATCCGCATCGTGCGCACCATTGACTTTCCTACCATGGATTTCAGCTACCAACTGAAAAGTGCGGACGGCCGTGTTATCAAAGAGGCTGATGTTAATTTAAAAGACATGAGTTTTGAATTTGATACCACGGCGACTCGGCATACGCGCAACGACGCGTTGTATTTCGAGAAAAAGATGTTGCGTGACTGGTTTATCGATACGTTCCGGGACCAGGCTAACCCGCCTGCCGAATCTGCTTAAGCCGCGCTAATGTTTCGGTGAGCAGTTGCAGTTGCTGCACGATAATTTGTAGTAAAGCTTCGTTATCCTGCTGCAGCTGCCACTGTTCAATGTTTTCGGTCACTTCCTGTAAGTAGGGCTGAAAGCGGTTACTGGACGTTTTAAATACCTCATTATCAGCAAAAATGTCCTGAAATTTAGCCTTTCCCTGCTGGCGCAGGCTATCAAGATATGCATCCGCATCGACGACCTGGCGGTATAAAACCTGTAAGTGTTGTTTCAGTTTTTCTTCGATTGAATTCATCGACTCACTCATAAACTACCTTTTTGTTGACTCTCTTGCTTTATATTCTTGCCAAACCATCGGGCATGATTGGCGTTTTACTCGGCTGACCTGCTATATCCTGTACTAATTTAGGAACTAAAAAGCCAGGTAAGGAAGCATTTAGCTGCCGCCAAAGCGTTTTCGCGTGAGCGAGGTCCACATCAAAATGCGCCGCGCCCAGCACTTTATCCAGCTGGTGCAGGTAATAGGGTAACACATCAATATCGTAGAGACGCTCGCTCAGTTGCACTAAGTCGGCGACATTATCGTTGATGCCCTTGAGCAATACGCTTTGGTTAAATAAATGCACACCAGCTTGACGAAGTGGTTGCAATGCAGCCCCTAGCGCAGCAGATATTTCATTGCCATGATTAGCATGAATAACCAGCGCGGGCTTTAGCCGTGTGCTTGTCAGTGCCTGGGTTAACGAGGCGGTGATACGGTCAGGGATAATAACAGGCAGACGGCTGTGTATTCGTAAACGTTTTAAACTGTTGACTTCAGCAAGCGCAGAAATGATCGTCGCAAGCTGTCGGTCGCTGGCCATCAGCGGGTCTCCCCCGCTAAGAATTACCTCATTAACGTCCTGATGCTGATTTAAATAGTGGACGGTTTCCCTTAACTGTTGCTGATTAAAATGAACCTTGTCGTAAGGGAAATGACGGCGAAAGCAATAACGGCAGTTAACGGCGCACCCGCCTTTTAGGATAATTAATGCCCGCGAACGGTATTTGTGCAATAAACCGGCCGCGGCAACCGCAGTAACCTGTGGCGTACGTTCTGCTAAAGGATCATCAGTAAAGCCTGGTGGGCTATTAAACTCTGCGGCAGCGGGCAGTACCTGCAACAATAAGGGATCGTTTCGGTTGCCGTACTCCATTAATTGAGCGAAGGGGCGGGGTACCAGCATCGGAAAAAGGCGCCGTGCGTCACTGTCATTGCTGAACTCTGTGGGATCCAGACCAACGGCGGTTAACAACTCAGCGGGGCTTTTGTATGCCCGCTGCAACTCTATTCGCCAATCCGGACGAGTCAATACCTGTGTTTGATTCAAACCTTGCCTCAGACAAACAAACGAAACCATTATTTTACCTGAAAAGTTTTACGGTTTGTTTTATTATTGCCGGCATTGAAGGTTATCGATTAAAGGAACGATATCATGGCAAATTACAGTACCAGCGAATTTAAGGGTGGTTTGAAGATTATGCAGGACGGTGAGCCCTGCAGCATTGTTGAAAACGAGATGGTTAAACCGGGTAAAGGGCAGGCTTTTAACCGGGTTAAAATCCGCAAGCTGATCAGCGGCAAAGTGGTTGAGAAAACCTTTAAGTCCGGTGAGTCGGTTGAAGGTGCCGACGTAATCGAGCTTGAGCTGGCTTACCTTTATAACGATGGTGAGTTTTGGCACTTTATGAATAACGAGACGTTTGAACAAGTTGCGGCTGATGCAAAAGCTGTTGGTGAAGCCGAGAAGTGGCTCGTAGAGCAAGATGTATGTACTCTGACACTGTGGGAAGGCAACCCAATTAATGTTCAGCCGCCCAACTTCGTAGAACTGGAAATCACTGAAACCGATCCAGGCTTAAAAGGGGACACTGCCGGAACCGGTGGCAAGCCTGCTACCTTAAGCACCGGCGCGACTGTTCGGGTACCTTTGTTTGTGCAAATCGGCGAAGTGATTAAAGTCGATACCCGTTCGGGAGAATACGTTGGGCGGGTACAGAAGTAAAAGGAGCGCTCGATGACCTGGCGTTCTTCTGCCTCCTGGGCGGCATTGCAACAACGAGCCGCCTTAATGCGGCAGATTCGTCAGTTTTTTTATCAGCGCGGTGTACTGGAAGTTGATACGCCAAGTCTGAGCCGCCATGGTGTTACTGATTTACATTTAGACAATATGGCGACTCAGCTGAGCCGTGATAGCGACGGCAAGGCATTGCGTCTTTTCCTGCAAACATCACCTGAATACGCAATGAAGCGTTTGCTGGCGCAATACCAACGTTGTATCTACCAGTTAAGCCATGTGTTTAGAGATGATGAAATCGGCCGTTACCATAATCCGGAATTTATGATGCTGGAATGGTACCGCGTTGGATTTACTCTTAAACAGCTGATTAGCGAAGTCTCCGATCTGCTTGTTGACTGTCTTAAGGCTCCACCCGTACAGCAGATCTCCTATCAGCAAGCTTTTTTAAACTCTACAGGCTGTGACCCACTGACACCGGCGGGTATAAATGACTTGCACGAGCAGTTAAAAAGGCGCGGTGACAGTGGCGATTGGATGAAGCAGGAAACCGATACGGATACCATTTTGCAAGTCGCGTTTAACCTGTTAGTGGAGCCGAAGCTGCCCTCTCAAATACCATTGGCAGTGACTGAATTCCCGGCGTCGCAGGCGGCGCTGGCAAAAATTTCACCGCAGGATGAGCGAGTTGCGCTGCGTTTCGAAATTTATTACCAGGGCGTTGAACTGGCCAACGGTTATGATGAGCTTACTGATGCTACGACTCAGCTAAGCCGCTTTGAGAGTGATATTCAGCGTCGGCACGAAAACAAAAAACCAGAGGCTTCCGTGGATCAGCGTCTTATTGAAGCGATACAACATGGATTACCTGAATGTTGTGGCGTAGCCCTTGGCTTTGATCGATTGCTGATGATTGCTCTCGATGCCCCTTCTATTGCTGACATCCAGCCCTTTTCGATACAGAACTGCTAGTGCGGCAAGATAAAATTTGACCGTTCCTCTTGGAATAAGAAAGAGTATGTTATAATATAACAGCAACGGAATGAGGGACGGCAATGACATTATCAAAGCAAAAAAAATTGGATAGGGCGGGCATCTGGATCACCACCCTTTGTGCAATTCACTGTTTGTTGCTGCCTGTTATCCTGCCACTGCTGGCTCTGGCAGGATTCGCCTTTATTGGTGAGGACCTGCTGGAAAATACGATTTTGGGCCTAAGCGTTATAGTTGGTCTGTGGTCGTTAATCGGTGGCGCACGCCGCCACGGTGAATGGCGCCTCTTAATTCCTTTAATAGCCGGCGCTGTTATCTATACCCAGCGAGATATTTTTGGCCACCTGGGTGAGCCATTCATTATTCTGCTTGGCGCCGGACTCATTATTTATGCTCACTGGAGTAACCTGCAGCGTTCGAGAAAGCTGGTTCACGTCCCTGCCGGCGCGTTGGCCGGCGTTAAGTAATACGCTCCAAAATAACCCCTGATTCGACATGTTCAGTGTACGGAAACTGATCAAACATGGCCGCTGCGGTAACCTTAAACTGACCGGATAATAACTGGATATCGCGTCTCAGCGTGTCGGGATTACAGGAAATGTAAATAATGCGCGGGTATTGGCTAACTAAGTCGATGGCGAGTGAGTCCAGCCCGGCCCGTGGCGGATCGACCAGTACGGTTTGACAATCAAATTGCTCCAGCTGCGCTTCTTTGGCACGACGTGAATCAAGTTTTCCCTGAATTGCCTGGCTAAAATCTTCGGCCGACATACGTACTATGGTGACATTATCAATCTGATTCAGTTGCGCACCTTCGCGAGCCGCGTTAACCGAACTTTTGCTAATTTCAGTGGCCAATACCTGTTTAAATTGCCGGGCTAACGGCAAGGTAAAGTTGCCGTTGCCACAATATAACTCAAGCAGGTCGTGTTCATTATGGCCAGCCTGGTGGCTTACCCACTCGATCATGGCCTGGTTTATGCCAGCGTTGGGCTGTGTAAAACTATTTTCGGTCTGGATAGTTTGATAACTATGGCCGTTAACGGTGACTTCTTCTATTACAGCCTCGCTGCCTAATACCACTTTCTGTTTACGCGCCCTGCCAATAAGATGGACGGGCGTGGCAAAGGCTTGTAAGTAATCATGAAAATCCCGGGCGTATTGCTGCCATTCGTCATCCAGCGGCCGATGATAAAGCAGTGAAACGATTGCTTGCTGGGTTGTTGTTGTTAAAAAATCAACCTGAAATAGCTTACTGCGCAAAACTGGCTTATCAATGACATACTCCCGCACCGCTTTCATTAACTGATTAATTAACTGGCTACCGGGCAAAAATGAGTCTTTACGGACCTTTTCGCGTGTCTGGGGGTTAAACATGATATAAAAAAGGTCATCGGCTTCATGCCAGAGTCGAAACTCTGCCCGCATGCGGTAATGCAAGGGCTCGGACTTAAAGACGTCGAACTGTTCTATACCCACTTCGCGAAACACTTTGCTTAATTGGTCTTTCTTTCGTTCAAGCTGCGCATCGTAAGTAAGCGGGTCAATGGACTTATAGGTCATTCATACAATCCAGTAAGGTATTTAGGTTGTTGTTTATGCGATCTATTGTAATTCAAATCAAAACGGACTGCGAGGAAGCGAAATAAGGCAGAAAAGCCCGGAAAACGTTAACTTTGATCACAATTGAATAGAAAGCGAGCAAACGGCAATAAAACCACTTAAAATTGCAAAAAAGGTCTTGACGGTGGGACATAAATCTCTAAAATTCGCTCCACGTTCAAGGCAGGCAACGAAGCCGCCGAAAACAGATGTTTTACTGAAAATCTTTTTACAAAAAAGTGTTGACGAAAAACATCAGGTGTGTAGAATACGCACCTCTCGCAGCAAGGCTGCTGAGAAACGCTCTTTAACAATATATCAAGCCAAGCAAACTGTGTGGGCACTTGCGAAAGTAAGCAAACGAAAATTGTATTGCAACTTTTGAATGAGTGTTCAGCAAGACTTCGGTAACGAAGTTAAGCAAAAACGCGTAATTTATTGAGTTGATTGAACTACTTTTAATTGAAGAGTTTGATCATGGCTCAGATTGAACGCTGGCGGCAGGCCTAACACATGCAAGTCGAGCGGTAACATTTCCAGCTTGCTGGAAGATGACGAGCGGCGGACGGGTGAGTAATACTTGGGAACTTGCCTCTAGGCGGGGGACAACCACTGGAAACGGTGGCTAATACCGCATAATGTCTACGGACCAAAGTGGGGGATCTTCGGACCTCACACCTAGAGATGGGCCCAAGCGGGATTAGCTAGTTGGTGAGGTAATGGCTCACCAAGGCGACGATCCCTAGCTGTTCTGAGAGGATGATCAGCCACACTGGGACTGAGACACGGCCCAGACTCCTACGGGAGGCAGCAGTGGGGAATATTGGACAATGGGGGCAACCCTGATCCAGCCATGCCGCGTGTGTGAAGAAGGCCTTCGGGTTGTAAAGCACTTTCAGTGGTGAGGAAAGGGTAATCGTTAATAGCGGTTACAGTTGACGTTAGCCACAGAAGAAGCACCGGCTAACTCCGTGCCAGCAGCCGCGGTAATACGGAGGGTGCAAGCGTTAATCGGAATTACTGGGCGTAAAGCGTACGTAGGCGGTGTGTTAAGCAAGATGTGAAAGCCCCGGGCTCAACCTGGGAATGGCATTTTGAACTGGCACGCTAGAGTCCTGAAGAGGGTGGTAGAATTTCCAGTGTAGCGGTGAAATGCGTAGATATTGGAAGGAATACCGGTGGCGAAGGCGGCCACCTGGTCAGAGACTGACGCTGAGGTACGAAAGCGTGGGGAGCAAACAGGATTAGATACCCTGGTAGTCCACGCCGTAAACGATGTCAACTAGTTGTTCGTGTCTTTAAGACGTGAGTAACGCAGCTAACGCACTAAGTTGACCGCCTGGGGAGTACGGCCGCAAGGTTAAAACTCAAATGAATTGACGGGGGCCCGCACAAGCGGTGGAGCATGTGGTTTAATTCGATGCAACGCGAAGAACCTTACCATCCCTTGACATCCAGTGAATTTTCCAGAGATGGATTAGTGCCTTCGGGAACACTGAGACAGGTGCTGCATGGCTGTCGTCAGCTCGTGTTGTGAGATGTTGGGTTAAGTCCCGCAACGAGCGCAACCCTTATCCTTAGTTGCCAGCACGTAATGGTGGGAACTCTGGGGAGACTGCCGGTGATAAACCGGAGGAAGGTGGGGACGACGTCAAGTCATCATGGCCCTTACGGGATGGGCTACACACGTGCTACAATGGCGCATACAAAGGGCAGCAAGCCAGCGATGGTTAGCGAATCTCATAAAGTGCGTCGTAGTCCGGATTGGAGTCTGCAACTCGACTCCATGAAGTCGGAATCGCTAGTAATCGTGGATCAGAATGCCACGGTGAATACGTTCCCGGGCCTTGTACACACCGCCCGTCACACCATGGGAGTGGGCTGCACCAGAAGTGGTTAGTTTAACCTTCGGGAGAACGATCACCACGGTGTGGTTCATGACTGGGGTGAAGTCGTAACAAGGTAGCCGTAGGGGAACCTGCGGCTGGATCACCTCCTTACAAAATAGCTTACGGCAGTAAGTGTCCACACAGTTTGCAGGCTTGATAGCAATAGAGAAGAATTCGGGTAGGTCGCGTCCTGACGCGACGTAATGCCTGAAGGTTACTGGGTCTGTAGCTCAGCTGGTTAGAGCGCACCCCTGATAAGGGTGAGGTCGGTAGTTCAAGTCTACTCAGACCCACCATTTTGACGCTCTGGACTGCGTTGTCGGCTTCGTCGCATACTGGTGTATGCTTCCTTGCCTCCGCCTTGCCAGAACGCCAAAAGCATTTCAAGTAGATGGCCTTGCCCTCGCTTGAAATTCCCTTATTAGGTTAGCCGCGATGTTGAGAAGAGGGTTTCCCCGATGTCAGCACGCGCAGGCTAAAGCGCCGACAGCAAGGCGCACGTTGAGTGAGTGAGGGAGCATACCTCGATGGTATGTGACCGATTGAACGAAACGCGCAACGCAGCTGCCGGTGTTTTAGACAAGCACTAGGGGGCCATAGCTCAGCTGGGAGAGCGCCTGCCTTGCACGCAGGAGGTCAGCGGTTCGATCCCGCTTGGCTCCACCATATTCTTCTCTAACCGTATCCTGCGTCCTGACGCAGGAAACGATGTTAGCGTTAAGTGTTTTATTGAAAACATTTACCGGTAACCTTGTGTTACGCGCTCTTTAACAACATGAAAAGCTGATTGTAAAAAAGTAAGAAATGCCACTCTATTTGAACCTATGTGTAAGGTAGAGGCGTATCGAACTTGTGTACAGCAAAGAACAAACAATCTTAGTTGCATTACAGCACTGAAGTTAAGCGCAAGCAGACACTTTGGGGTTGTATGGTTAAGTGACTAAGCGTACACGGTGGATGCCTAGGCAGTTGGAGGCGATGAAGGACGTACTAACTTGCGATAAGCCATGATAAGACAGTAAGAGTCATTTGAGTCATGGATTTCCGAATGGGGAAACCCACTCTGTTTACAGAGTATCCGGCACTGAATCTATAGGTGCCAGGAAGCGAACCCGGAGAACTGAAACATCTAAGTACCCGGAGGAAAAGAAATCAATTGAGATTTCCTCAGTAGCGGCGAGCGAACGGGAAACAGCCCTTAAGCTTATTAAGTGTTAGCAGAATCCGCTGGGAAGCGGAGCCACAGACGGTGATAGCCCGGTATGTGACGGCACATAGTAAGTGAAATCGAGTAGGTCGGGACACGTGTTATCCTGACTGAACATGGGGGGACCATCCTCCAAGGCTAAATACTCCCAACTGACCGATAGTGAACCAGTACCGTGAGGGAAAGGCGAAAAGAACCCCGGCGAGGGGAGTGAAACAGAACCTGAAACCGTGTACGTACAAGCAGTAGGAGCCTCCATGAGGGGTGACTGCGTACCTTTTGTATAATGGGTCAGCGACTTATATTCTGTAGCAAGGTTAACCGTATAGGGAAGCCGTAGGGAAACCGAGTCTTAACTGGGCGTTGAGTTGCAGGGTATAGACCCGAAACCGGGCGATCTAACCATGAGCAGGTTGAAGATTGAGTAACATCAATTGGAGGACCGAACCCACTAATGTTGAAAAATTAGGGGATGACTTGTGGCTAGGAGTGAAAGGCTAATCAAGCCCGGAGATAGCTGGTTCTCCCCGAAATCTATTTAGGTAGAGCCTCGGACGAATACCTGCGGGGGTAGAGCACTGTTTGGGCTAGGGGGTCATCCCGACTTACCAACCCCATGCAAACTCCGAATACCGCAGAGTACTATCCGGGAGACACACGGCGGGTGCTAACGTCCGTCGTGGAGAGGGAAACAACCCAGACCGCCAGCTAAGGTCCCAAAGTTATGGCTCAGTGGGAAACGATGTGGGAAGGCACAGACAGCTAGGAGGTTGGCTTAGAAGCAGCCATCCTTTAAAGAAAGCGTAATAGCTCACTAGTCGAGTCGGCCTGCGCGGAAGATGTAACGGGGCTAAGCCATACACCGAAGCTGCGGCAGCGCATTTATGTGCTGGGTAGGGGAGCGTTCTGTAAGCGGATGAAGGTGTGTTGAGAAGCATGCTGGACGTATCAGAAGTGCGAATGCTGACATGAGTAACGATAATGGGAGTGAAAAACTCCCACGCCGGAAGACCAAGGTTTCCTATCCCATGCTAATCAGGGTAGGGTAAGTCGGCCCCTAAGGCGAGGCGGAAACGCGTAGTCGATGGAAAACAGGTTAATATTCCTGTACCGATGTTTATTGCGATGGGGGGACGGAGAAGGCTAGGCAGGCCGGGCGTTGGTAGTCCCGGTGAAAGTGCGTAGGCTGAGAGTTTAGGTAAATCCGGACTCTTAAGGCCGAGACACGAGACGAGCACCCAAGGGTGCGAAGCTGTTGATGCCATGCTTCCGGGAAAAGCCTCTAAGCTTCAGATAAACATTGACCGTACCCGAAACCGACACAGGTGGTCAGGTAGAGAATACTAAGGCGCTTGAGAGAACTCGGGTGAAGGAACTAGGCAAAATAGTACCGTAACTTCGGGAGAAGGTACGCCGCTGGTGGTGATTGACTTCGCGTCATGAGCTGCCGGCGGTCGCAGTGACCAGGTGGCTGGGACTGTTTATTAAAAACACAGCACTCTGCTAACTCGAAAGAGGACGTATAGGGTGTGACACCTGCCCGGTGCCGGAAGGTTAATTGATGGGGTTAGCGTAAGCGAAGCTCTTGATCGAAGCCCCGGTAAACGGCGGCCGTAACTATAACGGTCCTAAGGTAGCGAAATTCCTTGTCGGGTAAGTTCCGACCTGCACGAATGGTGTAACCATGGCCACGCTGTCTCCACCCGAGACTCAGTGAAATTGAAATCGCTGTGAAGATGCAGTGTACCCGCGGCTAGACGGAAAGACCCCGTGAACCTTTACTACAGCTTGGCACTGAACATTGAACCTACATGTGTAGGATAGGTGGGAGGCTATGAAACACCGGCGCCAGTTGGTGTGGAGCCACCCTTGAAATACCACCCTTGTATGTTTGATGTTCTAACCTGGCACCCTTATCGGGTGTGGGGACAGTGCCTGGTGGGTAGTTTGACTGGGGCGGTCTCCTCCCAAAGAGTAACGGAGGAGCACGAAGGTTGGCTAAGTACGGTCGGACATCGTACGGTTAGTGCAATGGCAGAAGCCAGCTTAACTGCGAGACAGACACGTCGAGCAGATACGAAAGTAGGTCATAGTGATCCGGTGGTTCTGAATGGAAGGGCCATCGCTCAACGGATAAAAGGTACTCCGGGGATAACAGGCTGATACCGCCCAAGAGTTCATATCGACGGCGGTGTTTGGCACCTCGATGTCGGCTCATCACATCCTGGGGCTGAAGTCGGTCCCAAGGGTATGGCTGTTCGCCATTTAAAGTGGTACGCGAGCTGGGTTTAGAACGTCGTGAGACAGTTCGGTCCCTATCTGCCGTGGGCGTTTGAGAGTTGAGAGGGGCTGCTCCTAGTACGAGAGGACCGGAGTGGACGAACCTCTGGTGTTCCGGTTGTCACGCCAGTGGCACTGCCGGGTAGCTACGTTCGGGATCGATAACCGCTGAAAGCATCTAAGCGGGAAGCGAGCCTCGAGATAAGCTCTCACTAGCACTTTGAGTGCTCTAAAGGGTTGTTGAAGACTACAACGTTGATAGGCGGGGTGTGGAAGCGCAGTAATGCGTTGAGCTAACCCGTACTAATTGCCCGTGAGACTTAACCATACAACACCCAAGGTGTTTGTAATTGTTGAGACAAGTTTGAACCCTCTGCAAAGACATAGGTTGCGTAAGACACGACAAATTGAGTGGCATGTACAATCAGATTTTTATGTTGTGACAGTTTTTGTCTGGCGGCCATAGCGGTATGGCACCACCTGGCTCCATTCCGAACCCAGTAGTGAAACATACCAGCGCCGATGGTAGTGTGGGGTCTCCCCATGTGAGAGTAGGACACCGCCAGACTTCAAATAAATAACCCCGGCCGTTTGGCCGGGGTTTTTTTATGCCCGTCGGTAAGGTGATATATATCTTTTTCATCTACGTCAGCTGCAACCGTTTTAACGGTTTTTTTGTAAAACTGATAAAGTAACGCCAGCCCATAACAAGAGAGCAGTAATGAAAAAGCTAAATCCAATTACCCTGGCGATCGTCGCCGGAACCATGGCAACTTTCCCTGCTGTTGCACAACAGCAAAATCAGTCTGCAGCCGAAGTTGAAGAGGTCTTGCAGGTCGTTGGCTCAAGGCTATCAATGCGAACAGCAACTGATGGCTCGGCCCCGGTAGATATAATCTCGGCTGAGGACTTAGCGGCTACCGGTATAACTGAAACCGCGAAGGCGTTGCAGTATTCTGTACCCAGTTTTAACTTTCCCTCTTCGTCGATAACCGACGGTACTGATGCCGTTCGTCCCGCATCGTTAAGGGGTTTGTCCCCGGATCATACGCTGGTACTGATCAATGGCAAACGTCGACACAGTTCAGCCTTGGTGCACTTAAACGGAACTACCGGTCGCGGTAGCTCAAATGCCGATCTAAACGCTATTCCGATTGCAGCTATCAAAAGAATCGAGGTACTACGCGATGGTGCCGCGGCTCTTTATGGCTCTGATGCTATTGCCGGTGTGATAAATATTGTGCTAAAAGATAATGCAGAAGGTGGTATGAGCAACCTGCAATTGGGGCAGACACACAAAGGCGATGGAGAGCAGTGGAAACTATCTGCCAGTAATGGATTTAAGGTAGGCGATGATGGCGCTTTTACGCTGTCCGGAGAAGTTCACAGCAAAAATCGCACCAACCGTGCGGAGCCAGATCCCAGGCAACAGTATCCTTTACTGCCTAACGGCGAGCTTGATCCCCGCGAGCAAACCTTCGATCGCAACAGCTTTCATGTCGGCGATGCTGACTATGAAAATGCATCATTATTTGCCAATCTTGAGATCGGTGTTGGTGAATCAGCCAGTTTTTATGCCTTTGGTGGTTTTAGTGACCGCACCTCCGAATCCGGAGCTTTCTATCGTCGGGCGTTACAGTCAAATACATTAACCGAAATTTACCCCGACGGCTTCCTGCCCATATTAGCTCCCGACGTAAAAGATTATTCAGGCTATCTTGGTTTCGAATGGATGCTAGACGAATGGACATTCGATCTGAGCGCTGGCTATGGTTTTAGTGAGTTCCAATACAACGTTAAAAATTCATTAAATGCATCACTTGGCCCTGATCTGACACCCACTACCTTTGAAGCAGGTACGCTACAAAATGGTGAGACTAATCTGACTTTTGATGCACAGCGGTTTATCCCTTTTGCTAATAACTCGGATCTATCTATCGCAATGGGGGTTAGCTATCGAGAAAACAGTTACGAAGTGATTGCAGGCGACGAGGCGTCTTATATCAATGGTGGCTATCAAGGACGTCCCGGTGGTAGCCAGGGCTTTACTGGTTTTGCTCCTGAGTCAGAGGTTGACCAATCACGCGATAATATTGGTCTGTATCTCGAAGCAGAAAATCAGCTAACTACTGACTTTATGTGGGGAGCAGCTGTTCGGCACGAAGATTATTCCGATTTTGGTACTAATACCAGCTGGAAGATTTCTGGCCGTTATGATGCGACAGACCAGTTAGCTGTTCGGGCAACAGCCAATACCGGCTTTCGTGCGCCCAGTGTCCAGCAGTTATATTTTACCAATATCTCGACGCTGTTTGTTGACCGGGGCAATGGTCCAGAGCCTGAACAATCCGGGACATTTAATAACATCAGCCCGGTCACAGAAGCACTGGGTATTGGCGATTTACAGCCTGAAGAGTCGGAGAGCCTGAGTCTTGGAGTCGTATGGAATGGTTTTGAGGGACTTACTGTTACAGTTGATGCATTCCAAATAGAGATCCAGGACCGCATTATTTTATCCGGGGACGTTACGCCGTCTGATTCAGCGGCTGTCGCTGACGCCTTAGCTGATATCAGCGCTGAAAATGCGCGGTTTTTTGTAAATGCTGTGGATACCACCACCCGTGGTATAGACGTGGTGGTCAGTAAACAATTTGATCTCAGCGGTTACGGCGACCTGAAAACTCAGTTAGCCTATGGCTACAACGACACGGATATTGATGCGATCAACCTTCCGTCTTTGCTTGATGGCCTGGAGGATGTCCTATTTGACGAAAATGAACAGGTCCGAATGACTGAGTCTGTTCCTAAACACTCGGGTTCGTTAGGCTTAACGCATCAGATGGGAAAATGGTCTACCAATTTGCAGCTTAGCTACTTCGGTACCTATGATATTTATTACAGTAGCGGGACTGAAACTTACGGGCCTGACTGGATCACGGACTTAACCGTGGGCTATCAATGGAACGAAGCAATATCAGTTAAGCTGGGCGCACAAAACTTGTTCAGTCAGTATCCGGACAGACGCTCAGAAGGCAATCAGTTCAACGGAATTTTTGTCTATCCTTTAACCAATTCACCCATTGGCTTTAATGGTGGTTACTTCTTCACCGAGCTGGAATATCGGTTTTAAGACTCTATAAGGTGAAGCGAAAACCGCCACTTTGTGGCGGTTTTTTTATTTAGGTCGTAAAATAAACCAATGGATTGATTATTGAATACCTAACTAAATGAATATAAAGGAAAAATATTTGGCATCAAAATTGAATAACACAAAGAAGTTATTATTCAGTTAAAAAGAGGCAGTTATGTCACGTAATCAGTGGATCGTTACTATCGTTCTGGTCATTATTGGGGTCTCGTTTGCCCCTGAAATTTTTAGCTCGATTGGCTATGCTCTTGGCTCGGTTATTGAGTTTGCACTATCGGTTGTTATCGCATTAGCCATTATAGGGCTGGTGTTTTTCCTTCTTATGACAGTATTCGGTAGCGTGGCAATTGGATTGATTGGTGCATTTGTGGCTATGGTTTTTACCGGCATTGGAATGTTTTGGCCACTAGTCCTTTGTGTTGCGATTTTATACGTTGTTTTTAGAAATTCCCGCAAAACAGTGTAGTATGTAGGGTAAATCTAGTTAAACCGGACGCTTCCTATGAAAGCAAAACTGATAACCTTCCTCGGAATCACCGTAATAGTCATCTCGAATCTGGCGCTGGCCGCTGAGCTGTCAGTTACTGAAGCCTGGGCCAGAGCGACCATACCGGGCATGGCTAACGGTGCAGGCTATGCCAGTCTGGCTAATGAACAGGAGCAGCCGTTAACACTGGTTAAACTGGAAAGCCCGGCCAGTTCGAAAACCGAACTTCATACTCACCAGCACGATAACGGTATGATGAAAATGGTACACGTTCCTGAACTGACTCTGGCAGCCGGCGAATCGCTGTCGATGGCGCCGGGTAGTTACCACATCATGTTTTTTGATTTACAGCAGCCGTTCAAAGTGGGTGACAGTGTGCCGGTAGTGATGCATTTTGCCGATGGTAGCCGTCAGCAAATCAACTTGGAAGTCAGAGAATTAGAATGAAAATTGCTGCGCTAACTAAAAAATCCGTCTGGACATGGTCCATTGGCGGAGTCACTTTATTGGTAGTCCTTTTTTGGCTGCTGGGCTGGCTGCTGAGCGAAGAGCCACAGCCTGTTGCACTTAATACAGCGATACAACAAACAGCAGCTGAGCTGGAGGTAGAACCGGTTAAGGGATTTGCAACCAGTACTGCGGTTATCGAGAGCCTGAGCACTTTACTGAATAAGCGCGGCGGCTACATGAGCAACGATATTTTGCCACCGACAGTATGGCTGGATAATATCCCGGCGTGGGAGTTTGGTGTGGTGCAAATGACCCGGGATATGTTGCTGGCTCTTCGAAATGATTTTAGCCGCTCGCAGTCGCAGTCAGTAGAAAACCCTAATTTAGTTGTTGCTCAGCCGGCCATGAATATTGATCATACCAGCTGGTTTGCACCTACGGCAGAAAACGAATACAAAACCGTCATTAACGAAGTTAAACAGTACCGGCTTGCATTACTGGATAGCTCGGATCATTCAGCGCAGTTTTACGCTCGCTCTGATAACCTCCGGCGTTATATGCAGGAGCTGGAGAAGCGTCTCGGTTCTTTGTCACGCCGACTGAGTGCCAGTGTTGCCCGGGTTGAACCGGATTTGGCTCTTGCCGGTGATGCCGTAGCAGTGCAGTCGACGGCCTCACTGCAGGCCATCAGGCAAAAGACAAGCTGGTGGCAGATCGATAATACGTTTTATGAAGCAAGAGGGGCCAGCTGGGCAATACTAAACTTCTTAAAAGCCGTTGAAATTGACTTTGCCGAAGTGCTGTCGAATAAAAATGCATTGATAAGTCTGCAGCAAATTATTAATGAACTGGAGTCTTCTCTGCAGCCGGTATCCAGTCCAATGATTTTGAATGGTTCTGGCTTTGGCTTGCTGGCTAACCATTCACTGGTCATGGCTAACTATTTATCTCGTGCCAATGCGGCATTAATCGATTTACGCAACTTGTTAGCTGAAGGCTAACTTAAGAGGACGCAATGAAGTTAAAATCGACACTCGCGTTACTGACCTGCTCGGTCCTGTCAATGAATGCTCACGCTGATACCGTCCTGGGTTTATACCTTGGTGTTCAAGGTTGGCAGGTTGACTCAAAGGGCAGCTATCAGTTGTTATCCAGCGATGCTTACCAGGTTGACGGAGATAACACCCGCAGTAGTTTTTATGCAGCGTTAGAGCACCCGATCCCGTTATTACCTAATATTAAAGTAAGACAAAATAATCTAACCGCGGATACCGAACTGTCGGCCACGGAAGTTAACTTTGACCATCGCGACTACAGCTTGTATTACGAGATATTCGATAACGATATTATCGCTATTGATGTCGGTATTAACGGTAAAACCTTTGATGGACGCGCAGTGGATATTGCCGGTAATCAAGTTAGCGGGTTTTCTGAAACCATCCCCACAGCTTATTTGGCAACCCGTGTAGGCCTGCCATTTACTCACTGGGCAGTGACGGGTGAAGCCAAAGCTTTAACGATTGACGATAGTAGCTTAACTGACGTGCAGGCAGCCCTTGAGTATCGCATCATCGATAATCTTGCTGTCGATGTGAGCATCAGTGCAGGCTACCGTTCGTTGCGTGTCGATCTGGATGACGTTGACGGGCTGTTTTCAGATATTGATTTCAACGGACCGTTTCTGTCCGTTGATGTGCACTTTTAACTGTCCCTGAACAGGCTTGTGTTACTGGTAAACCTCGACGCTATCAGCTTCGATGGCGTAGCCGGTAACCGCAAGCTCGCCTTCACTGCGTTCAGTTTTAATAACTCCCTCTACCCAAACCGCGTCATAGGTATTTTCGTACGGTACGCCTTCTTCATAAACCACATGAATAATCTGATTGGGTGGTGGCGGCGGGACATGCACGCAGGCACCAAAATAAGGCACCAACAAAAACTCCGTTACAGCGTCAGCGTTGCCTTCCAGTTGCACAACATAGCCAGGGATGCGAATGGTTTTACCGTTAAGCTCTTCAACTACAGGGGCATTTAAATGCGTCTGTTTATCGGCTTCAGGGTTTGCATCATAGTAGGATTGTGGTCTCACGGGCGGGGGCGTAAACCCTTCCGGTAATAAATCTTTCCAGCCGATTGTGTCGGCGGCAATAGCGCTGGCATTAACAGCACACGCTGTTACCAGAATCGCTGTAGCTTTTAACATTGACTTCATACTTTCACCGTTAGCCCATCAGATAGTGACTGGCGATAAGCTCGCCACGCTGGTATTAAGCTTAACAGGAAACCTGCAACCACGACCAGTAGCATACGCGACCATTCTGCCTGTGTTGGTGGTTGTAAGGTAAACAGTAAACCTGTTGAAGAATGTATTAATCCGGTCAGTGACCACTGCAGTGCGTAAAGTAGCAGCAAACCTGCCATTGTTGCGACCAAAGTCACCATAACAGCTTCGGTAACAAGTAAGGTAAAAATAGTCCCCGGCCCTGCACCGACAGCTCGGAGAACCGCCATTTCGCGGCGCCGTTCACGTAAACTTGCCAATAAAATGGTTAACATACCGATAAGGCCGATAAGAACTACCAGTACCGAGATACCGTTTAAGGCTTGTTCAAAAATATTAAGGGATTTCCACAGCTGCTGTAATGTAAAGCCTGGCATTAAAGCCGTTAGCGGCTCTTCTTTATACTGATTAATCTGCCGCTGCAGACGCAATGCCAGCGGTTTTACCTCCAGCCCGAGAAACGCCGCAGTTATGCGCTCGGCGGGGTGCTCATGATGGTGATGAGCGCTGTTTTCAGTATCGGTACCGTGTACCGTTTCAATGGTTTGCAGGTCGACAAATATGGCCTGATCAACGGGAGTACCGGTAGGGGCTAAAATCCCTGTCACAGCAATCGGGTGGTTGTCATGCTCGCTGAAGCTAAGTCCGCCGGAGCCGTGCGCTATGGTGAGCTGGTCGCTGACGGTTAAGTTAAGCTGGCTGGCTGCTTCGGCGCCCAAGACTGCCTGTTGGTGGTCTTCAAACCAGGAGCCCTGAACAAGTTGCAGTGGTTGCTTGTCGCCGTAGCGATAATGCTCAACATACTGGTCAGTTGTTGCGACAACCGGTAGTCCACCAACACTATCTCCAAGGGAAATAGGCACCGCCCAGCTGACTTCTTTGCGTTTTGCTATGGCTTCAAAACTGTCCCAGCTCATGGTATTGGTTACTGACCCGATATGAAACACGGCCGCTAACAGCAACTGGCTCTGGCTACTGCGGGGGCCAACAATAAGGTCGGTACCGGAAACTGTGTTAGCAAAATTCTGCTGAACCTGAGTTTTCACCCGCTCTACTGCCAATAGCAGGGCGACGCTAACTGCGATAGCTATTACGGTTAATAACACACTGGTTCGGCGATTGAGCAAACTTTTCAGGGCCAGTTTAATCATTTAAACAGGCTCCTCAGAAGTCCTGCTGATGTCATAAAGCTCTACATGGCGGTCAAAAAAGGGAGCTAACGCACTATCGTGAGTGACGAACAATACCGTGGTTCCATTCGCTTCGCTCAGTTCCAGCAATAATTTAACAAAGGCATCACGGTGATCGGCATCCAGTGCTGAAGTTGGCTCATCGGCAATCAGAAGCTGAGGAGAGCCAATTAATGCCCGCGCTGCGCCAACGCGTTGTTGCTGGCCGACGCTGAGCTCGGCTGCCGGTTGATTTTGCTGCGCAGGCAATAAGCCAAGGCGGCTTAGATAGTCAGCAGCGGTTTCTGCCGCTGGTTCAGATAAATTTTGTTGTCGGCGTTTTGAAAACTTAATGCCCAGTAGCACGTTATCCAGTGCACTCAGATAAGGCAGTAAATTAAACTGCTGGAAAATATAGCCAATATGATCAGCACGAAACTTGTCGCGCTGACGAGCGCTTAGCTTTTGCATTTCAGTACCGAGCAGGCGGATGCTGCCATACTCAGGGGTATTGATTCCGGCTAATAAAGACAACAGAGTAGATTTACCGCTGCCACTGGCGCCCCGCAGGAGAACATTCGACCCCTGCGGCACCTGCCAATGATCAATATCGATTATCGGCTGCGCGCCCGGCCAACTAAAGCGCAGTTTAGTTAACTCAATGGCAGCAGTCATTACTAATTACTTTTGAGCCCGTTCAAAGGACGACTTTAGCTCGTCTTTTGCTTCGTTAATATCGCCCCAGCCTTCTACCTTAACCCATTTGCCTTTTTCCAGCTCTTTATAGCGCTCGAAGAAATGGGTGATTTGAGCACGCAGCAGTTCAGGGACATCATTGATATCCTTGATGTCATCGTATTGCTTAGACAGTTTACTGACAGGAACAGCGATAACCTTGGCGTCTTCACCCGACTCGTCACTCATCTTCAGGACACCAACCGGGCGGCACTTGATGACCGAGCCAGCCTGTAATGGGTATGGTGTTGGAACAAGAACGTCGACAGGGTCACCATCCAGTGACAAGGTGTGATTTACAAAACCATAGTTGCAGGGGTAAAACATCGGGGTTGCCATAAAACGGTCGACCCATAAAGTACCGGTATCTTTATCAACTTCGTATTTTATCGGATCCGCATTAGCCGGTATTTCGATAATGACATTGACTTCATCGGGTAGATTGCTGCCTGCAGGCACGTTTCCTAAACTCATAATAATTCCTGTTCGCTTTAATATAGTAATGGATGGTTGTTGCGCGATTATAACTTGTCGCCGATCCCGCGCAACCCTGCCTTAGTCTAATTTAATCAGGTTTAGGGTGTTTTGTGTGGTAATCCACGCATTTTTCCACTTCTTCGGCAGACCCCAATATTACGCCGACGCGCTGATGAATATCTGTGGGTACAATATCAAGCAGGCGCTGGTAACCGTCGCTGGCTTTACCACCGGCTTTTTCGATTAAAAGTGCCATAGGTGCGGCTTCGTACATTAACCGTAACTTAAATGGCTTAGCGCTGTTGCGTTTATCCCAGGGGTAGGTAAACAAACCTCCGCGGGTGATTATCCGGTGAACGTCAGCAACCATCGCGGCATTCCAGCGCATATTGAAATTCTTTTTGCGCGGACCGTCTTCACCTTGCAGCAGATCAGCGATGTATTCGCTTATCGCTTTGCCCCAATGACGCTGATTCGACATATTGATGGCAAATTCTTTCGTGCTGTCAGGGATTTCGGCTTTTTCACGGGTCAATAAAAACTCGCCGACGGTTTGATCAAGAGTGAAGGTGCGGACATCTTTACCGGTTGTCAGCACCATCATGGTAGCCGGGCCGTACACTACATAGCCGGCAGCCACCTGCGCTTTGCCCGGCTGCAGAAACATGGATTCGCCGCTTGCCTCGCCCCCGGGCTTGCGCAGAATCGAGAAAATTGTACCGACAGCCCCGTTAATGTCGATATTTGAACTACCGTCGAGAGGATCGAAAGCGACCAGATAGTCTCCAGAATTGGGGCTGACGACAATCGAGTCTTCTTCCTCCGACGCGATGGCGTGAACATTTGGCGACTCCAGCAACAAGGTTTTCAATAGCTGGTTAGCGACAACGTCTAGTTTTTTTTGTGTTTCACCCTGAATATTTTCATCAAGTGTCGAGCCAAGGACACCGGCAAGGGCCCCCTGATGCAGTCGAAAAGAGATTTCTTTGGCGGCAATCTGAATAGTATTGATAACAGAAATGAGCGATTCGCTGGTTTGGTCGGCGCGTAGTGTCGGCAGTAAACGTTTCATAGTGGCTCTGTGTCCCTGATCACTGAGTGTTAGCAGGTTGCAGATAATAACGTATTTTTAAGCAAAAATCCTGCTCTAAAGACACGACAATGATACACTTTAGCGTCATTTGTTTAACTTACTAAATTATTTTAATGCGCATTCATATTATTGGAATTTGTGGCACCTTTATGGGTGGATTGGCTGCCATAGCAAAGCAATTGGGGCATACCGTTAGTGGCTCTGATGCCAATGTCTATCCGCCAATGAGTACACAGTTGCAACAGTTAGGCATTAACCTGCATCAGGGGTACTGTGCCAGTCACCTGGACGGTAATCCAGACTTGGTGATTATTGGCAATGCGCTCAGTCGCGGTAACGCAGAAGTTGAGCGGGTATTGAGCGAAAAATTAAATTACCTTTCCGGCGCCCAATGGCTGCATGATCATGTGCTGCGCAAGCACTGGGTTCTGGCCGTGGCCGGCACTCATGGTAAAACAACCACAGCGAGTATGCTGGCCTGGATCCTCGAAACGGCGGGCTATAATCCGGGTTTTATGATTGGCGGAGTACCCACTAACTTCTCGGTCAGTGCCCGGTTAACTGACTCTGACTTTTTTGTCATTGAAGCCGATGAGTACGACACAGCGTTTTTTGATAAGCGTTCCAAGTTTGTGCATTACAGCCCTGACACTTTGGTGATCAACAATCTGGAATTTGATCATGCGGATATTTTTCCTGATTTAGCCGCTATACAGCGACAATTTTCACACTTGCTCAGAGTTGTGCCTAATCATGGCCAGGTTATCGTCCCCGATGGCAATACCGCCATTAACGAGGTGGTGGACTGTGGATGTTGGTCAGAAGTGATAACGGTAGGTGACTCGGGTAACTGGCAATACGATAAAACTCGCAATGATGGCAGCGGATTCAGCCTGAAGTCATTAACTGATGACCAATCCGCCGAAGTTCAGTGGTCTTTATTAGGTGATCACAACGTCAGTAATGGGGTTATGGCGATGCTGGCGGCACGGCATGTTGGCATTGATGTGGCCACGAGTGCCGCCGCGTTAGCCACTTTTACCCCTCCAAAAAGACGGCTGGAGCTACTGGCTGAGGTTGACGGTATAAAAGTCTACGATGACTTTGCCCATCACCCGACGGCTATTAAGACAACCCTGGCCGGGATAAAAGCGCATCACAGTGGCCGGGTTTTAGCCGTCCTGGAGCCGCGCTCTAATACGATGAAACTCGGTGTGCACGAAACAACACTGAGCGCATCCTTAAGCCAGGCCGATTTAAGCTTTGTGCTGCAGCCGGCCAGTGTGCAATGGTCGGTTGCGGATAGCTTGCCTGGCACAACGGTTGCGCGCACTACAGAACAGCTGATCAGCAGCATTGTGCAGCATTGCCAAAGTGGTGATGCTGTGATTGTGATGAGTAATGGAAGTTTTGACGGGTTGCAGCAAAAACTCATTAATCTACTAAAGCAAGAGGCGAGCGTATGAAACAGCAGCTAACGGTTGCGATGACAGGTGCCTCCGGTGCACCTTATGGCCTGCGTCTGATAGAATGTCTGTTGCGTCAACAACAACAGGTGATGTTGTTGATTTCAAGTGCGGCACGAGTGGTACTGGCGACCGAAGAAAATATCAAGTTATCTGCTGGTCCTGATCAGGCAACGCGGCAATTGGTACAGTATTTTACCGAGCTGGGTTGTCAGATAGCCGAGGGCCAATTGCAGGTTTTTGGAAAAGAGGACTGGTTCTCGCCTGTGGCTTCGGGTTCAGCCGCACCTAAGCAAATGATTGTATGTCCGTGTTCGACCAGTACCTTGTCGGCGATTGCGACCGGCAGCAGTAATACGTTGATCGAACGAGCAGCAGATGTCGTTATTAAAGAACGTGGACAACTGATTCTGGTACCCAGAGAAACACCCCTTTCGACCATACACCTGCAAAACATGCTGCAGTTAAGTCAGTTAGGGGTAACCCTTATGCCGGCTGCGCCGGGCTTTTATCACCAGCCACAGTCTATTGCAGACCTGGTAGACTTTATGGTGGCTCGTATACTCGATCATTTGGGATTAGAGCATCAATTGATGAATCGCTGGGGCTACGCGAAGGAGTTATCATAACCTAATGAAAGCACTAGAAATTAATAATCTACGAAAAGTTTATGGTGGTGGCTTTGAAGCCCTTAAAGGCATTGACTTAACCGTTGAAGAGGGCGACTTTTATGCTTTACTTGGCCCCAACGGCGCCGGCAAATCAACAACCATCGGTATTATTTCCTCGTTGGTCAATAAAAGCAGTGGCAGCGTTAAAGTATTTGGCTACGACCTTGATACCCAATTAACCGAACTGAAGCGACAAATTGGGTTGGTGCCTCAGGAATTTAACTTCAACCAGTTTGAGTCGGTTCGTCAGATCGTAGTCAATCAGGCTGGTTACTATGGTGTGCCAAGAAAGCTGGCATCTCAGAGAGCCGAAAAATATCTGACGCAGTTGGGTTTATGGGACAAGCGTAATGAGCCGGCGCGCTCACTTTCAGGCGGTATGAAGCGACGCCTGATGATTGCCCGTGCCTTACTGCATGAGCCTAAACTGCTGATACTTGACGAGCCAACTGCTGGCGTCGATATCGAACTGCGACGGTCAATGTGGGACTACTTGACCAAAATTAATGGTGAGGGCATCACCATTATTCTGACCACTCATTATCTGGAAGAAGCCGAAGTTCTGTGCCGTAACATTGGTATCATCGATGCTGGTGAAATTGTTGAAAATACATCAATTAAGCATTTGCTGGCGCAGCTGAGTAAAGAAACTTTTGTTCTTGATCTCGAAGATAGCCATTCAGAGCCGGTTATAGAAGGTTTTGAACACCGCTGGACTGACAACAACACCTTAGAAGTTGAAGTCGACAAAAATGCCGGACTTAACAAGGTATTTGAGCAGCTGACTGCCGCCGGGGTAAAAGTGCTGTCTATGCGAAACAAGGCCAATCGGCTGGAAGAGCTGTTCGTATCAATGGTTGAAAAAGGTCGTGGACAAGGAGAACAAAGCGCATGAGTCATATGTCATCCAATATCATCGCCCTGAAAACCATTTGGATAAAAGAATGCACCCGGTTTTTACGTATCTGGATACAAACGTTAGTGCCACCGGCTATTACGATGACGCTCTATTTTGTCATCTTTGGCAGCATCATTGGCGACCGGATCGGTACGATGAGCGGTGTGTCCTATATGGAATTCATTGTTCCCGGACTGATTATGATGTCAGTGATTACTAACTCATATTCGAATGTCGCATCGTCATTCTTCAGTGCTAAGTTTCAGCGTAATATCGAGGAAATGCTGGTCTCCCCGGTTCCTACCTGGGCAATAATTTTTGGTTACATTGGCGGTGGCATGGCCCGGGCAATGATTGTTGCAGTTATTGTCACGCTGGTGTCATTTTTGTTTGTTGATATTCAAATGGCTCATTTTGGCTATGTTGTACTTACCGTCATTCTGACTTCCACCTTATTTTCGTTGGGCGGATTGTTAAACGGCGTGTTCGGGAAAACATTTGATGATATTTCGATTGTACCGACCTTTGTTTTGACGCCTTTAACCTATCTTGGTGGTGTTTTTTATTCAGTAACTTTGTTGCCGGATATTTGGCAAAAAGTGTCTATGGTCAATCCCATTCTTTATATGGTTAATGGCTTCCGTTACGGTTTCCTGGGCCAATCTGATGTAGGCATTGCGACCGCAATGAGTGTTTTGGTGGCTTTTAACCTGGTGTTTTTTGCCGCAGTCTATTATCTGCTGGAAAAAGGCATAGGAATTCGGTCGTGAACTCTCAGGCGCGACCGGTTCACTCAAATCAGACCGGGCCCCATGAGGATCTGGCAAAAGTGGTCCAGCGCCATTTAACAAGCCAGTTTCAAAAGCCGATTCAGGTGCATAACCAGGCGGCCTTTGCTGAAATGGACAAACAGGTGCAGGCTTGGCAGGGTCCCTTAATACTGGATTCTTGCTGTGGAGTGGGCGAAAGTACCGCGGTTATTGCTGAACGTAATCCTGACGCCCTGGTGATTGGCGTTGATAAGTCCGCACACCGACTGCAAAAACATGGCAGTTACGAGACAACTCAGCAGGGAAACCGATATTACCTGGTGCGTGCTGACTTAATGGATTTTTGGCGATTGGCGGAGCAAGCCATGTGGCCCGTACAAAAGCATTTTATATTATACCCAAACCCCTGGCCAAAAGCGGCTCATTTAAGTCGCCGCTGGCACGGCAGCCCGGTGTGGCCGGCAGTCGTTAAACTGGGCGGACAGCTGACTTTACGATCTAACTGGAGCACCTATTTACTAGAAGTTGCAGAAGCTTTAAGCTTGTCGGATTTTTCGGCGGCCATTACGCATTTACCGGCCACTAGTACCGAACCCATGACCCCTTTTGAACGCAAGTACCAGCAAAGTGGCCAGTCATTATGGCAGTTACAAGCCAACCTGACGTGTCCGCGCAGTTAGTGAGAGTAACTTTGACTCAGACAGCTAAGCCAGATCAAAACAAACAGGTAGCCGAGGTTAGCCAGGAGGCTATGTATCGAATTTTTACGATACCGGAAGCGCCGGATTCAACCCTTGGGAAGATAGAAAAACACCTGTCTGAGAACCTCATGGGTTTTTTGGGTGACCATATTGTTGCCCGGGAAAAGCCTCTGCAGGAAATTGAACGTGACTTCGAGCAAGCAGATATCCCCGAGGAACCACAGTTTGTATCTGAGCATACTGATTTTTTACTGAATAAATTAGTTGCTCACTCTGTCCATACGGCATCGCCTAAATTTATTGGCCATATGACATCGGCGTTGCCGTATTTTTTATTACCGCTGGCAAAATTAATGGTCGGTCTTAACCAAAATCTGGTTAAGATTGAAACATCAAAAGCTTTCACACCTCTTGAGCGCAACGTGATTGGAATGCTTCATCACTTGGTCTATCAACGCGATGCCGGTTTCTACAATCGCTGGATGCACAGTGCCCAACATTCTCTTGGTGCATTTTGTTCAGGTGGCACGGTGGCAAATATGACCGCATTGTGGGTCGCTCGTAATCAGCTGTTAAAAGCTGATGGCGATTTTGCCGGCATAGCGGCTGACGGGCTTGCTGCAGGGCTTTCTCATTACGGCTATAAAAAACTGGTTATCCTGGTTTCCGAGCGAGGCCATTATTCACTGGCTAAGGCGGCCGATGTTCTGGGCATCGGCCGGAGCAACCTGGTTGCTGTCAAAACCGATGAAAATAATCGCATTAGAGTGGATGCATTAGCTGAAAGCTGCACTAAGGTTGAACGAGAAGGGGGCAAGGTACTGGCCATTGTCGGGGTCGCCGGGACAACGGAGACCGGTCATGTCGATCCTCTTGCTGAAATGGCTGCAATCGCTTCTCAACATGGTATTCATTTTCATGTGGATGCCGCCTGGGGCGGAGCCACCCTGCTGTCTAATGAATACCGCAAGTTACTCAATGGTATCGAATTGGCAGACAGCGTTACGATCGATGCGCACAAACAAATGTACGTGCCGATGGGAGCAGGGATGGTCTTATTTAAAAGCCCCTCACTGGTCAAGTCGATCGAGCACCACGCTGAATATATAATCCGTCAGGGTTCAAAAGATTTGGGCTCCCATTCAATGGAGGGTTCGCGACCCGGAATGGCGATGATGGTTTTCTCTGCATTACATGTTATCGGACGCAGAGGTTATGAGCTGTTGATTAACAGCAGTCTGGAGAAGGCGCGCTTTTTTGCTCAGCTAATTGATCAGCAGGATGACTTTGAGCTGGTGACCGAGCCGGAATTGTGTCTGCTAACATACCGCTTTGTCCCTCCTAAAGTCAAAGCGGCACTGAGTCGGGCTAGCGCTGAGCAAATCGAGCGTTTAACGCCACACCTCAACGCCTTAACCCGTTATATTCAAAAACGGCAACGTGAAAGCGGCAAGTCGTTTGTTTCAAGGACTAAGCTCACCCCGGCACAGTATCACCATCAGCCCAGCGTGGTGTTCCGCGTTGTTTTAGCAAACCCGCTGACAACGCACGAAATGCTGGCTGAAATCATTGAGGAACAACGCCAAATAGCCGAGCACGCGACCAGCCTCAGAGGTGCCTTGCACACTGAAATGCGCGAGTTAGGCATGCTTATTGACAACTTGTAAGTTGTCAATAAGGCGGGTTTTGCCGAGTCGTGCTGCAATCAGAACAACCCAGCGTTTATCTGCCGGGGTTGGCTTTTGCAAGTCGTCGGCGTTACGGATGGCAACATAATCGACCTTAAACCCTGCTCCGGTTAGCGCTTCTTCGGCCTTAGATTCAATGGCCTTAAAATCTGTTGTGGCGTTAAGTCGCTCCGCAATGTCCTGCAGGGTTTGATAAATAGCGGCAGCCTGCTGGCGCTGCTCCGCATTCAGATAGCCATTGCGCGAGCTTAACGCCAGCCCGCTTTTTTCACGCGCGGTCGGTACTCCGATAACTGTTACCGGAAGGCTTAAATCCTGAGTCATCAGGCGGATAATTTGTAACTGTTGAAAGTCTTTTTCTCCGAACACCGCAACATCCGGTTGCACCATGTTAAACAGTTTGCAGACCACGGTAGCCACGCCGGTAAAATGCCCGGCTCGATCGGCACCACACAAAATGTCACTGATCCCGGGTACCGTGACCTGTGTTTGCGCAGCCAGTCCGCGCGGGTAGATATCGCTGACCTGAGGAGTAAACACTGCGTTAACTCCCATCGCAGACAGCGCTTCCTTATCATCGCTTAAGGTTCTGGGGTAGCTCTCCAGATCTTCACCAGCGCCGAACTGCATGGGATTAACGAAGATACTTACTACCACGACGTCCGCATGTTGCTGAGCTTTTTTAACTAAGCTGAGATGGCCCTGATGTAAATTACCCATGGTCGGTACCAGAGCCACAGAACGGGATTGTTGCGCCCGCCACTGGCGCAGGCGTGCTAAATTGGTCAATAACCGCATACTGTCATTCATTCCTACTTATAGCAGTGTTCAGGTGCAGGGAATTCACCTTTTTGCACTTGTTCCACATAGTGCCTGAAAGCGCTGGCTAAAGAGCCCGTTTCGGCTAAAAAATCTTTCGCAAACTTAGGTAAGTAGTCGCTGTTCATGCCTAAAAGATCATGCATAACCAGAATTTGTCCGTCGGTATCCGGGCCAGCACCAATACCTATGGTGGGAATGGTTAACTCTTCGGTTATGCGCTTACCCAGGCCTGCCGGGATACACTCCAACACCAACAACTGAGCACCGGCGGCCTGTAGTTGCAGTGCCTGGGCCAAAGTCTGGTCAGCTTGTTGCTGCTGCTTGCCCTGAACTTTATAGCCGCCGATAACGTTAACCGATTGCGGCAATAAGCCCAGATGTGCACACACTGGTATCCCCCGGGTCGCCAGCCCCTGAATGGTTTCTGTCAGCCACTCGCCACCCTCTAATTTAACCATGTTAGCGCCGGCGCGCATGAGCTCGGCGGCGTTTTGATAACTTTGTTCTGGGGTGGCGTAACTCATAAAAGGCATATCAGCAATAACAAACGCCTGCGGCGCTCCGCGACGCACCATAGTAGTGTGATAAACCATATCGGCGAGTGTCACCGGGACCGTTGAACTTAAGCCCTGTATAACATTGCCAAGAGAGTCACCAACCAGCATAAAATCGACACCCTGTTCGGTCATGGTTTTAGCAAAGCTGGCATCGTAAGCCGTTACCGAGGCAATTTTTTTACCCTCTTGCTTCATTTTTTGCAGACTTGCGATGGTCACTGTTGACATGCATTACTCCTTAACCAGTTGTTGGTGCAGTTCCTGAGCAGACAATACCACCTGTAGCTTGGTGTTGGCAGCGCGACCGACTTGTTCGGCGACCGTATTGCCATTGGGTAGTCTCAGCGGTGCCGCAATTTCCTGTAGCGGAATGAGCACAAAATCACGTTCGTAAATACCCGGGTGAGGTAACTTAAGTTGTGGGTTGTCAGATTGAAGATCATCGTACAGCAGTAAGTCAAGGTCCAGAGTCCGTTCGCCCCAGTGGCGCAGCCTTTGCCGGCCAAACTGATTTTCAATAAGATGTAGCCGCTGCAGTGTATCAAAGGCGTTCAGACTTGAATTCAGCTGACAAACTGCATTGATATAGTCCGGTTGATCCTGTGGCCCCATCGGGGGACAGGTGTAAAGGGACGAGTAGCTCAGCAGCTCAAACTCAGCTGTCTGACTCAAACACCGCAGTGCGTCGACTAGTTGCTGTCGTGGCTCGTTTAAGTTAGCCCCCAGTGCGACGAAAACGTTAGCCATGGTCGTTGTTATTATTATCCGGTTTGTTGCTTCTGGGTTTCCTGCGACTGCGGCCTCCGCGCCGCCGGCGGTTGCTGGGCTTTTTGCCGCCTTCATTACGCGCTGAGGGACTGACCACTAAGTTAGGATCCTGTTGCGCCTTGGTCCAGAAATCAGCCAGCTGCTTAAGGTTTTCGCCGGGTAAAGCGGCACCAGACTCTTGTCTTAAAAGCAGAAAGTCATAACCGGCGCGGAACTTTTTTTGTTCCAGCGTTTTTTTAGCCCGGACACCCTTGGTGTTTTGCAGGCGCAATTGCATTTGCCAGATGTCTCTGACAGTGAGACTAAAACGTTTGGGTATCGATAATGTCTGCGACTGACGGTGCAAAACGTCAGCACTGCCGACATTTAGTGCGTCCATTGGCGGTAAGCCACCTTCGTTTTCCAATTGCTCGCGGCGGGCCTGTAAAGGCCACCAAAGTAATACTGCCAGCAAATAAGCCGGTGTGACCCGCTGCTCTCGCTGCACCCGCTGATCAGTATTAGCAAATGCTTTGCGCATCATAATCACTGGCGGACTATCGGCAGCATCCAGATAACTTTTTAAGACAGGAAATAACTGCTGGAATAATCCGTAGCGACAGAGTAAATCAAAGTTAGCCTGCGCTTTGCCAGCCATAAAGAGTTTCAGGAATTCGTCAAATAAGCGTGCCGGGGGGATGTTCTTCAGTAAGCCTGATAACTCGCTTAGCGGTTCGCTAACATCATCGCCCAGAGCCATATTCAGTTTGGTTGCAAAGCGCACGGCGCGCAGCATGCGCACCGGATCTTCCCGGTAGCGAGTTTGCGGGTCTCCAATCATGCGCAGGATACCCGCTTCTATATCCCGTTTGCCGTTAGCAAAGTCATAGATACAAAAATCGGCGATATTGTAATACAAGGCATTAACAGTAAAGTCACGGCGCTCGGCGTCTTCTTCGATTGAACCATAGACATTATCGCGAACCAGCTGACCGTGTTCATCTTGCTGAGCTATCTTTTTATGGTCCGCATTATCGACATCATGGTGACCCCGGAAAGTAGCCACCTCGATGATCTCGCGACCGAATAATATGTGCGCTAAGCGAAATCGTCTGCCGATGAGCCGACAATTACGAAATAAGTTTTTAACCTCTTCCGGAGAAGCATTTGTGGTCACATCAAAGTCTTTGGGTTGCAGTCCCAGCAGCAAATCGCGGACACAACCACCGACTAAGTAAGCGTCGAAGCCAGCATTATGCAAGCGATACAAGACTTTTAGCGCATTAGGGCTAATGTCTTTACGTGAGATCGGGTGTTCATCACGCGGGATGACCCGCAAAGGTGGCAACACCGATTCATTTTTTTGAGAGTTATTGTTGGTGCCGGAAAATGCGCGTCGCGCAAGTTCAGTTAGTTTTTTAATGATGATAGTTCTCCTGAATCATCAATGAGTTGTTACAGGCAAGGCGAATATTTCGTCAAGCTATTGTAGCGCTAGTCCGTAGTTATCTGCCACTTTTTACGCCACTTTTCCACTGCTATGCTTAATAAATCCGCCACATCCTGAGCATCGGGCAAATCAAGCTGCAGGTATTTAGCCGCAGCGCGTAAATTATCCATGGCGCAGCGGCTATCAATAGCCGGTGCGTGATTTTGCTTGCTCAACTTACGCCCAACGGGATCCACAACAAGAGGTAAATGCATCATCCGTGGCTGCCGTTTTGCAAGGCATTGCCATAAGCTGAGTTGCCAAAAACTTGGCTGCAAAAGATCAGAACCGCGGACGATATCGGTGATACCTTGTGCTATATCGTCAACAACAACGGCTAGCTGGTAGGCGTACAACTGGTCTCTGCGGCGGACAATAAAGTCTTCCCGGGCGCAGATGGTTGAGGCTGTAACTGTTCCGTGCCAGCGATCTGAAAACGTCAGCACCGGCTGGTCATTTTTAAAGCGGATGGCATGAGGGCTCGAGCGCGGCTGCCGGGTTCGGCAGTAGCCGTCATAGCAATCGGCCCGAGCCCTTATTGCTTTGCGACTGCAGTCACAGGAATATAGATAGTGAGCTAATTGCTCAAGCTTATGTTGATATATTGAGTCGCGGTCGCTTTGCTGTACTACCGGGCCATCCCAGACCAAGCCATGATCCTGTAACTGTTTTAAGATAACCTCAGCAGCTCCACTTTGAGAGCGAGTTTTATCGACATCCTCGATACGTACCAGCCATTCTCCGCAATGAGCTTTCGCATCAAGGAAAGACCCGAGGGCAGCCACCAGGGACCCAAAGTGTAAGGGTCCCGATGGAGTTGGCGCAAAACGTCCACGATAAGGGCTCGGCACAACAGCAACCTGGGCCGGTTTAGGCCCCTGTCATTTGTTTTTCTTTAATTTCTGCCAACGTTTTGCAGTCGACACAAAGATCAGCTGTAGGCCGTGCTTCAAGACGACGAATCCCAATTTCGATACCACAAGAATTACAAAAGCCGAAGTCGTCATCTTCGATTTTTTGCAAAGTCTTTTCGATTTTCTTGATCAGTTTGCGTTCGCGGTCCCGGGTTCTTAACTCGATACTGAATTCTTCTTCCTGGGCAGCGCGGTCAACGGGATCGGGGAAGTTTGCCGCTTCATCTTTCATGTGGTGAACCGTGCGATCAACTTCCTGACGAAGCTGGCGGCGCCACTCCTCGAGTATTTTACGAAAATGAACCAGTTGTTGGTCATTCATATACTCTTCGCCCGGCTCTGGTTGATAGGGCTCTAAGCCGGCCAACGCCAGTATGCCATGCGTTTTTTTCTTGCCTTCTGGCATCACGGATCTCCTAAATAATTTAATATCGCTGCGCGATAAACTGGTGGCTTTTTCAGCCGCTAAACGGTCGCTCAAAAAAGGACGCTACGTATAGCAGAAGCCCAGCTTTAGCGCAACGTAATTAATACAAAAAACGAACGAATTATTGGGCCACTAGCGACAAAATTCAAGTCTGTTTTAAGCAAACCTTAATTTGGCGGTCCAGTTTTATCTGCTCAGGGTCGATGGAGACTTTGTAAGCATAAAACTCAACACCGGCGGCTGCAGCTTGATTACATAATTGAGCGTACTTCGGATCAATGTGCGCCGCAGGTGTCACTTGATCGATGGCGCTGTGCATGACTACGAACAAGATTACTGCCCGGTGACCCTGCTGGCGCGCCAAAATAAGTTCTTGAAGATGCTTTTGAGCCCGGGTGCTGACCGTATCTGGAAAATAGCCCTGCTGATTTTCAGCAAGAGTGACGCTTTTAACTTCAACGAAACACAAATTGCCGTTGGGGTTTTCTCCTAACCAGTCAATACGGCTATTTTGAGCGCCATATTTTTGTTCCGCGCGCCAGTTAACTAAGCCTTCCAGTTCCTTAATGTGCTGGTTGTTCAGCAGCTCGCCGGCAAGCGCATTAGCGCGCTGAGTATTAATAACAATCCAATGCCCCTGCTGATTTCTGCTAAGCTCCCATGTCATGGCGTACTTACGTTTAGGGTTATCAGAAGTACTGCACCAGACTTCGAACCCGGGTTCAGCACAGCCGGTCATTGCGCCGGTATTAGGGCAGTGAACTGTGGTAATATCGGTGTTACCAAAATCGATATCTGCCAGAAAGCGTTTGTAACGCTTGCGTAAAATTCCCCTTTGTAAGGGCCTATGGAATTGCATTAGCAACCTCGTGAACTTACATTAATGGCAGCGATAACCTATAAGGAGCAGTAGATTATGTCCAGCGCATTACCAATTTACCTGACCAAAACAGTGCCGGTTGATTACATTAGCAACAATGCGGTTGTATGTTTTAAAGACAACGCAGCTCACATTATTTTGCAGGACTCTGAACAGGATAACCTGCGACGGATCCAAAAAGCCGGCCGGCAGCTGGACAATCAAGCCATCGGCGCAGTTAAAATGGCCGGAGATGGTTGGGATAAAGAGCGGCAATGGGCTTTATCTCTGGGTTTTACCTCGACCTTATCGACTAATGAAGTGCAGTGGCATGACGACGACAGCGACAGTGCTGAGCAGTTAAAAAACCTGAGTGAAGTGTACCGCTTTACCCGTGAATTAGTGAACTTATCAGCTGAAGAAATTTACCCATTGAGTCTGGCAGAGCGCGTTGCAGAGCACTTAAGTGCCCTGGCGCCAGAGCAGGTTTCTTATGAAATAATAAAAGGCGAGCAGCTAAAGCAGGCAGGCTGGATGGGTATTTACACGGTCGGCCGCGCGAGCCAGCACGAACCGGCAATGCTGGTGCTTGATTATAATCCGACAGGCGACGAAAAAGCTTCTGTATCTTCGGCTTTGATTGGTAAGGGCATAACTTATGATTCGGGCGGTTACAGCATTAAAGCCAGCGAAGGAATGTTGAGCATGAAGTGTGATATGGGCGGCGCGGCTACGGTTAGCGGCGCGTTATCACTGGCTATCCGGAATAAGTTAAATAAAAGGGTAAAACTGTTTTTGTGCTGTGCAGAAAACATGATCGACGGCAGTGCTTATAAATTAGGTGACATTATCACTTATAAAAACGGTACCACCGTTGAAGTTGTTAACACTGATGCTGAAGGGCGTCTGGTGCTGGCAGATGGTTTGCAAGCCGCTGGCGAAGCCGGCGCTCAGCAGATTATCGATGCAGCGACGTTAACCGGGGCTGCGCAAATGGCCGTAGGGAATGAATACAATGCATTGTTCAGTGTCGACGATGATGCTGCTGCAAAAGCATTAAAAGCTGCGGAACAGGAAAATGAATTACTGTGGCGTTTACCTTTAGCGCCCTGGCACTCAGAAAACTGCCCTTCAGCTTTTGCTGATACAGCCAACAGCCGGCCGCAAAAAGGTGGCGGTGCCGGCGGCGCAAGCAATGCCGCAGGGTTTTTATTGAAGTTTGCGCCGAACAATGGTCAGGGCTGGTTACATTTCGACTTGGCCGGCGCTTATCAAAAATCGGCAACGGCATTATGGCCGGTAGGAGCAACGGCAATGGGTGTCCGCACAATTGCCGCTACGTTATCGGATTGAAAACTGTCTGACCATTTAGGTAGAGGTAATTACGTCGTATGGCTCTACCCATTGATGCCATTACTGAAGATGTTGTAGCGCAGCTTCCCGGTGCCAGGCTGGTTATCCAGGCGCCACCGGGAGCAGGCAAGTCAACCCGTTTACCCCTGGCGCTACTGGCGAGCGGTGCCAGGGTTATTGTTTTGCAACCGCGCCGGCTGGCTGCAATTAATATCGCTCACTATCTGTCCGCTCAATTAAATGAGAGCGTTGGTGAGACCGTCGGCTATCTAATCCGCGGGGAACAAAAGCGCAGCGCAAAAACGCGCTTGCTAATCATGACCGAAGGTGTGCTGGTGCGCTGGCTGCAGGATGACCCTGAGCTTAGCGGCTTTGATTGCGTTGTTTTTGATGAGTTTCATGAGAGGAACTTATACAGCGACCTGAGTCTGGCGCTGCTTATCGACAGCCTGCCGCTGGCACCGCACTTATCATTGTTAATTATGTCTGCCACCCTGCCTGCCGAGCCCATTCAGCAGTGGCTGCAAGAGCGCCTAAAGCAGCCAGTCAGGATCTTAAAAAGTGAAGGCAGACAATACCCTTTAACTGCCCATTATCGGCCTGCGGGCCAGCAGCTGTGGTTAAAAGCCATGCCGGACGTCATTGTCGAGGCTTACCAACAAAGCCAGCGTGGCGTTTTAGTTTTTGTCCCGGGAGTGCGGGAAATTAATTACCTGATTAATGTACTACAGCAGCGAATTAATACGCCGGTTTTGCCATTACATGGCCGTTTACCTTTGACAGCTCAACATAAAGCGTTATCGGCTGATTTTCAGCGCCGCATCATTGTTGCAACGAATGTAGCAGAAACCTCGCTAACCCTTTCTGCTATTGATGTTGTCGTTGACAGCGGCCGACAGCGTGTTAGCCGCTACCGGCCACAGTATGCAACAACTCAACTGCAAACCCGTTACATCTCCCGGGCCTCTGCGCAACAAAGGGCGGGCCGTGCCGGCCGTCAGGGGCCTGGCCAGGTTTATCGGCTGTGGAGCCAGGCCGACGAGCATGGCTTTAGTGAGTATGGTGATGCTGACGTTGCTACCCAAGAGTTAACGCAACTGGTCGCCGAAGTCTGTTTATGGGGTAGTCAGGTAACTGATTTAGCCTGGCTGACGCCCCCGTCCCCCACCAATACGCAACATGCCCTCAGGGTGCTTGAGCGTTTGCAGATTGTTCGCCAACAGCAGTTAACGGCAACAGGCAGGGTGGTTATGTCAATGGGCGGAGATATTCGCTTGACCCGGGTTGCTCACCAAGTTCGCAGCGATTCAGTCAGTAATAAAGAAGCAGTAGCCCAGGCGTTAGCGACACTGGAAGAACCCGACCGACAGTTGACTGAAATTGATTTTATCACCCGTATACAGCGACATTACCAGGTGGGTGAACAATCCCGCCGATGGTATCAAAGATACCGTTACTGGCGGCATCAACTGGATCTGACCGGCAAGCAGCATGCCAATTATGACAAGCTGGGCTGGTATTTGTTATTTGCTTTCAGCGACCGCATTGCCCGGCGGATTGACGAGCACAGTGTACAATTAATGTCTGGTGCCCGGATAACAAGCCGGCAAGTCAGTGAACACAGCCAGTGGCTGCTGGCTCTTGATGTGCAGCTGGCAGAGACGGCTGAGTTTAACCGGTTAGGGGCCTTGCTGCCATTGAAAAAGGAAGCACTGAAAGAACACCCGGCAGTGCCGCTAAACGAGGCAACAACCGCTGATATCGGCCATGTCGGAAAACCTAGAGTGACGACTAAGCAGTACATTGGTCAATTGTTGTTCAGCAGCACAGAGTTGCAGACACCAGCAACTAAAGAACAAATTAATGCTGGCTTAAGGCAGTGGCTGCAAACGGCCGGACTTGAAACCCTAAAGTGGTCGCCGCGCGCTTTAAACTACTGGAACCGGCTGTACTATTTTTATGGGTTTTATGAATCCCGCCAGCCATTAAACATTAAGTTAAAACCGGATGCAGAAAACCTGCTTGAGCATTTGCCGTTATGGGCGGAACCATTCTGGCTGGGCCTGCAATCGTATAAGGATCTACAGGGCTGGGACCCGCTGCCGGCATTACAGAATTTACTCGATTACCAGCAGCAACAAGAGCTGGCTGTACAATGTCCTGTTGCCTGGCAGGCACCCACGGGCCGTCAGGTAGAGATCACGTATCCTTCGTTGCGCGAAACCGAACAGGGTATAAAACCCAAAGTGGCAGTGAAATTACAGGAGCTTTTTGGCGAGCCCCGGTCGCCAAAAATATTGAAAGGCCAGCAGAGCCTGGTACTTGACTTACTATCGCCGGCGGGTCGTTTATTGCAGCGAACCGAAGATTTGGCCAGCTTCTGGGCTAACAGCTACGCCGAGGTGAGAAAAGAGATGCGTGGGCGTTATCCTAAACACCCCTGGCCCGAAGATCCGGTTAATGCGACTGCGACTCAAAAAACCAACCGGCAGCTAAGATGATGCAAATTAATTGGAAACGCTATTTAATGATGACCTCGCTTAAGCTGGCTTTGGCTATCGCTGCGGTTGTCAGTTTTTATTTAATTTATCTGGACGCCAGTCTCTCGAAAGTTTTTGCCAGCCAACGCTATCAGGCGCCGGCCTTAGTCTACGGAGCAGAAACACCGTTGTATGCCGGGCAGCATCTGGATAAACAGCAGCTGATAGAGCAACTTGAACGATTGAGTTATCAGTACAGCAGCAGTACGGAGGAAACTGGCTACTATTCCCACGCTGGAAATCGTCTTATGGTTCACCGCAGGCCCTTTGAATTTGCTGACGGTCCGGCGATGTCACTGCGGGCCGAAGTCATATTTGAAGCAGGCAAAATTCAGTCGTTGCGCGCCTGGCCCGGCGGCCGCAAGCTGCAGGAGTTAAGGCTTGAACCCCAGCTGATAGGGCGGATTAATCCGCTGGACAACAAAGATCGCTTGTTGATTGGTTTAGAGCAAGTGCCTAACCAGCTTATCGAAACATTGCTCCTGATCGAAGACCGTAACTTTTACCATCATTCGGGGGTATCTGTCTGGTCAGTTATGCGCGCTTTGGCAGCTAATATTAAAGCCGGCAGAACCGTGCAGGGCGGCTCGACATTAACCCAGCAGCTAGTAAAAAACCTCTACCTTACGCGACAGCAAACGCTCTGGCGAAAGTTTCATGAGGCAATGATGGCGTTGGTAATTGATTATCGTTTTGCAAAAAACACCATTTTAGAAACCTACTTAAATGAGGTGTACTTTGGCCAGGATCGTAGCCATGCCATCCATGGAGTCGGTCTGGCCAGTCAGTATTATTTTGGCCGTCAGGTGCAGGAGTTAACAGCCGGGCAGGTTGCGCTGCTGGTAGCCATGATTAAAGGGCCTTCTTATTATGATCCCCGTCGCCATCCGCAGCGCACACGAAAACGCCGGGATACCGTACTGCAATTAATGTACGAGCACGATCTGATTACCAAAACAAATTATATAACCGCCGTAGAAACACCCCTGGTAGTGCGTGACAGCCCTCGCCTGGTCGAAGAAGATTACCCTCATTACATTGATTTGGTCCGGCGCGAACTCAGTAATGTTGTGCTGCCTGCGGACTGGCACGAAGTTGGTCTGAAAATTTATACGGCAATGGATGTCAGCTTACAGTCGCGGGTGCAACAGGTTTTACGCACCGGCGTGCCGGACCGTGCAATTGACAAAATGCAAGGAGCAGTCGTTGTCAGCGACTACCGAAACGGCACAGTGCGGGCATTAGTTGGCTCACGAAGCTCTGACAGAGGTGGTTTTAATCGGGCGATACTGGCATTGAGACCAATAGGCTCGCTGATAAAACCGGTGATTTATGCCTCGGCGATGACGCTTTCTGAGAACATGCACCTGGGCAGCCGCGTGGTTGATGAGCCGGTGTCTCTGGTTGATGAGCAAGGACAAAAATGGCAGCCGCAAAATTACGATAAAGACTACCTGGGCGAGATGCTGATTTATGAAGCGCTGGTTAAGTCACGAAACATCCCGGCTGTGCGAATAGGCTTACGGGTGGGTACTGATACCCTGGTGAGCGACTTAACTAAAATGGGGGTGACCACACCAATGCAGGCGTACCCCTCGTTGACCCTGGGAGCCGTTGAGTTATCACCTTTGGCAGTTAACCGCATTTATGCAACGCTGGCTAATGATGGCAACTACCAGCCCTTACGGGCGATAACCAGCATTACCACGCATAACGGTATGACAGTTTATCAGGCAGACTTTAGTCAACGTCGGCAGATTTATTCGCCGGAGGTAAGTTTTATGACTCGCTATGGCATGGCGGGTGTGGTGCAGGAAGGCACAGCCAGCGGGCTTCAGCCAGTACTCAAAGGCGCGACTGTGGCTGCAAAAACCGGCACTACGAATGACTATAAAGACAGCTGGTTTGTAACCATTGATGGTGAGAACGTCATAACCACCTGGTTGGGCCGTGATGACAATGAGCCGACGGGATTAACGGGAAGCAGCGGCGCTTTGCAGATAACCCGCGAAATTTATCGCCATCATCCGCCTCAGTCCATGTCGTTGCAGCCGGTTGGCGATATCCGTGAACAAAGTTTTCATCGTCAAAAAGGAACCCGTATTCCGGCTCATTGTGAACAGTCGGTTAAATTACCGGCACCCCCTATCAGGCTCGATGACGACATTAATTGTAACGCCGAAATCGAGCAAAAAAGTTGGCTGGAACGCCTCTTTGGGGGGTAATTAAGATTTTAGCCTGGCGAAGGCGTGTTTTACGGCCGCCAGTGTCTCTTTGATATCCTGCTCTGTGTGAGCGGCGGACATAAAGCCACCCTCAAAAGCTGAAGGTGCAAGGTATACGCCTTGTTCCAGCATCAAGTGATAAAAGCGGCGGAAATGTTCCATATTACACTCAGTTGCCTGGCGGAAGCTGGTAACTTTCTTTTCGGTGGTAAAGAAAAACCCGAACATCGAGCCTGCACGGTTTGTGGTCAGGGGAATACCGGCTTCGTCCGCTAACGCCTGCATACCGTCCAGTAATTGATCAACCCGGGCGTATAATTGTTCATAAAGGCCGGGAGTTGTCAGTTGCGTTAATGCGGCTAAGCCGGCTGACATGGCGACTGGGTTACCGGATAAAGTTCCGGCCTGGTAAACCGGTCCGGTAGGTGCAATGTAATCCATCACTTCTTTTTTGCCGCCAAAAGCGCCAACTGGCATACCACCGCCGATAACTTTACCCAAGGTAGTTAAGTCCGGGTTAACCTTATAGCGCTCTTGTGCTCCGCCCGGAGCAGCTCGGAATCCACTCATTACTTCGTCGAAAATCAGCAGGGCTCCATGCTCATCACAAATGTCGCGAAGTCCTTCTAAAAAGCCAGGCACTGGTGGGATACAATTCATGTTGCCAGCGACTGGCTCAACAATAATACAGGCGATTTGATCACCCAGCTCATTAAAGGCTTGTTTTACCGAGTCAATGTCATTGTAGTCGACTGTCAGCGTGTGTTTTGCAAAGTCTTCCGGAATCCCTGGTGAGTTGGGGACCCCTAAAGTAAGTGCGCCCGAACCGGCTTTAACCAGCAGGGCATCAGCATGGCCATGATAGTTACCTTCAAATTTCAGTATTTTATCGCGGCCGGTAAAACCACGGGCCAGACGGATAGCTGTCATAGTTGCTTCGGTGCCGGAATTCACCATGCGAACTTTCTCAATGGACGGTACCAGGGCTTTTATTTTTTCTGCCATGGTAATTTCGATTTCCGTTGGGGTACCAAAGCTAAGACCCCGTTGCGCGGCAGCAATGGTCGCTTCCAGCACTGCAGGGTTATTATGGCCTAAAACCATAGGCCCCCAGGAACCCACGTAATCGGTGTAGCGCTTGCCGTCAGCGTCAAACATATAAGCGCCCTCGGCGCGTTCTATAAAAATCGGACTGCCGCCTACGCCGTTAAACGCCCGTACCGGCGAGTTGACCCCTCCGGGGATACTGAGTTGTGCTTGTTTAAAGAGTTCTTCAGAACGGCTCATGCTAAAAATTCCTTAAAATTTAAGTTGATAACCGGCTTTTTTCGCTATACCAGTTAACCGGACATTCGTATTTTTGTACTTGCTCAACCACACCAAGCGTAAGGGCAAATAAGGCCATCCGGATCAAGACACCGTTATCAGCCTGGCGAAAAATGGCTAAGTTGGGGTTTTGGTTCAGGTCATTATCCAGCTCATTAGCCTCAGAGCGAGAGTCACGCGGTAACGGATGCATAATGACGGTGTTAGGCTTGTAGTGCTTAGTGTAAATGGCCTGATTTAAACGAAACTTTCCACGATATTGATCAGCGTCTTCAGGCGATGCGAAGCGTTCTTGCTGGATCCGGGTTTGATAAACGATGTCGGCATCGACAATACCATCAACTTTTTCGGTGACAAGATAGCGATGACCGGCGTTTTCAAGCGTATCCAGCACCCCTGTCGGCATTGCCAGCTCGCGTGGCGAGATCAAGGTGAACTGGACGTTTTTATACATCGATAGAAGCTTAGATAATGAATGCACTGTACGACCATACTTCAAATCACCAATCATGCAGATGTGCATGTTATCAATACCCTGGCCGTGGTAAGCCAGCTCTTTTTCAATGGTGTATAAGTCGAGGAGTGCCTGAGTGGGATGCTCATTGGCACCATCACCACCATTAATTACCGGAACCCGGCTGCCTTTGGAAAACTCGGCTACGGAACCTGCTTTCGGGTGGCGCATGGCGATAACATCGCTGTAACTGCTGAGGACCCTTGCGGTATCGTAAAGAGACTCACCCTTGGCGATAGCCGAGCTCTCCATGCCCGTGGTTTCCCGGACCTCACCGCCAAGTAAATTAAAGGCCGTGCCGAAGCTGACACGGGTTCGCGTCGACGGTTCAAAAAACAAATTGCCGAGAATGGCGCCTTCCAGCACTTTAGTACGCTTTTTTCTGCGGGCGTAGGGCTGCATTTGATCAGCTACTGAAAAGATATAATCAATACTGTCACGATCAAACTGGTTAACAGAAAGAATATTGGAGCCGGTGAAATCCATCGTACGCTGCGCCTTTTGTGCCGAGAGTTTCTACCCGCAAACTATAGCAAATTTCACCGTCAAAAAGAATCTAGTAGGGTTTAACCACGGCTAATATGACAACGGCAAACAAAATCAGTACCGGGATCTCATTAAAAACCCGATAAAACCGATGGCTGCGTTTATTGCGGTTATTTTTAAAGTCGGCCAACACCTTAAAGCAGTAGCCGTGATAAAGGTACAAAAAGGCCACCAACAGTAATTTAGTATGCATCCAGCCGCTGACCGCAAACCAGCCACTGCCGTACGCGGCAATAAGAATTACACCAAAAACCAGTGTTAAAATCGCAAAGGGTGTGACAAAAAATAATAATTTGCGCTCCATCACTTTAAATTGCTGGTCGACGGCCGGATGCTCGCTCATAGCGTGATAAACAAACAGGCGGGGCAGATAAAAAATACCGGCAAACCAGGCCACCATAAAAATGACATGAAAGGCTTTGACCCATAAAATCCAGCTCATTATTGCTCTCTTGGTTAGTGTTTAAGATAGTTCGCGTTGTAATGCCCGACGCACAATTTCCCAGGTAACGATGCCACAGGGTTCGCTTTGCTTCTGATCAAAGACGTAAACAGCGCCACGCCGGGCGCCACTCAGTTCATCCCAGACTTCAGCCAGCGTAGAAGTCACTTTGATACCCGTAATTGGCATATAGCTTAATGACGGGCTGTCGCCGGCACCAATATCATAACTGACCAGGCGATAACTGGGCTGGTTATCTTCGTCAACATTCATAACCACCACGGTCTGATTAGACGAGTTTTCGAGTACATCAAGCAGTTCATTCTGAGTCGGTTCAAGCAGAAGTTTAAACTCCGTTTCCATCACATGTTCAACACCGGTTTTTTGTAATGCCACGGCGACAGGCGCAATTTGGTAGGGCAGGTCCTGCAAATCCAGCTGAGAAATAAAAATAGACTTAGAGCGAAACAGTTGGGACGAAATCAGGTACGCGGGAACAATGACCAGCATGGCCGGAATAACAATTTCCACACTACGAGATAGTTCAACTATTGCTAGAAGCGCTGCCATGGGAGCGTGAATACTGGCGGCAAGAATACCGGCCATGCCTAATAATATAAAGGTATCAAATTCCAGTAACTGGCTTAGTGGCAACTGGTTAACAACCCCGGTAAATAAAGCCGCGACCACTGCGCCGATGCCAAAAACTGCGCCAATCAGGCCGCCGGGTACACCCATACCCAAGGCAATTGCGCTGGCAATTAATTTGGCAAATAGCAGAGTGAACAAAATTGACAGTTCTCCCTGGTGCTGCAGAACCTGCTGTATAGCGGTCAGGCCAGGGCCCATACTGGTTGGAATGATGACGGCTAACAGCGCGGTAATAAAACCGGCAAACATTAAGCGTGTGATTAAATTCATGTCTTTAACGGTGTCCATAACATCCATCATCAGACGCTTAAAAACGACACCACTGACGCCCAGAACAACACCTAATAAGACCACCCAGGCCAATTGTGTATTGGGTAATTCGGTTGCGTGCAGCATGGCCAGTTCCGGTGCCAGACCAAAGATTTGCTCGGTGATTAATGACCCGGCTACCGCGGACAGCATTACCGGGATAAAAATGTGGACTTTATATTCACGCAGGACAACTTCCATCACCAACACCATGGCGGCTATCGGTGTGTTAAACGAGGCTGCGATAGCAGCGGCAATACCGCAGGCAGCTAAGGTTCGGATTGCATTTTTCGGTGTCTCGACATGATAACCTACCCAGGTGCTGGCGGCAGCTCCCAGATGAACCGCCGGGCCTTCGCGACCAACACTAAAGCCAGCGACAAGTGCAATAATACCACCAAAAAACTGATTCAGGGTGCTGCGCCAGGGCAACATACCATAGTGTTGTTTCATCCGGTGAATAACGTAAGGTAAACCCATACGTACCCGACGCGAGCGCGCTACGGTGAACAGCACGAAGATCAAGACGACAGCGATAATCGGTATCAGAAAGCGTGAAAAAGTCGGTAAGGGCTGTTGCCAATGACTGACATTACCGACAACATAAGCTCCTTGCTCTATGGCAAGACGGAAAAACACAATAATCAGAGCCGCAGCAATACCGCCGAGTAAGCCCAGTAAGCAAATAGCCAGGGTTGTCGTAGGTGCTGCAAGTTGTTTGCGTAAGCTCTTTTTCAGTAACTCAGTCTTAGGCATTCCGTCCTATCCTGGAGCAGCTGTGCTGTGATGCTGTGATCTTCAGAGTTTAACATATCAGTGAATGACGACATTAGGAACAAACTGATTTTGATGAAAAAAGTCTTTTCTTTACGACGTTTAAATGAACGCTGGGGGCGCTTGCCGATTGCGCTGGCATTGGGTCTTATTGGCCTGATGATTATCTATCTGGCTTATTTAGCAGGCGTTTGGCATGCTTATTATCTTAAAAATACGTTAACTGAGCAGAAACAACAGTTACAACAGCTTTATCAGCAACTTGAGCGTCTGGAATCACAGCGCAACGTACTGCAAGTTGAGCTGGATATCGAAAAGTCCTCCAGTCAGGGATTTCAGCAGCAATTGATTGCGCTACAGGAAGATAATTATAGCTTAAGAGAAAATATTGCGTTTTATCAAAAAATCATGGCTCCTGAGCTTGAACACGACGGGGTTATCATTGAATCGCTGAGCTTAACGCCCAATGTCAGTCCCGGGCATTATCACTTTTCTCTTGCTCTGTTGCAGGTTAAGCAACGGCGTCAGCTGGTCGGCGGGCACGTTGGAATCACCCTGGTAGGCCGCACTGACGGTAAGGAAAAGCGGTTTGACTTGCTCGAACTGGCTAATCTCAAGGAGCAACAGCAGCAATTTGTGATGCGTTACTTTGCTCTTTACGAGGGCGACTTTATGCTGCCCGACGGCTTTGCGCCCGAGCGAATTGAAGTAACGGCAACGCTTACGAAAGGTGCCGAAGGGCGGCTAGAGCGAACCTTCTTTTGGCAACAAAGCCTGGAACCGGCGAACAATACTTGACCAAAATAGTCAAGTACGAGAAAATTAATGACCTATCAACTGCAAGCAATAACAAGGTTGTAATAAATGACGGCGACTGTGCAACAAGCAATGCCCATCGAATTTACCGAACAAGCGGCTAAGCAAGTAAAAAAGCTGATTGAAGAAGAAGAGAATCCGGCACTAAAGCTGCGCGTTTACGTAACAGGTGGCGGCTGTTCCGGTTTTCAGTATGGTTTTACTTTTGACGAAAAAGTTAACCCAGGGGACATGGAAGTGCCAAAAGAGGGGGTTACCCTGGTTGTCGATCCGATGAGCCTGCAATATTTAGTGGGCGGCATAGTGAATTATGAGGAAGGCTTGCAGGGCTCACGCTTTTTTGTCGATAACCCGAACGCTACAACGACTTGTGGTTGCGGTTCCAGCTTTTCTATTTAACCACTGGCTTACTGATTTAAACCCGCAGATCGGATAGACTACGAACACATTTTTTAGTCTGAGGGTATTGCATGAGCTTATTCGCTGAACATCTGCATACGGTTGCAGAGCGTTTTGACCAAGCGCTGGAAGACACGGGTTTTGAGTCGGCCTTAATTTATTCGGGTCAGCCCCGGGTAGCTTTCCTGGATGATAATCCTGCCCCCTATAAAGTTAATCCCTTATTCAAATACTGGGTTCCGCTGCTCAACAGTCCAAAAAGCGCCGTGTTTTACCGTAAAGGTTCCGGTAAACCGACAGTTTACTTATTTCAGGCACGGGACTTCTGGCACTCAGAGGCAAAAATACCGGAAGAGGACTGGCAACAGCAGGTCGAGCTGAAAATTATCGAGAACCTGAGTCAGTTAACCGATGACTTAGGCGATGACTTGGCGGCCACGGCCTTTATCGGAGAGGATTTTGCGCAACCAGTTGCTGACTGGAATGTGAAGGCTCGTAACCCCCAGGATTTACTGGACTATCTGCATTTTCAGCGGGCCATCAAAACCGATTGGGAAGTTGAAAATTTGCGTCAGGCTAATCGTCTGGCAGCAAAGGCGCATCTTGCCGCGAAGCGCGCATTTTTTGCCGGCAAAAGTGAGTTAGCGATTCATGCTGAATATTTAGCCGCGATGAATTTCCGTGAGAGCGAAGTTCCCTACAACAGTATTGTTGCGGTTAATGAGCATTCGGCTGTGTTGCACTACGATGTCTATGATACTGAGCCACCGGCAGAAATGCGGTCATTCTTAATCGATGCAGGAGCGGTTTATAAAGGTTACTGTGCTGATATCACCCGCAGTTATGCTCAGGAGCCTGGATTTTATGCGGATTTGGTCGAGGCACTTGATGCGGCGCAACAAGAATTATTGACCGAGATTAAGCCGGGCGTAAATTATTATGACCTGCATGTTTCGATGCATCTGAAGATTGCGCGCATTCTCAAGCAGTTTGGTTTTATCTCGATAGATGCCGAAAGTGCCTACCAAAAAGGCATTACCAGTGCCTTTATGCCTCATGGTTTAGGCCATTTTATTGGGCTACAAGTGCACGACGTCGGCGGCTTCCTTAAAAATGCAAAGGGCGAAAGTTACCAGCGCAGCGAACGTCACCCCTTTTTAAGGCTGCTGCGCGAGGTCGAGGTCGGGCAGGTGTTTACTATCGAGCCCGGACTTTATGTGATCGATCAACTGCTGGAGAAATTTGCGGGCAGCACTGACATTCACTGGGACAAAGTTGACCAGTTACGGCCTTATGGCGGTGTTCGTATTGAAGACAGTATTGTAGTCGGGGAAAATGGCAACAATGAGAACCTGACCCGGGACGCTTTTGCCAAGCTGACTGAGTCGTAGCTGCATTAATTAGCAACAACCTTAGAACCAAGAATAACCGGACAACGCGCGCCTGTAACGGCAGGCAAGTTGGCCGGTTTTTTATGCTCGTAGCACCAGGCAAACCAGGCAAATGCCATGGCTTCAACGCGCTGCGGATCAATACCGTACTCTAAAGTGGTCCGTAACGGGATTACCTGCCCAAACTGCTGTTGCAGCTGACCCCGAAGTGCGGACATTAAAGCTCCGTTGTTTACTCCTCCGCCACAGGCAATTACTTCGCTAATATTGTCGGTTAACGAGCGGATCCCGGCAATACAAGTTATTGCTGTCAGCTCTATGAGTGTCGCCATGACATCCTGAGGCCGCTCATCGCCGGCCAGGCGAGAGCTCAGCCAGATCGGATTAAACAGTTCACGGCCGGTGCTTTTTGGTGCTTGTTTGGTAAAGTAAGGCTCGCCAAGAAGCCGGCTGAGTAACGGTTGGTTAATCGAGCCGCTTGCCGCTATTTTTCCATCCTCGTCGTAATCCCCGCTCGAATAATGACTTCGGTACCAGGAATCGAGCAGGGTATTTGCCGGTCCGGTGTCAAAACCGAGCACTTCGTCCTGTTGCCCGTTAAGCAACGTAATATTGGCTATACCGCCGAGGTTTAAAACAGCTTTTCTGTTATCTGGGGTAGCCTCCAGCAGGTGGTGGTGAAAAGCAGGCACCAGTGGCGCACCCTCACCTCCTGCAGCTATATCCTTTTGACGAAAGTCGCTGATAATGCTGATACCGGTCTGCATGCTGACCTGGGCTGCATTTAACAGCTGCAGCGAAAACGGTGCGTTTGTGTTGGCCCGACTGGGCGGGAAGTGCCATAAGGTCTGGCCATGGCAACCTGCTGCAGTAATATCCTTGCTGTCAATGGATTGATGGTGCAGCAGAGTGTTGATGGTATCAGAGACCTGGCGGGAGTAGTCCGCCTCTAGCTGTTTGAACTGGGTAAGCGACTGTGGCTTATCTGTCATGGCTTGCTGAAGACGTTTTTTCAGGGGCAGAGGGATTACAGTGCTGTAAAATCCCTCCAGCTGCAGCGCGCCCTGATTGTTTATCCGGCAGAGTACAGCGTCAACAGCGTCAACGCTGGTTCCAGACATAACGCCAATAAAGCGTTGCATATCAACGCATAGCCAGAGAAATACGCTTGTTATCGCTTAACACGGCGACCAGTTGGTCTGCGTACTGGCGAAATGCCGGAAGTTCGGACTCGGCCAGTGATTTTGCCTTAGGTAGCTCAACGGTACGCGGGTTACGGTGGGCACCGTTAACCAGAAACTCATAGTGCAAATGAGCACCGGTTACCCGGCCTGTAGCGCCGACGCGGCCGATAAGCTGTCCTTGTCTTACACGCTCGCCGGTGCGTACGTGCTTACGGCTTAAATGTAAGTACTTAGTCACATAGCTTTCGCCGTGCTGAATAAAGACATAATTACCGTTAAGGTTATTGTAACTGGCCTTTATGACCTTCCCGTCACCTGCAGACATAACCGGAGTGCCGGTTGCCGCTGCGTAGTCAGTGCCATTATGAGGCCGGACGCGACCGGTTACCGGATGCAGGCGGTTTGGATTAAAGTTAGAGCTTACGTAGGTAAATTTAACCGGAGAGCGCAAGAAAGTTTTGCGCATAGCTCTGCCATTAGGCGTGTAGTAGCTGCCATTGTCATGCAGGATCGCCTGGAAAGTCTCATCTCGGTTAACAAATTCCGCCGCCAAAATTTTACCGTAGCCGACAAATTCGCCATCAACGTATTGTGTTTCATATAACACGCTGAACTCATCTCCTTTGCGGATATCCAGAGCAAAATCGATGTCCCAGCCAAAAATGTCAGCAATACGCATAATTTGGTTATCGGTGATACCCGCATTAATGCCCGCGTTCCAAAAGCTTGAATCTATGACGGCATGGGTGAATTCGGTGCGGCTTTCAATTTCCCGTTTTTCAACTTCTGCAATAAAGCGGTCCTGCTGGCGCGTTATGATCAGAGTTTCAACATCGTTAATCTCATGAACAAGCTGGACAAGCTGCCCCTCGGTGTCGGTTGCCAGGCGTAAAATATCGCCGGGATGAACCTTTTTCAGCAGTTCTGCTTCGTCTCCTGAGGTGGTAACCCGGTAGAGCTGTTGTGCCGTTAAGCCAAGCTTATCGAAAATTTTGGCTAAATTATCGCCACCCTTTATCTGGTAGCTTTGCCAGCTAAAGTTGTTCGAAACTGATTCTTCTCCGGCTTCGGGTGTTTCGACCGCTAGTTCCAGCTGATAGCGCTTACCCGGCATCAGCTGTTCAGGTGATTTTGAGTTCTTTGATGCCGTCGCAGGTTCCGACGGAATAACAAGTAACAGCAGCAGGGTGACACTGACTGTGCTAATCAGAACGCGATGAAAACGAGGCAGGTCATTAAATAGCTGCTTTAAACGAATAACGACGGTTGGTTTCATAAATAGCGCACTTTAGCTCTGTTATTAAAAAGACATTGGGAGGTTTTTCGCATGTGTTAATTGTTTAACCCCTCGTGTTTAACGAGGATAATACGAAATATTTGAGAATACCAGTTTTCAGGTGCTTAAAACCACCCGTATTATGGCGTAAACTAGCATCTTTACAATTCTTAAAGCAAGGCGCAGGAGATCGACTAAATGACAGCTCAGGTAAAAGCAGCGCTCGCCGAAATAACTCGCGGGGTTGAAGAAGTACTGATCGAGAGTGAACTGGCAGATAAACTAGCGCAGGAAAAGCCACTGGTTATTAAAGCCGGCTTTGACCCAACGGCTCCGGATCTGCATTTAGGTCATACCGTATTAATTAATAAATTGCGATTGTTTCAGGATTACGGTCATAAAGTGGTTTTTCTGATTGGCGACTTCACCGGCATGATCGGTGACCCTACCGGAAAAAATGTGACGCGCCAGCCACTGACAGAAGAGCAAGTACTCGCCAACGCAGAAACTTACAAAGAGCAAGTATTCAAAATTTTGGATCCCGCCAAAACAGAAATTCGGTTTAATTCCGAATGGATGAGCAAAATGGGTGCGGCCGAGATGATAAAACTGGCTGCGCGACAAACCGTAGCGCGGATGCTTGAGCGGGACGATTTTAAAAAGCGCTACAAAGGTAATCAGGCGATTGCCATACACGAGTTTTTATATCCCTTAGTGCAGGGCTGGGACTCGGTTGAGTTGCAGGCCGACGTTGAGCTAGGCGGTACTGACCAGCGGTTTAACCTTTTGATGGGTAGAGAACTGCAAAAAGAACAAGGACAACGGCCGCAAACAGTGCTTATGGTGCCTTTGCTTGAAGGCCTGGACGGCGTCCAGAAAATGTCGAAATCGCTGAATAATTACATCGGTATTACTGAGCCTGCTAACGACATGTTTGGCAAAATTATGTCAATTTCCGACGAGTTAATGTGGCGCTACTTTGAACTGCTTAGTTTCCGGCCTTTAGAGCAAATTGCCGGCTTTAAAAGCCGGGTCCAGGAAGGTGAAAACCCGCGTGACATCAAAGTGTTACTGGCGAAGGAAATTATTGCTCGTTTTCATTCCGAGGCTGACGCGGATAAAGCAGAACAGGATTTTATCCAGCGTTTTCAGAAAAATGCGATACCCGAAGACATGCCGGAGTATGAGCTGGCTCCCGGCGAAGACGGCATGCCCATTGGTAATGTTCTAAAAGAGGCAGGCTTAGTCGGTTCAACCTCTGATGCCATGCGGATGATAAAACAGTCGGCGGTAAAAAAAGACGGTGAAAAGTTAACAGATAATAAAATGCTTTGTACCACCGCAGACTCCGGCGTTTATCAAGTGGGTAAGCGCCGCTTTGCCCGCATCACCTTTGTTTGAAACCTGCATAAAAAACCCAGCCGACAGTGCCGGCTGGGTCGTATCGTTGACTGATTATTAAGCCTCTAAACCTTGAAGCTGCGAATCGATTCCTGTAGCTCGTCTGCCAGTTTAGCGACCTCGTTAGAAGCCTGCGCCGTTTGCTTAGAACCTGACGCGGTTTGCTCGGCAATAGAAACAATAGCTTCCAGACGTTCACTGATATCATGGGTTGTCCGGCTTTGTTCCTGCGCAGCAGTCGCGATATGGTTACTGCTATCAGCCGCCTGATGGACAGCGTCTGTGATTGACTGCAGGGCTTCAGCCGCTTCATCAGTCTGTTGAACACTTTTCTCGGCTTGCTGGCTACCGCGGTTCATTACCTGAACTGCTCGTTCCGAATCGGTTTGCAGGCTTTCGATCATGTGCTGAATTTCTTCCGTTGACTCCTGCGTTCGGCTGGCCAGGGTGCGGACTTCGTCGGCCACCACGGCAAAGCCACGACCCTGTTCTCCTGCTCGAGCCGCTTCAATGGCCGCATTAAGAGCTAGCAAGTTGGTCTGATCAGCGATGCCGCGGATAACATCCAGGATGCCGCCGATATTCTTACTGTTTTCTGACAACTGGTTAATGACTTCGGATGCGCCCTGGATTTCACGCGCCAGACTGTCGATGGTATTGCGGTTTTGCTCAGAAATTTTACGTACCCGCGTAGCCTCATCATCGGAATGCTGGATTTCTCGCAATGCCTGGTCAGCACCATCGGCCATTTCGCTGGCGGTACTGCTCATTTCCTGCGTTGCTGTGGCAACCTGTTCAATTTGACTGCGCTGTTCATCAATAGAGCGAGTTGTTTCTTCAGACACACTGGAGCTCTCTTCAGCGGCGGTAGCTAGCTGAGTTGAGCGGCTGGCAATACTTTCGACCAGGTTACGCAAATTATCGGTTAGCTTGTTGGTATTGCCGGCTAAGGTTCCAAACTCATCCTCGGCGGAATAATCTACCCGTTCGGTCAGATTACCATCAGCCATAATGTTTAGCATATGGTTAACTTTGCGCAGCGGCACACTGATGCTGCGTACCGTATACCATGAGATAAATACCGCCAGGGCTATGGATATCAAAGTGACAATGATATTGATCAAACTGGAGCTGGTTATCGCTCCCGCAACGGAGGAGCGGGTCTCATTGGCGATGCCTTTAACACCTTGTTGTAATTCGCTGGTTAGAGACAGTAAATCATCAAGTTGCTGCGCTGACTGTTGTAACGTATCAGAAGCATCAAGGCGGGTCTGCTCTTGCTCAACAATGTTGTCAGAGTATGAGCCTGGCCCCTGAAGTTGGCTCACTGCCTCACGGATCATCATCAGAGCGTCGCTGACTAAAGACTCTACGTCAGCGGTTACAATTTGCTCTAACTGTTCCAAACGTGGCTCCAGAGCATCAATATTAATGTCGATTTCGCTACGGATAACTTTTGCGTTGTCGATATCACTGGCTTTGTTTAAGTCATACATTAATGTGATTAACGAGCCAACGGACTTTTCAATGGTGCCGGCGAGAGCTGATACTTCTTCGTCAGCTGTCATGTCTGACGCATCGAGTAACAAAATTGCTGAGTCATCCAGTGTAAAGGCAATATCATCAAGCTGTAGCGCCGCGGTATTACCCAACTCAATATAAGAGCGCTGCTGCGTAATAAGCTGGTCAACCAATGCAATATAGGCAGCCGAGCTTTGCTCTAGCTTTTGTATTGTATCATCGTAGCCTTCGCCCCGAATCAATTCACTAACGCCGCTTAGTGCATCCTGAAAAGCGTTGCTGGTTTGCTGAAAACTATTACGATGAGCCTCGACCTGCTCAAGCGATGTGTCGTAAAACGTTTCCGTCTGCAAAGCGCGCAGTTGCAGCACATCAACCTGAATCGCTGAAACGCCTTCAAGGGCCGGCACGGCTTTGTCATTAAGGCGATCGACAGACGAGCCAATACTGTTCACATTAAAAATGGAGCTTAAACTAATGACTAATAACAGCGTTGTGATGACTGCAAAGCCGCCAATGACTCGCATTGCTACTGTTAACTTCATGAAAAATCCCTCACTAAAGCGTTCTCGTTTGTCAGGCTATGGCAGACTGTTGATGGTAAATATCGCGTTCGACGTCCCATAATGTCATATAATTGCCCCAAACACAGCCAGTATCAAGGCCAATTGTTTGAGGTCTGTCGGTTTCACCCATTAAGGCAGCCCAGTGGCCGAATACCGTTGTAAACGATTGTTGGTAAAACTGGTACCAGGGCGTTAGCTCTTTGTTGTTACACTGCTCCGGGTTCCCTTTTTCGCTAAAATCAAGACGCCCGTCAGAGTGACAGAAGCGCATTCTCGTAAACGCATTAACAATAAATCGGTATCGGCTGTAACCGGATAAACTTGAATCCCACTGGGTCGGCTGATTGCCGAACATCTGCTTGAGAAATACCATAATGTCATCCGCTTTCAATTGTTGCTCTACTTCGCTGGATGCTTGCTTTGCCTGTGTTAATGACCACCATGGATAAAAACCAGCATGGGTAACGGCAAGCTGATATTGTGGGATAAAATGAAAAAGAGGCTGCTGACGTATCCAGTCCAGCCAGTCAAGCCGGCGTCGGCTATTTAACAGTGCATCGAGGCGATCTTTTGGATTGGCCTTACGCTGCCCGGCTAAAATGCCCAGTAGGTTTAAATCGTGATTTCCCAGCACGGTTCGTACCGCATGCTCAGGTGCGTCGACAAAAAACTGCAGTGCAGCTAAAGAATCGGGCCCGCGGGCGATGATATCGCCAACACACCAAAGGGTATCATGTTGGTAGCTAAAGCCCACCGTGTCGAGCAGCTGCATGAGTTCTTTGTAACAGCCGTGCACATCACCAACAATATAAAGGCTCATGATCAGTGGATGATGTTGGGGATAGCAAGACGAAAAGACGGAATATCACAGTTAAAATGTTCACCATTATGGTCAGTCATCAGGTAGTGACCCTGCATAGTTCCGATGGGAGTCGCCAATACAGTACCGCTGGTATAGCTGAACGACTGATTGGCGTTAATAATAGGCTTTTGCCCGACAACACCTTCGCCGGCAACGCGTGTTACTTTATTGTCAGCATCGACGATATGCCATTCGCGGCTGAGTAACTGAATGTTATGCTGACTCTGGTTATGCACGGTTATGGTGTACGAAAACACATAATGCTGCTTGTCCGGGTATGACTGCGACTGCAGATACTGAGTTTTAACATCAATTTTGATTGCGTGTTTACTCATCGTTACTTGAGTCCTGTTCAGTTAGCCAATCCGCCATTCTGCAGTAATCTGCCACAGACAAGGTTTCAGGTCGAGCGCCCGGGTCAATGCTCAGTTGCAGCAATTGTTCTTCGTTAATTAAACCTTTCAGGTTATTACGAATTGTCTTGCGGCGCTGATTAAAAGCCTGCAGACATAACTGATGTAACTGTTGCTTATCTTTTACCGGTGTCGGGCTAGTCTGATAAGGTTCAAGACGCACTACAGCGGATTCAACTTTTGGTGGTGGGTTAAATGCCGCCGCCGGCACGTCTAAGACAGAGCTAACCCTACAGGCTTGCTGGACTACTACGCTAATACGGCCGTATGCTTTCGAGCCTGGTTCTGCGGCCAGTCTGTCGACAACCTCTTTTTGCAACATAAAGTGCATGTTGTCGATTGAGGGGCTGAACTTTAACAAATGGAAAATCAACGGCGTTGAAATGTTATAAGGCAAGTTACCAAACACTCGTAAAGGCTGTTCCGGGCTGGCAAACTGCTGCAAGTCGACTTGCATGGCATCGCCCCGGATTACCTCGAGCTTTTGGTTTAAAAAAGGGTGGGATTCAAGCCGGTCGGCAAGATCCCGGTCAATTTCAATAACTCTGAGAAAACCAGCCTGGTCGGCAACGGGCTCGGTTAAAGCAGCCAGACCCGGACCAATCTCTAACAAATTCTGCCCGGGCTGCGGGTCTATTAAGCCAACAATGCTGTCGATGATTTGCTGATCATGCAAAAAGTTTTGACCAAAACGTTTTCTGGCACGGTGGCCTAGGTGGGTTTTACTCATTATGTGATGCTCTTACCATATCGATTGCCGTCTCTATCGCCAACCGGCAACTGCCCGAGTTAATCTTGCCAGAGCCTGCCATATCAAGGGCTGTGCCATGGTCAACCGAGGTACGGATAAAGGGTAGACCAAGGGTAATATTAACCGCTTTACCAAATCCTTTGTATTTTAATACCGGCAAGCCCTGGTCATGGTACATCGCCAGCACAGCCGTTGCAGTATCTAGATATTTGGGCTGGAAAACGGTGTCAGCCGGTAGGGGACCTTCTAAATTCAAACCTTGTTGCTTAAGCTCAGCCAGAACCGGTTCAATAACATCAATTTCTTCACTTCCCAGATGGCCATTCTCGCCGGCGTGAGGGTTTAAACCGCAAACTAATATTTTTGGGTCCGCATAACCAAACTTTTCGACCAAATCGGTGTGC